>JAPPGP010000207.1 GCA_028821395.1 Defluviicoccus sp.
TGCGAAAACAACAACTTATGCCTGAAAATCAGGCCATTTCTGGGGGGAAGTTCGGGCTAGGTTGGCCGTGCCTTGAAGGCATGGAAGTCCGGGAGAACGCGTACCTCCCCCCGCTCCCGGACTTCCCTTCCCAATCGGTGGCCACCTGTCCCCTCCGGGCGGCCACCGCCTGCGCACGACTGCGGACCGGCGGGCCCCGGTCAGGGGCGAGATGCGTCGCCGTCGCCGAGCGGGCGGATCATCAGCACGCTGTCCACCCAGCGATCGAACTTGTAGCCTACCGAGCCGAGCGTGCCGGCATGGCGGAAGCCGTGCCGGGCGTGGAAGCCGATCGAGGCCGCGTTGTCGGAATCGCCGATCACCGCGACCATCTGGCGGTAGCCGAGCGCGGCGCAGCGCGCGATCAGCTCTTCGATCAGCATTCCGCCCAGCCCGAGCCGCGTATCCGTGCCGCGCACATAGATCGAGTGTTCGACGGTGAAGCGATAGGCGAGGCGCCGGCGGTAGAGCGCCGCGTAGGCGAAGCCCGCCACCTCGCCGCCGGACTCGGCGACCAGCCAGGGCAGCCCGTCGGCGAGGACGGCGCGCCAGCGCTCACGCAGCGTCGCCGCGTCCGGCGGCCCGGTCTCGAACGACGCGGTGGTGCAGCGCACGTAGCGGGCGTAGATCCCGGCGATCGCCGCGAAATCGCCGGCGACGGCGTCGCGCAGCGTCCGGTCCGGCGCGCCGCTCATTCGGCGGCCAGGTCGACCCGGCTGAGGCGGATCAGCGCTGCCACCGCGGATGTCAGATGTCCGGCCACATCGGCGAGCCCCGGCAGCCGGCCGATCGCGTCCTCCTCCATGTAGAGGGCGCGGTTGGTCTCGATCTGCAGCGCGTGCACGCCTTCCGCCGGACGCCCGTAATGCCTCGTGGTGTAGCCGCCGGCGAAGGGCTTGTTGCGGGTCACCCGGTATCCCTGCGCCTCCAGCGCCTCCTGCACGGCGCCGGCGATGGCGCCGTGGCAGGTCGAGCCGAAGCCGTCGCCGAGAATGAAATCGGCCCGCCCGCGCCCCGCGTCGGGGTCCATCGGCGCGCCGACCGAGGGCATCGAATGGCAGTCGATCAGCACGCAATAGCCGTAGCGCGCGCTTGTGCTCTCGACGAGGCCGCGCAGCGCCGCGTGGTAGGGGCGGTGGCAGGTCTCGATCCGCCTGAGCGCGTCCGCGAAGCGCAGCTTGCCGGGATAGATCTCCTTGCCGCTGGAGACCACCCGGGCGATGGTGCCGAGCCCCGCCGCCACCCGGGCCGAGCTGGCGTTGACATAGGGCGGCAGCCGGTCTTCGAACATCTCCGGGTCGAGCTCGAAGGGCTCCCGGTTGGGGTCGACATAGGCGCGCGGGAAGCGCGCCCGCAAGAGCGGCACGCCGAGCGCCTGGGCGCCGAGAAACAGCTCGTCGACGAAGCTGTCCTCGGAGCGGCGCAATTCCAGAGGACCGAGCGGCGAGGCGGCGACGAAGTCCGCCGGGTACTCGGCGCCGCTATGCGGCGAGGCGAGGACGATCGGCGCCGCCTGCTCGTCGGGCCACAGGATCTCGTGGCCGTCGGAGGCCTCGATGCGCGTCTCGCCGGTCATCGCCCGAGAGATGTAGCGGATCGCCCCCGCCCTGTCATCCGCGCCCTTGCCAAGCGCGCGCCGGAGGCGATAGAACCTCTGGCGGCGGGCGCGTAGCTCAGCGGGAGAGCACTACGTTGACATCGTAGGGGTCGCTGGTTCAATCCCAGCCGCGCCCACCATTTTCCGCCCCGCCACGTCCTTCGATATGCCCCTCACACACACGCCATCGCGTAGATGCCCGACACCCCGTCGGGCAGCGGGATGTCGCGCCAGGTGGCGCCGGAATCCTCGGTGCCGAAGACCTGGCCGCCGCGCGCGCCGCAATAGATCCGCGCGGGGTCGAGCGGGCTCTCGGCGACCTTCATCAGGGTGGAGCCGATGGGGAGCTCCGAATCGAATCGCCGCCAGGTCCGGGCGCCGTCGTCCGAGCACCAGAGCGCGCCCGCATCGCTCACCGAGGCCGGGCTGAGCGCGGCGAACACGCGTTCCGGGTCGTGCGCGGAGACGTATACGTCGCGCGCATAGGTGAGCGGCGAGAACCGGCCGATGCCGAGCTCCGACCACTGCGCGCCGGCGTCCCCGGTGGCGAACAGCCCCATGCGGTTGGCGAGGTAGACCCTTCCCGGCTCGGCGCGGCTCGCCGAGATCGCATGGATGTCCACCATCCCCTCGAGCGGGTCGCCGGTGAGCAGCCCGCTCTGCAAATGTTCGTTCGCCGCGGCGAGCGCCAGCAAGTCGCCGCTCACATCGTCCCACGAATCGCCGCCGTCGAGGCTCCGCACCACGCCCAGCACCTCGAGCCCGGCATAGACGTGAGCCGGCGCGTTCGGGTCGATGGCGATGCGCGTCACGCGAGTGGCGAAGGGGCATTCGGGAATGCCGCCCGGCGCCGGCACGTCGAGACGCCGCCAGCTCCCCCCGCCGTCCCGCGTGCGCCAGATCGCGAACCCCTCGACGCCGACGAACACGGTGTCCGAATCGCTCGGGTCGAAGGCGATCGACCACACCGTCCGCAGCTCCCCCGGCAGGCCGAGCGATTCCCAGGAGTCGCCGCCGTCCTCGCTGCGCCAGACCCCGTCCTGGGTGCCGGCCAGCACGATGTCCGGATCGTCGGGGTGGAGCTCGATGGCGCGGACTTCGGGGTCCGGCGGCAGGCCCCGGGTCAGCGCCCGCCAATCGCCGTCGCCCGCCTGGCGGCGGAAGAAGCCGCAGGTCCGCGCCTTCGGGCCGCTCGCCTGCCAGTGCCCCACGCCCGCATAGACCGTTCCCGTCATCGCTGCCTCCCCGCTTCCGCCCGATGATCCCGCCGCGCGGGCGCCGCGTCCAGCCCAAACGAAAGGGGATTATATACGAAAGTGCCATTTTTCTCTTGAACGGCTCGCCCGGATGATTTATATCAGAGTGCCAAAGGAGAGTCCGTCATGGCACAGAAAGCACCGGGCAAAAGCCACCGCGAAGGGATCACGCTGACCAAGCTGATCCGCATGTTCCCGAACGATGACGCGGCCCGCGAGTGGTTCGAGTCGCGCATCTGGCCGGAGGGTCCGTATTGCCCGAAATGCGGATCGCTCAACGTCCAGTCGGGCATCCGCCACAAGACCATGACGCACCGCTGCCGCGACTGCGAGGGCAAGCCGCGCTTCTCGCTCAAAACCGGCACGATCATGGAGGGCTCGAAGCTCGGCTATCAGACCTGGGCGCTCGCGGTCTATTTGGTCGCGACCAACCTCAAGGGCGTGTCCTCGATGAAGCTGCACCGGGATCTCGGAGTGACGCAGAAGACCGCCTGGCATCTGGCGCACCGCATCCGCAAGTCGCTTGAAGAGCCCGAGGCGCCGTTCTCCGGGCCGGTCGAGGTCGACGAGACCTATATCGGCGGTAAGCGGAAGAACATGAGCAACGCGAAGCGTCGGGCACTGAGGGACATCGGCCGCGGGACCGCCGGCAAGGCGACGGTGATCGGCGCGAAGGACCGCGCGACAAACTCCGTGGCCGCCCAGCAGATCGCCTCGACCAACAAGGCCACCCTACAGGGCTTCGTCGGAACGCACACGGCACCGGGTGCCACGGTCTACACGGATGAGCACGGTTCCTACGAGGGGATGCCGTTCGAGCATGAAGCGGTGAAGCACTCAGCCCGCGAATACGTCCGAGGGCAGGCGCACACGAACGGGATGGAGTCCTTCTGGGCGATGCTCAAGCGCGGCTACAACGGAACCTTCCACCACTTCTCCGAGAAGCACACCGGCCGCTACGTGACGGAGTTCGCCGGTCGCCACAACATGCGCAACCTCGACACCATCGACCAGATGGAGTGGATCGTCGAAGGGATGATCGGTCAGCGGTTGCGCTACCCGGACCTGATCGCCTAGAACGAGAAGCGCCGCTGGCGGGAACCAGCGGCGCTTGAAACCCCGAGGGCACTCGGGGGCGGATCGTGCACGACGGCAATCATAGAGATTCCGGCGAACCGTTCAAGTGTGCCCTCCAAGCACGGAGGGCGCTATGGCGCTTTCACCGGACGATCTTCCGTCCGACATCACGGAGTCCCTGCGCGACGCGCTGATCGCCTATCACGAGGAACACGGAACGCTCCCACCACAAGGGCGGTGGGACATCATCTTCGGGACCGATGCCGCTTCGCCTGCCGAGAACCGCTGGATGCTGATGTAGCCTACTGCCGCCGCGCCCCGAACGAGCCGATGGTGTTGCCGCGCTCGAAGATGCCGCCGGCCTCGGCGTGGCCGGTGCCGTAGAACTTTCCTTCGATCCGACCGTTCGAGCTTGAGGCGAAGCCGTCTGCGGTGAACGGTATGTCGCTGAACGCGATGCTCGCGCGATCCGCCCCGGTTTCGATGTCGTGGATGTTGGTGAACGCCACATCGACATTTGAGGCCGCGAAGTCCGCGGTGATCGTTGTGTCGCCCTGCACGCCCTCGCCGCGCAGCAATTCGAGCCCGACCATGACGCCGCGCCAGACGGCCGAGCCGGAGACCGGCGTGCTCCCCGTAGCGTTGCCGATCGAGCCGCCCATCGCGGCCCCGCCATAGACCTCGCCGCGCTCTTCGAACGTGGTGAGGTCGATCCAGAAGAAGTTGTGGTCGGCCCAGCCGCCGTAGATCTGGGTATCGGACTTGATGCCTTGCTCGGTTTCGGTCGATCGGCCCTGGCCGACCGAGATCCCGTTCCGGGTCATGATGCCTTCATACGAGCCGGACAGATCGAAATCGGACAGGTAGAAGTTCGAGCCTGCGGCGGAGCAAACGGCGCCGCTGCAGGACACCGCGATGTCCGGGACCGTACCGAAACCGGCGATGTCGGTACTCAGCAGCGAATCGGCCGCGTCGAGTCTCGTTTGCAGCGCCGCCTTGACTTGGCTCGACGACAGGGTGAGCGGCTGTCCCCCCGACGCGGCGACGATGGGCGCCACATTCGTCACTGGTGGCGCTTCACCCGAGCCTCCGCCGCCTCCGCACGCCGCAAGCATCACCGTGGCCGCCGCAGCGGCCAGAATTCTCGTTTGCATGGATCTCTCCCATTGGCGACCCGGCGGGTGCCGGGCCGGTCGCCAGACAATCATCACGGCATATGAGGATTCCCGCGCGAGCGCGGGCGGCCCGGCATAGGGACCGAGCCGTGATGTGTCTGGCGATGGAGGCAACCTAGCGGGGACCCGCGTGACAGTCGATGGGAAGTAGGATATCTTCTACCCATGCCCGCCAAGCGGAAAGAGCCTGTCCAGATCACCCGCCGCCAAGTGCGCGTGAAGCCGCACGCCTATCAGCCGAGCAAGGCCGAGCTCGAGGAACCGATCGACCTCACGAGGCCGGATGGATCGCGGCCGACTGTGGATGAAATCGTGGACGCCTTGTTCGCGCCGGTGGAAATCGTCGAGGACGAGGACGCCTAGTCAGGCATCTGGCACTTTCGTATATAATCCCCAAACGAAAGGGGGCGCCCGTAGGCGCCCCCTGAGCCGTGGATCGGGACCCGCCTAGCGGCGGTCGCCGAGGAAATGCAGGAGAATCATGAACAGGTTGATGAAGTCGAGATAGAGCCTGAGCGCGCCCATGATGGCGAGCTTCCCGGAGGTCTCGGCATCGTGCCACTCGGCGTATTCATTCTTGATCCGCTGGGTGTCGTAGGCGGTGAGCCCGACGAAGACGATCACCCCGATCACCGAGATCGCGAAGTGGAGCGCGCTCGATCCGATAAACATGTTGACCAGCGAGGCGAGGATGATGCCGATCAGCCCCATGAACAGGAACGACCCCATCCCGGACAAATCGCGCTTGGTGGTGTAGCCCCAGAGGCTCATCGCCGCGAAGGTGGCGGCGGTGATGAAGAACACCCGCGCGATGCTCGCCCCGGTGAAGACCAGGAAGATGCCCGCCATCGAGAGCCCCATGATCCCGGCGAAGGCCCAGAACAGGGTCTGCGCGGTCGAGGCGCGCATGGTCTGGATCTTGAAGCTCAGGAAGAACACGAAGCCGAGCGGCGCCAGCATCACCACCCAGATCAGCGGTGTCCCGGCGAGCGCCTCGTACAGCCCGTAGCGTGCCGCGGCGAAGGCGACGATCCCGGTCAGCGCCAGGCCCGAGGCCATGTAGTTGTAGACGCGGAGCATGTGCGCCCTGAGCCCGGCATCGAATACCTCGCGTGCCTCGGCCCCGCGCGCAGCGGTCCGTTCGGTTCCGAACGCCATGAGCATCCTCTCGCAGGATGTGTCTGAACGCCGCTAACATATGGTCGGAGCGGGGCGGAAATCAAGCGTCCACGGGGCTACTCGTTGCGCAGCAGGGGCGCGGCCTTGTCGCCCAGCGCGCGCCAGGTGCCGAGGAAGCCGAAGGCGAGCGTCAGCGCCGCCGCCCCGGCCACCGTGGCGGCCGCGATCCAGGGCTGGAACAGCCACTCGAACTGCATCATGCGGGTCACCACGGCCCATGCGGCGAGCGTGCCGACGAGCCCCGCGATCACCGCCGTCGCCGCGCCGAGCAGCCCGTATTCGATGCAATAGGCGGCGAGCACCCGGCCCCGGGTCGCGCCCAGCACCTTGAGCACCACCGCGTCGTAGACCCGCCGCCGGTGCCCCCCCCCCCCCCCCCCTTTTCTGCTGGGGTGGGGCGCCCCCCCCCGCCCCGGGGGGCCCCCCCCCCCCTTCCCCCCCCCCCGGGTCCCCCCCGGGGCGGGGGCCCCCCCCCCCCGCCGCGCCGGCCAGCACCAGGATGCCGGCCAGCAGCGTCACCGCCGCCGCGGTGCGCACCGCCGCGGCGATGCGCTCCAGCACGCCGCGCGCGATGCCCAGCACCTCGCCCACGCGGATCGCTGTCACGTTGGGGAAGCGGTCGGTCACCGCCGCCTCGATCCCGGCGAGCGACCCGGGCGGCGCGTTCAGCGTGGCGAGCTGGGTCTGCGGCGCGCTTTCCAGCACGCCCGGCGAGAACACCATCACGAAGTTGATGCGGAGCGACCGCCAGCGCACCTCGCGGATATTGGCGACCGTCCCGGTGATCCCGCGCCCGAGCACGTCTACGGTGAGCGTGTCGCCGAGGCCGAGCCCGAGCCCGGCGGCGGCGTCGTGCGACAGCGAGATCAGCGGCTTCCCTGCATAGTCCGCCGGCCACCAGCTTCCCGCCACCAGCCTGGTGTCGGCCGCCGGTCGGGCAGACCAGGTGATGCCCCGGTCGCCGCGCAGCAGCCAGCGCGCCCCGGGGTCGATTGCGGCTTCCGAGGCCGGCTTGCCGGCGATGCGCAGGATGCGCCCGCGCAGCATCGGCACCCGGCGCAGCGCGCTCGCCCCGGGCATCGACCGGACGATCTCCTCGAACGCGCCGACCTGGTCGGGCTGCAAATCGACGAAGTAGAAATCGGGCGCGCCCGAGGGCAGGCTGTTCTCCACCTGGTTGCGCAGATTGCCCTCGATGGAGACCGTCGCCACCAGCACCGCGAGGCCGAGCCCGAGCGACAGCACGATCTTGGCAGACGGCGCGCCCGGCCGGTGCAGATTGGCAAGCGCGAGGCGGAGCGCGGCGCCCTTCACCCGGCGGAACCGCGCCGCGCCGCGCTCGACGCCCCAGCCCGCCGCGCGGAACAGCGCGAACGCCGCCGCCGCGCCGCCGACAAACCAGAGCGCGACGCCGAGATTGTCCGCCGTCCCGATGACGACAGCCGCGAGGATCGCGGCGATGGCGGCGGTGGCGGCCACCGCCCAAGGGCGCGGCCAGGCCCGGGTCTCCGCGACCACGGCCCGGAACAGCGCCGAGCCGGGCACCTCGCAGGCGCGCGCCACCGGCCAGATCGAGAACAGGAGGGCCACCAGCAGGCCGAACGCGGCCGCGAGGCCGAGCACGTCGAGATGCAGCCCGAACCGCGCCTCGACCCCGAGCGCCGCGTTGACGATCCCGCCCGCGAGCGGCGGCACGGCGGCGCCGAGGACCAGGCCGATGGCGATGCCGACCGCCGCCATGACCAGGATCTGGATCAGGTAGACGCCGAAAATCGTGCCGGAGGAAGCGCCGATGCATTTGAAGGTGGCGATGGTCTCCATGCGCCCGGCGAGGTAGTTGGCGACCGCGTTGCCGACCCCGACCCCGCCGACCAGCAGCGCGGTCAGCCCGACCAGGGTGAGGAAGACCTGGGTGCCGTCGATGAAGCGCTGCGTCCCCGGCGAGGCGTTGGAGCGGTCGCGCACCCGCCACGCCGAATCGGGGAAGCGTCGGTCGAGCCGCGCGCGCCACGCCGCCAGATCCGCGTTCGGCGCGAGCCGGAGCTTGTAGAAATAGCGCACCAGGCTGCCCGGGCGGATCAGCCCGGTCGCCGCCATCGCGTCGGCCGACACGATCACCTTGGGACCCAGCCCGATCAGCCCGCCGTCGCCCAGCCGGTCGGGCTCGTGGTCGATGGTCGCGCGGATCTCGAAATCGGCCTCGCCGATGCGGATGCGCGCGCCGCGGGCGACGCCGAGCCGGTCCAGGAGGCGGCTCTCCACCGCCGCGCCCCACGCGCCGTCGGCACCGGCCGCGAGCGCCGCATCCACCGGCAAGTCCGGGACGAGCGCGAGCTCGCCGTAGAGCGGGTAGGCGGAATCGACCGCCTTGAGCTCGATCAGCGAGCGGGCGCTACGGTCGGCGGTGCGCGTCATCGCCCGCATGCGCATCGAGCGCGACAGCGCGCCGGCGCCGGCGAGCCAGTCCCGGCGCTCGGCCGCGATGTCGCGGTGCAGGCTGCGGATCGCGACGTCGCCGCCCAGCGTCTTCTGCCCGTCGGCCTCGATCCCGGCGCGGATCGCCGAGGCGGTCGAGCCCACCGCGGCGATGGCGGCGACGCCGACGGCGAGGCAGGCAACGAAGATCCGGAACCCGCGCAAGCCCCCGCGCAGCTCGCGCAGCGCGAGGCGGAGCGCGACGCCGCCCCTCACGGCGCCGTCCGGTCGGCGGCGATCCGCCCGTCCGACAGCGTGAGCCCGCGCGCGCAGCGCGCCGCCAGCACCGGGTTGTGGGTGACCAGGAGCAGCGTCGTCCCGGCCTCCGCGACCAGCGAGAACAGGAGGTCGATCACCGCATTTCCGGTGTCGCCGTCGAGATTGCCGGTCGGCTCGTCGGCGAGCAGCAGCGCCGGCCGGGTGACGAACGCGCGGGCAAGCGCCACGCGCTGCTGCTCGCCGCCCGAGAGCTGGCCCGGGTAATGCCCGGTCCGGTGACCCAGCCCGACCCGTTCGAGCGCCGCCCCGGCCTCGGCGAAGGCGGCGGCGCTGCCGCCGAGCTCGCGCGGCACGGCGACGTTCTCCAGCGCCGTCATCGTCGGCACCAGGTGGAAGTTCTGGAACACGATGCCGATATTCTCCAGGCGGAGGCGGGCGAGCTGGTCCTCGTCGAGCGCGGCGAGGTCGCGCCCGTCGATCGCAACCGAGCCCCCGGTCTGGCGTTCGAGCCCGGCGATCACCATCATCAGGCTGGTCTTGCCCGACCCCGACGGCCCTACCACGCTGATCGTTTCGCCGCGCCCGACGGAGAGATCGATGCCGCGAAGAATGTCCACCCGCCCCGCCGCGCTGTCGAGGCTGAGGTCGATCTTGTCCAGGCGGACCAGCGGGGCGTCGGCGTCGAGGGGCATGGGCGGCAGTCGGTCGTGCTACAGGGCTCGATATGGCGGCTGCGCTGGCGGAATCAACAGTCTACGCGCCGCCGCGATGGCCGTCCTGCTGGTTGCTTCCGTCTCGCTGCCGGCGGCGGCGGAGACCCGGCTGCTCGCCTTCGGCGACAGCCTGACCTCCGGCTGGGGGCTGGCGGCACGGGATGCCTTCCCGGCGGCGCTGGAACGGGCGCTGCACGCGGCCGGGCGGCGCGACGTGCGCGTGATCGCCGGCGGCGTCGCCGGCGACACCACGGC
>JAPPGP010000109.1:0-6025 GCA_028821395.1 Defluviicoccus sp.
TCGAGGTCGGGCTGATCACCCCGCCGGTCGGGCTCAACGTGTTCGTCATCAACTCGATGGCGCGCGACGTGCCGATGATCGAGACCTTCAAGGGGGTGGTCCCGTTCCTCGCCTCGGACGCGCTCAGGGTGGTGCTGATCGTCGTCTTCCCGGCGCTCACCCTGGTGATGCCGGCGCTGTTGGCCGATTGAGGCGATATTGGATAAGCTGGAGCCGGCAGACCGAGGAGGCCGCGATGGGCATTTCCTTCCGCCGGGTGGGCGCCAGCCTGGCCGCCGAGGTCGAGGGCGTCGACCTCGCCCGGCCCCTCGACGACGCGGCGCGCGATGCGATCCATGACGGGCTCGCCGAGCACCAGCTTCTGATCTTCCGCGGCCAGGAGATCACGTCGGACCAGTTGATGGAATTCGGCGAGCGCTTCGGCGAGCTCTCGGTCCACCCCTTCGCGCCGCATGTCGAGGACGCGCCGGCGCTGATCCGCTTCGAGAACGACGCCGACACCCCGCCCTTCGGCACCGACGTGTGGCATTCCGACGAGACCTTCCGCGCCGCGCCGCCGATGGCGACCGCGCTCTGCGCCAAGGTGGTGCCGGAGGTCGGCGGCGATACCGTGTTCGCCTCGATGTCGGCCGCCTATGAGGGGCTGAGCGCGCGCCTGCGCGGGCTGATCGACGGGCTCCAGGCGGTGCACGACATGAAGCCCTTCAAGCAGATCTTCGAGGACACGCCGGAGGACCGCGAGCAGCTTCGGCGCTTCGAGGCGATCTACCCGCCGATAACCCATCCCGTGGTCCGCGTCCACCCGGTGACCGGCCGGCGGGTGCTGTTCGTCAACCCGCAATTCACCATCCGCATCAAGGACATGGACGAGCGCGAGAGCGCCTCGCTCTTGGACACGCTGTTCCACCAGGCGCTGATCCCGGAGCTCCAGTACCGGCTGCACTGGCGCCCGCACACGCTGGCGCTGTGGGACAACCGCTCCGTGCAGCATTACGCGGTGCACGACTACTGGCCTCAGACTCGGATCATGGACCGGGTGACCGTCAAGGGCGCGCGCCCGGTCGGCGTGGCGGCGGCCGACCCGGCGACGGTGCAGAAGCCGAAGAAGCTGATCGCCGGCGCCGTCTCGCACGGCGCCCACAAGCCGCATCTGGTCGAGGACGACATCCGCGAGCCCGCCGCCGCCGAGTGACGCGGGCCCGATGTTTCACGGGAAACATCGGGCGGCATCGTTGACTTATCCGTCGGGTCAAGATCGTTGGACATGCCGTTGACGAGTGCCTCGCCCGTCCGCGCGGGGGGTCGCCGTCGGCCTCGCGTCCCCGGGGGGACGAGGCTCGACTTCAACCTCATTTTGACGAAGGACTTCACCGGCGCGCGCAACGTAGCGACGCCCCGACCACTCAGCGGGCTACCCTGACCCCGCCTTTTCTGCCCAAGCGATACCCGACCCTGAACACGTCGGGGATGTTGACCCGGTCGTCGCGCATCCGAAGGAACACCCCCAAAGTCTCCAAGTCCAAACGGATGCCTCGAGCGCCGTCTTCAATATGTCGAGGCGGCAGCTTTACCTCGCCCTGCTCAACATCTTCGCTCAGGCGATCGAGTACACGGTGTTCGTTCCACCGTTCTTCGACCTCTTCGAATTTGCAAGGAACGGTCATACCTTCGAGGCAGATCAGCAGTCGGTCCACCCAAGGATAGTCTTCCTTGACCTCATTGACCCGGGTCTTGGATGCCGCCTGCACACCCCGCTTGATGCTCTCATAGTGCAGAGCGAATTTGTGCTCCGGGTAGTGCTCCGCCGTCTCCTCTGCCGCCGTTCGAAGCGCTCGAAGAAAAGAACGTGGGCTGACCCTTTTCTCCGTGTCTCCCAAATGGTTTGGAATCCACGTATAGGGAAATCCCCTTCTGCGATTGCGCCCCATGAAAGGGCCGGACACGCTGTGGAATCTTTCTCGTTGAAGGTCGTCCTTAGAAATCAGGCGTCGTGACACCGAGAAGAGTTGCTTTTCTCCAATCTGGATAGGATGCCAATTGCTGTCCGCAATAAATGTTCTGAACTCCTGTCCGTGCGCGCCATTGATAAGGCTGTGCCAAAGCAGGCCATACAGCTCGGAAGCCGGCCAGCTCAAATCGACGGCGGAGGACAGCACTTTCGATGCGTCGGGGAAATCCGCTATCTGGGTTTCGTCCACCTGATCCGATCGCAAGAACATCTTGACCCGGAGCCGACGGTAGGACCGCATGTCGAGCGCCGTCTGCATCAAGCCGCGAATCAGGCGGTACATGTCCCTCCAGTCGTCCGAGCAGCGGTCCAACGCATCGAAGAGCAGCAAGAGATGGATTCCCTCTTCGTGAAACTCGTTATCGCGCTCCAGGAACAGGCGCGCGATCGCCTCGGGCTCGCGGTCGACAAGGTTGAGTCGCTCTTTCCAGGACTCCTGACGCCGGATCGGGTGGTCATCGCCCGCGAGTTGCCAGGCCTGGACCGCGCGCCAGATGGTCCGCGGCTCGGCCCCGTCCAGCAGGAGTCGCCTCAGGACATCCTTGTCCGGATAGTCGTCCGGCGCCGGTCTGACACCGAAACCTGTCCGCACTTCGGTGTTCTCGCTCAACGTGGAGTCTCGGTTCGTCCGATCGATGAGTTGACGAATATCCGGTTCCTGAAGCGCACCCCACCAGAAGGTCTTTCCGGCGCCGCGCATGCCGGTAACAAGCATGTTGTCGGGGTCCATCGCCTTCAAATGGGACGGCGGAAGGTACACCTGCGCAAGGTCGGGACTGTCGGCATGGCTTGTCCCTTTCGGCAATTGGGCGAGCGCAATTCGCGTTTGTTCGGGGTCGATCGCAGCGGTCACGGTTCGTCCTCTTCGCCGCTCACATGAACGCGTTCGTCGAACGATTTCAAGAACTTCCCATAGGCCGAATCGATGGTTTCCTCGTCAAGGTCCTGTAGCGAGGCACCCGCCGCGAAGCCAAGGTTCCAGCCTATTTCCAACGGGTCGTGGGGCGCGTTTTTTTCGTCCAGATCGAACGAAAAATCTCCGACCGGGTCGCCTGTCGCGTCCACTTCGTCGAATAGATGATCCCGAAACAGATCCCACGCCTGCGCCCGAAAGCTCCTGACATACTCTTCCCTGTCGGGTACGGGCGTCAGCGCCGATACGACCGAGACGCGTTCCCTGATGCGTTCCGCCAGGTCCCTCTCTCGCCAATGACGGAACAGGATGCCGTAGTCGGTCCAAGTGCTTTCCGAATCGGTCGCGAACAACAATACCTCCGCGTTCAAGTCGGTGACAGAGGCGGCCGCAATATCGTGCAAACCGTTACGGCTCTCCAGCAGTACCACCGTCGGTCTGAACGAAGATTCCAGGGTGGTCAAAACGCGTTCGAGCCGGCCGGTCCATGACTCATCCGCTGTGTCCATGTACACGCGCCCCAGCTTAGCCAGATACTCCCCTGGATCGCGGCCGTGCGCGGGCGCCACGCGGACATCGCCTTCGAAGATCTGCGCCCAAGCGGGTGCGGCGAGCATATCGTCGACCACGAGATCTCCCTGCCCAACCAAGTCCTCCACGAACCAGTCCGCCAGACCGAATTTGGGCCGACGTTCCGTCTCGAGCATCGCGGAAGAGAGGCCGGGCGACTCGAGGTCCATGTCGACCGCCAGCACCCGTTCCCCCTTGCGTGAAAGGTGCCACGCCAGCACCGCGGCGGTCGTACTGCGTCCCACGCCGCCTTTGACGGAGTACAGGGTGATGCGGCTGCGCGCGGCGTCTTCGTCCGCCTCGCCGACCGTCCACCAGCCGCGTCCCGTCACCAACCGATCGGCCAGAAACACGCGTGAACGGATTTCCTGAGCCGTGTCGTCAAGGGTTTCCAGCAACCCGTCGCCCACGAACAGCACGCCCTCGTCCGCGGGATAGCCGCGCGCACCCAACGCCTCGCTCAGGGCGGCGGCGAGCCGCTCCAGAGCGCTGCGGACATGTCGATTTTCCTCGAATGCGTCCGACGCCGATATGCGCACCCTGCCGAACAGATCGCGCACCAGATACAGGCGGCCGATGCCGTCGGGCACGGCCTCCGCTCCCAGACCCGCGATGGCGCCCTCAAGGCGCCGCCGCATGTCGTCGAAAGGAATGAAGCTGTCCGTCACGGCTTGCCGCCCTGCCTTGCGGATTGAAACATAGCACGAACCGCGCGGGCCGCGTCGCGATGCGAAGCGACACATGCCGGCCCGAAATGCTTGCGGTGCGCATAGCGCTGGCCGACCTCCCAGTCCTGGAAGGGCCTGCCGGCCGGCAGCATGGAGAGGTACGCGGCTCCCGTCCTTCCGCGAGCGAAGGTCTCGAACGCGGACCAGAGCCTGTCGACATGCAGCCTGTATGTCGGCGCTACGGGTTGGCCCTCGACTTCCAGCACCGCTTTCAGACCGCATTCGGCGCTCAACCCGTAGAGGTGGTCGGCGTTCGCCGGGGCCGGGTAAGCGAACAGCAGCTCCGCGTCCCGCCAGTGACGGTCGTGCGCGTCCGCGTAGTCGTCGGAAAAGCCCGTCACCCAGAGTCCCTTCGACACAGAGCGTTCCACATGACCGGCGCAAATCGTAGGCGAACGATTCCATAGTGGGAAGGCGCCCTGCTCTGTGCCTCGGGAGTCTCTTGAGGGGGGTGCCTTGTCGATCGTGCTCCGATGGCGACCGCGCTCTGCGCCAAGGTGGTGCCGGAGGTCGGCGGCGACACCGTGTTCGCCTCGATGTCGGCCGCCTATGAGGGGCTGAGTGCGCGCATGCGCGGGCTGATCGACGGGCTCCAGGCGGTGCACGACATGAAGCCGTTCAAGCAGATCTTCGAGGACACGCCGGAGGACCGCGAGCAGCTCAGGCGCTTCGAGGCGATCTACCCGCCGATCGCCCACCCCGTGGTCCGCGTCCACCCGGTGACCGGCCGCAGGGTGTTGTTCGTCAACCCGCAATTCACCATCCGCATCAAGGACATGGACGAGCGCGAGAGCGCCTCGCTCTTGGACACGCTGTTCCACCAGGCGCTGATCCCGGAGCTCCAGTACCGGCTGCACTGGCGCCCGCACACGCTGGCGCTGTGGGACAACCGCTCCGTGCAGCATTACGCGGTGCACGACTACTGGCCTCAGACTCGGATCATGGACCGGGTGACCGTCAAGGGCGCGCGCCCGGTCGGCGTGGCGGCGGCCGACCCGGCGACGGTGCAGAAGCCGAAGAAGCTGATCGCGGGCGCCGTCTCGCACGGCGCCCACAAGCCGCACCTGGTCGAGGACGACATCCGCGGGCCCGCCGCCGCCGAGTGACGCGGGCCCGATGTTTCACGCGGAACATCGGGCGGCAAGCCGCAGCTGACGGCCGCGAAACGGCGTCTCGCCCCGGAGTCGCGCCCGGCCCGTCCCCCCGCGTCATCCTCCAACGTCATGGCCGGCCCGCGGAACGAGTCCGGGGGTCCGGCCGCCTCCGGTACGGGTCTCGCCCCCCGGCGGTGACGGCGGGCGAGATCGTGACCCGGGTGCGGTTGGAGGCGGACCGTCTGGACTTCGCCCCGGAAGTGGGCGAGACGGGCAGCCCCTATGCGGCGTTCGCCTTCACCGTGAGCGACGGGTCTGCCGACAGCGCGCCCGCCACGATGAGCGTCCATGTCGTCGGTCGGGGCGCCAAGCGGGCGGCCGGCGCCTGGGTGTCGCGCTTCAGGCGCATGGCGGCGGACCAGGTGCTCGACGCGGTGGAGCGAAGGATGCGCGCGGCGCGGCGGTCGCAGGCCGCGGTGAGCCTCGGCGGCGAGCGGATCGGCCCCGGGCGGTCTTCCCGGGACCGCCCCGCCGACCCACCACGCCCGCGCCCGCCTCACCGCACGCTTCTGACCGGGCGCCGCCGCCTCGTCATTTCGACCGTGGCGTCGCAGGCGCGGGGGGGGGGGGGCAGGGCCCCGGGGGGGGGGGGGGTTTTGCCCCCCCCCCGGGGGGGCCCCGGGGCCGGGCAAAATTAGGTTTGTTTAACCCA
>JAPPGP010000109.1:6035-9956 GCA_028821395.1 Defluviicoccus sp.
TCCCTAACCCGCAATCCTCCTTTTTTTCGGGTGTGGGGGGGTGTTTTTTTTTTATAAGAGACTGGTTGACAACCCTGGCCCGGGGGGGCTGGTTCCACCCACCACGCCGCCGTGCTGCGCACGGCTCCGGTCCAAATGACGTTGTGTCTCCCCTTCGCCGAGGATCGAGTCCGGGGCTCCCCTCGAAGTGACGGGGTGGCGGGCGGCCTATCTTTTGACATGATCGGCATACATCGTTTCATGTAATTATTGATATAATTCGCCGATGAACGGCGAGAGGGGGCTGGGTATGGGACGGACGCTCTTGGCAAACCCGGCGCACCGCAGGGACGGCGGGCGCCTTGCGGTCTGGCTCGCGCCGCTTCTCGCCTTCGCCCTCTGGGCGGCGGAGGCCACGGCGCAGTCGACCGTCCTGGTGAGCAATCTGGGACAGCCCGAGACCAACAACCACCCGCTCGGTTCTGCGGACTTGGCCCAGAAGTTCACCACCGGCCCGACCGCCAGGGGCTACACCCTGACCGGAGTCGATCTGCGGCTCGTGATCAGCCGTGCCCTGGCGGGCGACTTCGCCGCCCCCCGGGTAGTCGTGGTCCGGGGGGCGGCGACGGGAAGCGACTCGGTCGAGGTCGCGAGGCTGACCGCCGGGACGTCGCCGATACCTCGCACCGTGGCGGGCAACTACGCGCTCATCGCGCCGGAGAACACCGTGCTGAGCCCGTCGACGGACTACTGGCTGGTGGTGGAAAGGGCAATGGGCAAAGGCGGCCACGTACGCGTCCTCGTCACCCGCTCGGATGCCGTGGACACAAGCTCCGCGGCGGGCTGGAGCATCGACGACGATCGTTTGCACCGGAACCACGCTTCGACCGGCTCCTTCTCCGGGCATCGGGATGCTCTGATGATCCGCGTCAACGGCAGCAGGATCAACACCGCCGCCACCGGCACGCCGGAGATCGCCGGCACCGCGACCGTCGGCCGCCGGCTGCAGGCGAGCCGGGGCTCGGTCGCGGACGACGACGGGGTGTCTCCCCCGTTCGCCTATCAGTGGATCCGGGTCGATGCGGGCACCGAGACCGAGATCCCCGGCGCCACCTTCAGCAGCTACCCGCTGGCCGCCGACGATCTGGGCAAGCAGGTCAAGGTGAGGCTCTCCTTCGCCGATGACGGGGGAGCCGAGGAGACGCGCACCAGCGAGGCCTACCCCCCGAGCGGGTCCGTCCGGGCCGCGCCCCTGCCCGGCACCCCGGGCTCGGCGCTGGTGAGCAATCTGGCCCAGACCCCGGACGCCGGCCTCCGTGTCGGCGATTTCGACCTGGCCCAGAAATTCACCACCGGCGACAATGCCGGGGGCTACACCCTGGCCAGGGTCGATCTAGGGCTCCTCGGTCTGGCCGGCGTCGGTGCCGGCACCGCCGCCCCGCGGGTGCGCTTGGTCCGGGGGGCGGCGACGGGAAGCGGCTCGGTCGAGGTCGCGAGCCTGGCCGCCGAGACGGACCCGATACCGCCCGGCGTGCCGGGCGGCTACGCGTTCATCCCGCCGCCCGACACCGCGCTGCGCCCGGCGACCGACTACTGGGTGGTGGTCGAGGCGGCATCCAGCGGCGGCGGCGTGCGAGTCGGCGCCACCCAGTCGGATGCGGAGGATGCGGGCTCCGCGGCGGGCTGGAGCATCGACGACGGACGTCTGGACCGGAACCACGCTTCGACCGCCGCCTTCGACGGCGATGACGATGCTCTGATGATCCGCATCAGCGGCAGCAGGATCAACAGCCCCGCCACCGGCACGCCGGAGATCGCCGGCACCGCGACCGTCGGCCGCCGCCTGCATGCGAGCCGGGGCTCGGTCATGGACCCCGACGGGGTGTCTCCCCCGTTCGCCTATCAGTGGGTCCGGGTCGATGCGGGGACCGAGACCGAGATCTCCGGCGCGACCGCGAGCAGCTACCCGCTGGACGCCGCCGATCTGGGCAAGCAGGTCAGGGTGAGGCTCTCCTTCACCGACGACGGGGGAGGCGCGGAGACGCGCTCGAGCGAGGCCTACCCCCCGAGCGGGTCGGTCCGGCCCGCGCCCATGCCCGGCACCCCGGGTGCGGCGCTGGTGAGCAATCTGGAGCAGAACGAAGGCGCCTTCCTCAGTGTCGGCGAGTTCGACTTAGCGCAGAAATTCACCACCGGCAATACCGGGGGCTACACCCTGGCCAGGGTCGATATACGGCTCAATTCCGGCAGTGGCACCGGCACCGCCGCCCCCCGGGTGAGCGTGGTCCGGGGGGCGGCGACGGGAAGCGGCTCGGTCGAGGTCGCGACGCTCGACGCCGAGACGGACCCGATACCGCCCGGCATGTCTGGCGACTACGCGTTCCTCGCGCCGCCCAACACCGCGCTGCGCCCGGCGACCGACTACTGGGTGGTGGTCGAGGCGGCACCCGGCGGCGGTGACGTACGTGTCGCCCCCACCGAGTCGGATGCGGAAGACGCAGGCGCCGCGGCGGGCTGGAGCATCGACGACGGACGTCTGGACCGGAACCACGCTTCGACCGGCGCCTTCGACGGGCATGAGGATGCTCTGATGCTCCGGGTCAGCGGCAGCAGGAGCAACAGCCCCGCCACCGGCACGCCGGAGATCGCCGGCACCGCGACCGTCGGCCGGCGGCTGCAGGCGGGCCGGGGCTCGGTCGCGGATCGCGACGGGGTGCCTTCCTCGTTCCGCTACCGGTGGATCCGGATCGATGCGGGGACCGAGACCGAGATCGCCGGCGCGACCGCGAGCAGCTACCAGCTGGGCGCCGACGACGAGGGCAAGCGGGTCAGGGTAAGGCTCTCCTTCACCGACGGCGGGGGAGCCGTGGAGACCCGCACCAGCGAGGCCTACCCCCCGAGCGGTTCCGTCCAGCCCGCGCCCCTGCCCGGCACCCCGGGCGCGGCGCTGGTTGGCAATCTGGGGCAGAGCGCGGCCATCGCCCGCGCTGTCAATTTCAACGACTTCGCCCAGAAGTTCACCACCGGCGGGAATGCCGGGGGCTACACCCTGGCAAGGGTCGATCTGCGGCTCTCCGCTCGGACCCGCACCGGAAACGCCGCCCCGCGGGTGCGCGTGGTCCGGGGGGCGGCAGCGGGAAGCGGCTCGGTCGAGGTCGCGAGGCTGGCCGCCGAGACGGGCTCGATATCGCGCGGCATGCCGGGCGACTACGCGTTCATCGCGCCGCCGAACACCGCATTGCGCCCGTCGACCGACTACTGGGTGGTGATCGAGGCGGCACCCGGCGGCGGCGATGTGCGCGTCAGCTTCACCAGCTCGGAGTCGGAGGACGCGACGGCCGCGGCGAGCCCGCGGATCGGCACGGGAGGTTTGCAACGAAGCCACGATTCGACCGTCGCCACAGCCGTCGCCACCGTCCTGTCGGATGCGGAGGACGCAAGCTCCGCGCCGGGCTGGAGCATCGATGACCGGGGGTTGCAACGACGCCGCGAATCGACCGGCGCCTTCACCGCGGTCGACGACTCCCTGATGATCCGCGTCAGCGGCCTGGCCGTCGGCAACGCGGCGCCGGTGGCCGCGGACGGCTCGGTGCGCATCCGCCCGGATACGCGCTACGCGTTCCGGGCGGGCGATTTCGGCTTCTCCGATGCCGACGGCGACGCGCTGGCCGGCATCGCGATCCGCGGGCTGGACGGCCTGCCGGCGGGAAGCTCGCTGCGTCTCGGCGGCGCGTCGGTGACGGCGGGCGAGATCGTGACCCGGGCGCGGCTGGAGGCGGGCGCCCTGGCGTTCGCCCCGGCGGCGGGGGCGAGCGGCAGCCCCTATGCGAGCTTCACCTTCACCGTGAGCGACGGGTTGCAGGACAGCGCGCCTGCCACCATGACCATCCATGTCGTCGAGCCGGCCGGCGAGCGCGCGCTGGGCGCCTGGCTGCCGCGCTT
>JAPPGP010000099.1 GCA_028821395.1 Defluviicoccus sp.
TGCTGCTGACCGTCGACGAGCCGGTCAACAAGGACACCGAGATGGTGCCCCTGGTGCGCTGGCAGTTCCGTGGCGGGCTCGGCGAGGAAGAGCGCCGCGCCTTCCTGTTCCGCAACGTGACCGACAGCCTGGACCGGCGCTACGGCATCCCCGTGGTGATCGGCGCGCTGGCCGCCAACCGGGCGGTCTACGGCGTCGGCATGCGGGCCGAGATCGCCGACATCCCGGCGCGCTGGGACCGCGCCATCGCCCGGCCGGTGCCGCCGCGCCGGGTCAATACCGCACCCTGCCAGGAGGTGGTGGTCGCGGGCGACGATCTGGCGGGCGAGGGCAACGGGCTCGACGCCCTGCCGATCCCGATCTCCACCCCCGGCTTCGACAGCGCGCCGACGCTGGCGGCGACCAACGTGATCACCCGCGACCCCGAGACCGGGGTGCAGAACATGGGCACCTACCGCGCCGCGCTCAAGGCGCCGGACCGGCTGGTGGTGCGCATGGCGACCCGGGTGGGCGGCGCCGGCGGCTACGTCCACTGGAAGAAGCACAAGGCGAAGGGGGAGACGCTGCCCTGCGCAATCGTGCTGGGCTGCCCGCCATACGTGGCCTTCATGGGTCCGCAGAAGCTCGGGCTGGACGTGGACGAGCTCGACATCGCCGGCGGGCTCGCCGGCGAGCCGATCAACGTGGTGCGCGCGAAGACGGTGGACCTCCTGGTCCCCGCCGAGGCCGAGCTGGTGATCGAGGGCGAGATCGACACCGACATGCTGGAGCCCGAGGGGCCGTTCGGCGAGAGCCA
Organism: Defluviicoccus sp.; assembly: GCA_028821395.1. Lineage (GTDB taxonomy): Bacteria > Pseudomonadota > Alphaproteobacteria > MPNO01 > MPNO01 > MPNO01. Next base: position 797 of record JAPPGP010000099.1, read on the forward strand.
CGGCCATGTCGCGCTCGAAGAGTTCAACATGCCGATGCGCATCACCGCGATCACCCGCAAGGCGAACCCGGTCATCCCGTCCTATATCAGCCAGGTCGCGCCGTCCGAATCGAGCGTCATCAAGCGGGTCGCCTACGAGCCGCTGTTCCTCGGCCATTTGCGGGACGCGCTCGGCGTCAAGGCGGTCACCGGGGTGGCGCTGCACGAGAAGCTGACCGGGCTGCTGCGGGTGACCGTCGTCACGCTGGAGCGCGGCGCGCCGCGCACCGAGGTGTGGCGCGCGCTCTACGGAGCCGCGAGCTTCAAGGGCGATTGCAGCAAGATCTGCATCGCGGTCAATGACGACATCGACCCCGACAACGCCGACGCGCTGCTGTGGGCGATGGCCTACCGCCACAACCCGGTCGAGGACGTGGTTGCCCTGCCGCATCGCGGGCAGGGCCACGGGCCCAAGCGCGAGCACGCCGGGGAGGAGGACTCGACGCTGCTGATCGACGCGACGATGAAGTCGCCCATGCCGCCGCTGGCGCTGCCCGGGCGCGACTACATGGAGGGCGCGAAGGCGCTCTGGGAACGGCTCGGCTTGCCGAAGCTGAAGCCCGAATCGCCGTGGCACGGCTACTCGCTCGGCGACTGGTCGGACGACTGGGAGCAGGCGGCGCGCCGCGCGGCGGACGGGCGCTATCTGGAGAACGGCCGGCGCACCCTGCAACGCCAGCGACCCGGTCTGGTGCCCGAGACCTCGGTGCGCGACGTGGAGGGGGAGGGGTAGTGCCCGTTTCGGTTGGGAGCGCCGGCCGTGACGGTGGGGCCGCGTTGTGATGGATAGAGGCTGCGCAACCAAAACCCTAGAGGCGGAGAAGAGCGAATGGCCGCGGATGGAAGCCTGCGCGAGTCGCTGACCGGAAAGGCGGCGGCGATGGTGCCGGTGCTGCTGGAACGCCAGAAGGAGGCGGACGCGCTGCGCCGGATGCCCGATTCGACGCATCGCGATTTCCTTGACGCCGGGTTCTACCGGATCTTCCAGCCGAAGCGCTATGGCGGGCTGGAATGCGAGAACCGGACGATCATCGACATCGCCGTCCAGCTCGGCCGCGGCTGCGGGTCGAGCGCCTGGGTGTTCACCAACCTGGTGGCGCACAGCCTGGTGCTGTCGATGAACTGCGTCGAGGCGCAGGACGACGTCTGGGGCGACAACCCGGAGGCGCTGATCGCCTCGGGCCTCTCGGTCACCGGCGCGACCGCGACGCCGGTGGACGACGGCGTCCTGCTCGACGGGCTGTGGAGCTTCTCCAGCGGCGTCGATTTCGCCGACTATCTCCATCTCCAGGTCTTCGTGCCGCGGGAGGACGGGCCGCCCGAGCCCCGCTTCGCGCTGGTGCCGAAGGGCTCCTTCGAGATCGTCGACGACTGGAACGCGACCGGGCTCCTGGCGACCGGCAGCAAGTCGGTGCGGCTGAAAGAGGTGTTCGTGCCCAACTACCGGACCGTCGCCGCCGGCGTGCTGTCCGGCGGCAGGGGGCTCAGCCGCGACATCAACTCGGCGCCGCTCTACCAGATCTCCATCTGGTCGTCGGGCACCCAGATCTTCCCCGCCCCCGCGGTCGGCATCGCGCGCGGCGCACTCGACTATGTCGAGCACGAGTTCCGCGACCGGGTGGGGGTGGTGGGCGTCAAGCTCGCCGAGCTGCCGACCGCCCAGGCCCGCGTCGCCGAGGCCAATGCCGAGATCGACGCGGCGCTGGCGCTGCTTCTCCAGGTCAGCGTCGAGGCGAACGAGTTCGCCGAGCGCGACATCCACCCCGAGCTCGAGCAGCGCGCCCGCTGGCGGCTCAACAACGCCTATGCGACCCAGCTCTCGATCCGCGCGGTCGAGCGGCTCTACCCGCTATTGGGCGCGCGCGGGCTGGATGCGGCCAACCCGTTCATGCGCGCCTGGCGCGACGTGCACGCGGTCGGGCAGCAGATCACCCAGGCCTGGGACATGCAGGCGACCAATGCCGGGCGCATCCGGTTCGGCCTGCCGTCGGTCGACCCGCGGCTGTGAGGAGCCGCCGATGATCCGGACGCTCGCCCTGCTCGCCGCCGTCTGGCTCGCCTTGCCGGCCGGGGCGGCGGACAAGTTCGTGTTCGGCACCAACTGGAAGGCCGAGGCCGAGCATGGCGGGTTCTACCAGGCGCTCGCCGAGGGGCGCTACCTGCGCTACGGGCTGGAGGTGACGATCCGCGAGGGCGGGCCGCAGGTGAACCACAACCAGCTGCTCGCCGCCGGCGTGCTCGATGCGGCGATGATCAGCAACAACGCCGAGGCGCTCAACTTCCTCAAGCACGACATTCCCATGGTCACCGTGGCCGCGTTCTTCCAGAAGGACCCGCAGGTGCTGCTGACCCATCCCGGCTCGCCGATCCGCTCGATCGCCGGGATGAAGGGAAGGCCGATCATGATCTCGGCCGATGCGCGCGACACCTGGTGGCGCTATTTCGAGCTGCGCTTCGGCTTCGACGAGAGCCAGATCCGGCGCTACACCTTCAACCTCGCGCCGTTCCTGGTGAACCCGGACGCGATCCAGCAGGGCTACGTCACCTCCGAGCCCTTCATGGCGCAGAACGCGGGCGTCAGGCCAAGGGTCTTCCTGATCGCCGATACCGGCTGGCCGGCCTATTCCACCCTGGTGACGGTCTCGAAGGCGCTCGCGGCAAAGCGACCGTCGGTGGTGCAGCGCTTTGTCGACGCCTCGATCGAGGGCTGGTACAGCTATCTCTACGGCGACCCGACTCCGGGCAACCTGTTGATAAAAAAGACTAATCCTGATATGCCCGATACCCTGATCGGCTACGGGATCGCCAAGATGAAGGAGCACGGCATCGTCGATTCGGGCGATGCGCTGAAGCTCGGCATCGGCGCCATGACCGAGGCGCGGCTCGGCGCGTTCTTCGCTGCGATGGCGCGCGCCGGGGTGTACCCGGCGGCGATGGACCACATGGCCGCCTTCGACCTCGGCTTCGTCAACAAGGGGCACGGGATGGGGATGCGGCGATGACCTCGAAGCGTGCGGCCGCGGTTTCGCTCGCCGCCGCGCTCGTCCTTGCGCTCGGCGCCTGCGGCGGGGACGGGCCGGCGCGCAAGGCGCCCGACCTCGCGCTCGCCTGCCAGACCATGGACTGCGTCTGCACCGGCGATCCGGAAACGCTCTTCGCCGCGGAGCGCAAGACCGAAGTCCTATGGCGCGCCAACGGGGACGCCTACTGCCCCGACGGGTTCGCGCTGGAGCCCGCCGGGGGTTGAGCCCCGGCGCGTTCCGCGACCAGCCCGGCGAACACGTCTTCCGCCGGGCGGGCGTCGCCGAGCGGGATGTCGGGCGCCATCTCTCCCTCGGTGCGGATGCCCGAGAGCGCGATCGGAACCGCCTTCCAGGGATGCGCGGCGAGGTCCGCCACCGCCGTCGCCTCGTAGCCGCAATGGGCCATGCAGTCGGCGCATTTCTGGTAGTTGCCGGTGCCGTAGGAGTCCCAGTCGGTCTCCTCCATCAGCGCGCGGAAGCTCGGCGCGTAGCCCTCGCCGAGCAGGTAGCAGGGGCGCTGCCAGCCGAACACGTTGCGCGTCGGGTTGCCCCAGGGCGTGCAGCGATAGCTCCGGTTGCCGGCCAGGAAGTCGAGATAGAGCGCCGAGTGGCTGAGCGGCCATCGGCGCCGGCGGCCGCGGGCGAAGACGGCGCGGAACAGCGCCCTTGTCTTGTGCCGGTTGAGGAAGTGCTGCTGGTCGGGCGCCCGCTCATAGGCGTAGCCCGGCGAGACGGTGATCCCGTCGACCCCGAGCCCGGTGACGGTATCGAAGAAATCGGCGACCTCGCCGGCGTCGACGCCGTCGAACAGGGTGCAGTTGACCGACACCCGGAAGCCGCGCGCCCGTGCCGCGGCGAGCGCGCCGAGGGCTGCGTCGTAGACGCCCTCCCGGCACACCGAGCGGTCGTGCACCGCGCGGGGACCGTCGAGGTGGATGGAGAACGACAGGAACGGTCCCGGCTCGAACAGGTCGAGCTTCTTCTCCAGAAGCAGCGCGTTGGTGCACAGATAGACGTAGCGCCGGCGCGCCACGACGGCGTCGACGATACGGTCGATCTCGCGGTGGATCAGCGGCTCGCCGCCGGCGATCGAGACCACCGGCGCGCCGCATTCCTCGACCGCGGCCGTCGCCTCGGCGACGCTCATCCGCCGGTCGAGGATCGAATCGGGGTAGTCGATCTTGCCGCAGCCGGCGCAGGCGAGGTTGCAGCGGAACAGCGGCTCCAGCATGAGCACCAGCGGGTAGCGCCGCACGCCCGAGAGCCGCTGCTTCAGGATATAGGCGCCGATGCGGAGCTGTTGCGAGAGCCGAACGCCCATGCGAGACCCTTGTCCACCGGGGCCGGATTATCCGGCGATGCGGCGGCGATGTCCAATGTCGCCGGCCCGCTCGAGGCGCTAGGATGGCGCCGCCAGGAGTGGAGGCGCGATTGAGCCCAGCGATCCGGCCCCTCGCCCGGGCGTTCGCCGCGGGCGTCATGGCCGTCTTCCTCGCCGCGCCGGCCGCGGCCGACCGGTCGGACCCGGTCAGGCTCGTCGAGGGGTTCCACGCGACCCTGCTCGGGGCGATGCAGAACGCCGAGGCGCTCGGCTATGCCGGGCGGCACCGCCTGCTCGCGCCGGCCATCGGCAAGACCTTCCATCTCCGCCTGATGAGCCGCATGGTGGCCGGGCGGCGCCACTGGAAGGGGTTCTCCGGCGCTCAGAGGAAGCGCTTCGTCGCGGCCTTCTCCGGCCTCGTCGCGGCCACCTACGCCGATCGCTTCGACGGCTGGTCCGGCCAGAGCTTTAGGACCCTGGGCTCGGCCGAGCTGCGCCCCGGCACGGTGCTGGTCAAGACCGAGGTGGTCTCGCCGGGCAAGGCGCCGACCCGGCTCAACTACGTGCTGCGCCGGCTCCGCGACGGCTGGCATGCGGTCGACGTCTACCTCAAGGGCTCGATCAGCGAGGTGGCGACCAAGCGGTCCGAGTACGCGGCGATCCTGCGCCGGGAGGGCGTCGACGCGCTGGTCCGGCGGATCGGGGAGACCGCGGCCAGGCTGGCGGCGGAGGCGGGTGAGTAGCCCCTAATGTTTCACGTGAAACAATGGTCAACCGTGCTGACCTATGTTTCACGTGAAACATTAGCCTGAAACGGTTAATATCCCGTCCCCCGGGGACGCGCCAGGCGCGCGTCAGGGGCTTGGCCGACGGTGCTGAGAGACCGGTCGAGGTCAGCCGGGCGCGGCGATCCCGCGCACCGCATGCACCAGCCAGTGCGCGTGGGCGACGATTTGGGCGTCGGCGCGGAAGAAGCCCATCAGCTGCACCCCGAGGGGCAGGCCGGCGACCGCGAGCAGCGGCAGGTTCAGCGCCGGGCAGCCGAGCACCGAGGACGGCTCGCCATAGACCATGTCGCCGACCGCCATGCCGACCGGCGCCGGGTCGACCTGGTTGAGGGTGACGAACCCGTCCGCCCTGCCGGCGAAGGCGTCGTGCCGCGCGCGGAAGGCGATGCACCATTCGAGCGCCCGGGCGTAGTCCTCGGGCGCGAGCTCGCGTCCGGCGACCACGCGGTCCCGCACCCGCTCGCTCAACCTGTCCCATTCGCGCTCGGCGTACATCGCGAGCGGCCAGCGCCCCTCATAGGTCAGGATCAGCGCGATTACCTCACGCAGCGTCACCAGGTCCCGCTCATAGGCCTCGATCTCGGGGTCGTCGGCGCGGCCGGCGATCTCGATCCCGGAATCCGCGAGCGTGCCGAGCCAGGCCTCGAAGGCAACCCTGGTCTCGTCGGTGGTGGCGGCCCAGCCGGCGGTCTCCAGCCGGATCAGCCGCCGGGGCTTGTCGGGCCTCGGCAGCGTCGCCGGCCCGCCGAGGCTGGGGTGGCCCGGATCGCCGCCCGCGATGCGCGAGACCGCGTGCGAGGCGATCCACAAATCGGCCAGCGTCCCGGTAATGAAGCCGACATGGACCAGGCTCGGCGCCGAGGGGAAGCCGCCGAGCGAGTTGATCGCGCCGTAGGAGGCTTTCAGCGTGTAGGCGCCGCAATAGGCGGCGGGCCGGAGGATCGAGCCGCGCACCTGCGATCCGGTGGCGGCCGGCAGCATGCGGGCGCCGACCGCCGCCCCGCTGCCGCTCGAAGAGCCGCCCGGGGTGCGGCTCTCGTCCCACGGGTTGCGCGACGGGCCGGGCGTGGCGAAGGCGAACTCGGTGGTGACCGTCTTGCCGACGATCGCCGCCCCCGCCTTGCGCAGCGCGAACACGCAGGCGCCGTCCCAGCCCGACGACCAGTTCTCGAAGATCGGGCTGCCCACCTGCATCGGCATGTCCTCGGTCTCGTGCACGTCCTTGATGCCGACCGGCATGCCGTCGAGCGGGGACAGCGGCCGCCCCGCCCGGTAGCGCGCCGTCGATGCGTCCGCCGCCGCCCGCGCGCCGTCGAGATTGAGGGTGACGAAGGCCTGGATGCGTGGCTCCAGCGCCTCGACGGTCTCGATGCAGCGCTCCAGATAGGCGCGCGGCGTGTCGCTGCCGTCGAGAAAGCCGGGGACGGCATCGCTGAACGAGAGCAGCGTCGTCGTCTTCGGATCGTAGGATTCGGTCGTTGCTGGATCGTTCATCGACGCCTCCCGGTCGTGCATCGGTGCGATTTCCGAGCCGTCGCGGCCCGCCCCGGCATCCTATACGCTCGGCGGGCGGCATGGGGGTTCATGCCGACCGGCGATCCGGGTGGGAACTACGCGCCGAAGGGCGACCGCGCGGCCTCGCCGAGCGGCACCGCGCGGGGGCCGGTCTCCGAAGCTTCAAGGTTCAGCGCGTCTCCGCCGATGTTCCGCCAGCGCAGATTGAGCACTTCGCTGCGGCGGCATCCGGTGAGCGCCGACCCCGCGGGCTTGCCCATTCACGCCGCTCTCGCGCTCTCCCATAAGGTCGCCATTCCGCGGAGCCCGCGCGAGGATGCGTTCAAGAAGCCCGGCGATCGGGGATTATGGATTCTCCGCCGACTCAGGCCACTTGCGGCTCATAGCGCTTGACGTCGATCCGGTCCTCCCGTTGCCGGGCCTGCGCGATGTCGTACGCCGCCTGCAGGCGTATCCAGGCTTCCGTCGTCGAGCCGAAGGCCTTGGCCAGGCGGATCGCCATGTCGCCCGAGATCCGCGCCCGGCCGTTGACCAGGTTGGAGAGCGCCTGACGGCTCACGCCCAGGACTTGGGCACCCCGGGTGACGCTCAGACCGAGCGGCTCGAGGCAGGATACGCGCACCACCTTGCCAGGGTGCGGGGGGTCCTTCATCGGCATCGTCGTTCTTCCTCCGTCAGTGATAGTCGATCAGCGCCACTTGGTCGACGTCTTCGCCCTCGAAACGAAAGGGGCTTATCCAGGTCACTTTACGGGTGGGGAGGCATGGCGATGGGGTGGGCCGCCCGACTCTCCCTGCTCTCCCACCGCCGCCGCCACCCCGTCATGGCCGGACTCGATCCGGCCATCCATGCGGCCTTTCCGCACGCACGGCGGCCGGCAGGGTGGGGCGGCAGCGCCAGTGGGTGCCCGGATCAAGTCCGGGCATGACGGGTGGGGACATGGCGACGGAGGCGGACGGCCGCATCCCGGCCCCCGGCGGTCAGCTCTTGGGCGGCCAGAGGCCGGCCTCCTTGTAGAACTTGATCGCCCCCGGGTGGTAGGGGTTGGAGTGCCTGGCCGCCATCTCGTCCGGCACCATGCGGTTGAACGGCCCGAAGGCGAGCGCCAGCGCCTTCTTGTTGTTGTAGAGCGTTTTGGCGGTCAGGTAGACCACCTCGTCCGGCACATGCGCCCCGGTGACGAGGTAGAACTGCACCCGCATCATGGCGGTCGGCTCGACCACGCCGGTGTTGGTCTTCCTGGGCGGCACCACGTTGGGCTCGGCATAGGGCAGCACGCCGTGCATGCGCTTGGCGCCCTCCGGCGTCACGTCGAAGGATATGTAGCGCCAGCCGTTGTTCATGGTCGCCATCGCCTTCTTGCCGGCGCCCGCGTTGAGCGGGATATAGGCCGTGTCCACCTTGCCCTGGACCAGCGCGTCGATTCCGCGGATGAAGGTCGGCACCGGGAAGCGGCGGACGTCGTCGTAGCTCATTTCCTGCGTCGCCAGGATGCCGCCGGTGATGTAGTGGAAGATGCGCCCGCTGGTGTAGTCGGACGGCACCCGCTTGCCCTTCAAGTCGTTGATCTTGCGGATCGCCGAGTCCTTGGGCACGGCGAAGGTGCCGTTGATGCGGTACATCACGCCGAGATTGCGCAGCCCCTTGTTGGGCCTTCCGTCGAAGATCTGCGTCCCGTCATAGGCGAAGGCGATCTCGCCCTGGTTGGCGAAGCCGAAATCGAGCTTCTTCGCGTGGATCAGCGGCAGATAGGTCGAGGAGCCGCCATAGGGGGCGACCCGGAACTGCAGCTTGCCCTTCTGGGCCATCACCTTGGCCACGGCGGTCCCCGAGGCGAAGGCGAGCGAGCCCTGCGGGTTGGTGCCGACGCTGTAGGTCTGGCCGTGGGCCGCGGCGGCGGCGAGCGCGGCGAGTCCCGCGACCGCCGCTGACGTGAACTTGCGCATGGTTGTCCTCCCGTTTGGGTTATGCGTTCAACGCGGAAAAATCTCACTCGCCGGCCCCGGCCGCCGGGGTGTCCCGGAGCCGCGCGCGGCGCGACGCGAAAAGCTCGTGTCCGAGGATCGCCAGCCCCGCCGCGGAGCCGGCGATGGCCGCGGCGCCTTCGAGCCCGAGCGCGGTGTCCGGCGTCATCGCGACCAGGCCGACGAGGGCGAGCGCGATGCGGCGCGCCGGGTCGAGCGGGCGCATGAAGTAGCCCTCGACGGCGATCGCGACGAGATAGACGCCGACCGTCGCCGTCGCCACGTTGATCGCGATCTGCCCCGCCTCGCCCTGCATGATCAGGGTCGGCGACAGCACGAACAGGAACGGCACCACATAGGCGACCCAGCCCAGCTTCATCGCCATGAACCCGGTGCGCGTCGGGCTCTCTCGCGACAGCGTGGCCGCGGCGAAGGCGGCGAGCGCGATCGGCGGGGTGATCATCGACATCATGCCGAAATAGAGGATGAACACATGCGCCGCGAGCGGCAGCACCCCGGCCTCGACCAGCGACGGCGCGACCAGGGCGGCGAGCAGCACGTAGACGCCGGTGGTCGGCATCCCCATGCCCAGCAGGATGCAGATGCCCGCCGCGATCAGCAGCAGCACCGCGAGCTGGTCGCCGCCGAGCTCGATCAGGAACAGGGTGAGCGCGAACCCGCCGCCGCTCAGATTGAGGATGCCGATCACGAAGCCCGCGGCGGCGACGATGATGTTGAGCTCCACCATCGCGATGCCGGTGTCCCAGAAGGTAGCGAAGAACTCGCGCAAGCGCAGCCGCTTGCCCTTGTAGGAGCGCAGCGCGCCGCCGACGGCGATCGTCGCCGCGGCGTAGAGCGCGGCGATCTCGGGCTCGGTGTTGAGCTCGAACAGCGCGTAGATCAGCACCGCGAAGGGGACGATGAAGTGCCAGCCCTCCTTCAGCACGGTGCGCGCCCTCGGCAGCGATTGGTCGGCGGCGGTGATGTTCTCGCGCGCCGCCACCAGGTCGACCTGCACGAACACCGCGAAGTAGTAAAGCAGCGCCGGTATCAGCCCGGCGACGATCACGTCCGTGTAGGGCAGCTCCAGGAACTCGGCCATCAGGAAGGCCGCCGCGCCCATGATCGGCGGCATGAACTGGCCCCCGGTCGAGGCGATCGCCTCGATCGCGCCGGCCTGGACGCCGGAATAGCCCGACCGCTGCATCAGCGGGATGGTGATCACCCCGGTGGTGGCGACGTTGGAGACCGCTGAGCCCGAGATCGAGCCGAACATCGCCGATGCGACGACCGAGATCTTCGCCGCCCCGCCGCGCCTCCGCCCCATCGTCGCCATCGCGAGATCGGTGAAGAACTCGCCGCCGCCGGTCTTGAACAGGAGCTGGCCGAGGAAGATGAACAGGATCACGATGGTGACCGAGACGCTCAGCGCCGCGCCGAGCAGCGCGCTCGGGTCGAAGCCGAGATAGATCGGCAGCTCGTCGATCCCGATCGAGCGCCCGGTCAGCGGCGCCGGCACCAGATGGCCGACCATCGCGTAGGCGATGAAGCCGAGCACGATGAAGAACAGGAAGAGCCCGGCGGTGCGCCTCAGCGCCTCCATGACCAGCAATACGATGACGCTGCCCATGACCAGCATCTCCGGCGGGCCGAAGGGCTGCTCGCGCAGGAAATAGGCGTACCAGACGGCGATCGAGAACAGCACCGCCGGCGCGATCAGCGCGAGGATCCAGTCGTACCAGGGAACCCGCCGGGACTTGCTCCGGTCGGCGCGGTTGAGCAGGAAGACCGTCGTCAGGGTGAACCCGGCGGCGACCGCCAGGAACTGCTCCTTGTAGAGCGCGATGCCCAGATAGGACGGTATCTGCAGGGCGAGCACCAGGGAGAACAGGGTCATCGTCCCGGCGCATGCGCGCGCGCAGTTGAGCGCTAGCAAGCCATGTCCCTCCGCCCCCTGCACGGGGAAGGCGGCCGCCGCGCCGCCCGAAGGTTCAGCCTAGCGGAAGCCGCCCCGCGCCGCCAATCCCGGCGGCGGGCGGGGCCTTGCGCTTCGTCACGACCGGGCCTGCTCCCCCCAACCGCGTCATGCCCGGGCTCGCCCCGGGCTGCGATCCGGGGCGAGCCCGGGCATGACGCGGTTGGGATCTTTCATTCCTGAACGACCAAACGCCCCTCGCCGTATCAAGGCCCAAAGGTTGAGGTATCGGGTAAGGAATGTATACTTTGGGTAGCGACGGCCTCGGGAGAGCGCCATGGATGACCGGGACTTGAACGAACTCGATTCCTCGCCGGTCGAACCCTACCGGAAGGAAACGAATTCGATCGCCCGGGCCATCCCGATGCACTCGACCATCGAACTTCGCGGCGCCGATGCGATGCCGAGGATCGCGCAGCCGATGCCGGAACTCCCGCCCTCGCGATAGTAGGACAGCATTCGATCATGAGCCCGGAGACACTCGGATACATCAATCTGGCAGGCATTGCAGGGATCTTGGCATTCCTCTGGGGCCTGCACCGGGATCTCGCCAATGTCCGTGAGCGCCTTGCCAAGCTGGAAGGTGCCGTCGAAATTCTCACGACTTTCCTGATCGACCGAGAGCGCGAACGCCGAGCCGCGGGAGAGCGAGTCGGAGCGCGTAGCGACACGGGATGAGTTGAATAAGGTCGTCAAGGGCGCGGGAACCGAACTCCACGAGTGCCCGAAGTCCGGCGGCGGCTCTCGCCCGCGGCCGGTGGTGCGGGCCCGCATTACCGCGCCCCGCGGCGCCGACGCCCCCGCTCAGCCCCACGCCGCCAGCGCCGCCGCGCCGGTGCCGGCGATGCGGCCGGAGACGAAGCACTCGGCGATGTTGCCGCCCGACATATAGAGATGGCCGAAGGCGCTGCCGAGCTCGCCCGCGGCATAGAGCCTCGGGATCGGCGCGCCGAACACGTCGACGATCCGCTGGCGGCGGTCGTGCACCGGCCCGCCCTGGGTGTTGGACACCACCGGCCAGACCGGGGCGCCGTAGAACGGCGGCTCGGCGACCGGCATCATGGTGCCGGGCGGGCGGCCGAAATCCTCGTCCCGCCCCGCCGCGCAGAGCGCGTTCCAGCGCGCGACGCTGCGCTCCACCGCATCGGGGTCGAGCCCGAGCGCGGCGGCGAGCCCGGCGAGCGTGTCGGCGCGGGCGAGAATGCCCGATTCGACCTCCGCCAGATTGTCGGCGCTCCAGTCGAGGCGCAGCCCCCTGTCGTTCGACGTCGGCCGGCCCAGCGGGTAGAGCTTGCGGCCCTCCTCGTCGCAGACCAGATAGCTCGGGATGCGCGGAAATTCCTGGCGCACGGTGTCGAAGAGCTGCATCTGGCGGTGGCCGGTGTCGTGGGTGTAGGGCGGGTACTCGTTCATGTAGCGGCTGCCGTCGCGGTCGAGCAGGATCCAGGTCATCTTGACCTGGGCGTCGCTGATCTCGCCGGTCTCGTCGCGCCGCGCCATGAAGCCGCCGCCGCCGGGCCGCCAGTCGGGCAGGCGCTTGACCCGGATGGCGTAGGGGTAGTCGGGGTCGGCGCTGCGGAAGCCGTAGGCGCCGTGGAAGTGCCACATGTGCCACAGCTCGGCGCCGACATCCTGGGCCATGACGATGCCGTCGCCGGTGTTGTGGCGCGCGGCGGCGGACAGCACCGGCCTGCCCTCCCAGTACTGGTCCTGCCGCTCGGGGCTGCCCTCGAATCCGCCGGAGGCGAGGATGACGCCGCGGCTCGCCGCGATCCGGCTGACCCCGTCCGGCCCCTCCACCGTGATGCCGCGGATCTCGGAGCCGTCCGCGGCGGCGAGCAGCCGCACGCCGCGGGTGTTCAGCCTGATGTCGACGCTCTCGTTGGCCAGGTTGTCGTCGATTATCTTGAACAGCATCGGCCCGCCCGGCGCGCCGTTGGCCCAGGGGTAGACCGCGCGGGCGTCGAAATTGGGCACCGAGACGACCACCGTCTGGTAGAACGCGTCGAACCCGGGCAGCGGGTAGTTGGCGCCGGTCTTGCCGGTCTCGATGGTGGTCATGAGCTCGGCGTCGTTGACCTTGGCGAGCTCGCGCACATAGGGCTCCAGACCCGACATCCCCTCGGCGAGGGTGCGGACCACCTCGTCCGAAGTCCGCCCGGCATTGGTGGCGGTGAGGTAGGCGTAGGCGCGCTCGGCATCCATGGCGCAGCGCACCGCCCCGTAGGAGCAGATCGAGATGCCGCCCGGCACGGCGGTCTTCTCGATCAGCAGCACCTTCGCCCCGGCGCGCGCGGCCTCCAGCGCCGAGATCGACCCCGCGAAGCCGTAGCCGACGACGACGACGTCGAAGGTCTCGTCATAGCTCTCCACCGAGCGAGGGATGCCGTCCATGTCCGCTCCTTGCCGCGAGAATCCGGGATGGCGCCGGCGGCGCGGGCCGGCGCGGGGATTGTAGCCCGGTCGCCGGGTCCGCGCGATTCGCCCCGTCCCCTCTCGTCATGCCCGGACTCGATCCGGGCATCCACTGGCGCTGCCACCTCTCTCCACCGCTCGCCTCGCGGGCGGCGGCGTGGATGGCCGGAACAAGTCCGGCCATGACGAGGGTAGGGGTGGGCCGTACCCGCTGCACCACACTCTCGTCCTGGACACCGCCACAGGCAGCATCCCATGGCAGACCGGGTGGCTGCTCCCTCCATGCACCCAAGAATAGAGCCGATCCTCGAAGGGGCGACCGACAATGAAGGACACAGCCATACGGCGCGATCCCGCGGGAGGCACGGATACCCCCTCGAATGTTTCCCCGCTTCACATCGCTCCGAGGTGACCCTAGATTGTACGCAAGCCCAACGCGAAGACCGCCCCGGCCATACAACCCGCCACCAGGTCCGTGCCCAAGAACGAATTCATCGCCATCATGATCGCCGTCGTCGGCATCGGCGTCACGCTTGGCGGCCTGTTGCTCAACGCCGCCTTCCGCATCGAAACCCGGCTCGACAACATCGAAACCCGGCTTGACAACGCGAACGCCGAAGCGGCCGCGGACCGCCGCGCCACCGACGCCAAGATGGACGAGTTCCGCCGCCACATGCAGCGCCTCGGAGAGCGCCAGGCCCGACTCGAGGGCCAGCGCGAAGGCATCGCCCGCCAGTAGCTCCCCCTCGACGAACAGCACCTCCTCACGGCCCGCAGCGTCCCGCGCCCGGCCACGGACCCGCCGACCGGCTTCCCGGCCCGGACGCCACTTGCCGGCCCGCCCATCCACCCCCGCCAAACCGACCCCCCCTTCCGAGAAGAGAGGAGCCGCGCAGGGGCGACCGAAACCGAAGGAGCCTGCGATGCGTATCGAGGGGCGCTACCCGCCCGGCTTGCCCGGGTTGAGGTGGCCGCATTCGCCGCAGCGGCGCGACTCCTCGCTGCCGTAATAGGCGTCGAAGGCGGGCGGCAGGTCGTCGACGATGTCGTGCAGCTGGAACTCGCTGCGATGCACCAGCGCGTCGCAGCTCTCGCAATACCATTCGAAGGCGTCGCGCAGCCCCTCGGGCCGCTGGCGCTCGATCACCATGCCGATCGAGCCCGCCGGGCGCTGCGGCGAGTGGCGCACATGCGGCGGCAGCAGCAGCACGTCGCCCTGCTTGAGCGGCACGTCGCGCTTGCGGCCGTCCTCGATGACGCGCAGCGTGATGTCGCCCTCGATCTGGTAGAAAAACTCCTCCAGCGGGTCGTCGTGGTAGTCGGTGCGCTGGTTGGGCCCGCCGATCACGGTGACCATGAAATCCGCGTCCTGCCAGATCTGCGCGTTGCCCACCGGGGGCTTGAGCAGGTCGCGGTGCTCGTCGATCCACTTGTGCAGGTTGAATGGGGCGATCCCGGTCATGTTCAGCCTCCATCGCGCCTCCAGGGCGCTCTGCGGCGAGGCTAGCCGAGCGCCGCCCGGGACACCAGCCCTCAGGCGAGCGCGGTGCACTCGATCTCGATGTCGAACGGCCACGGCCAGGAGCCGACGGCGACGAAGGTGCGGGCCGGCGCGGGCTCGTCGAAGTAGCGGCCGTAGACCCGGTTGACGAGGCCGTAATAGCCCGAGTTCGAGATGTAGATGGTGACCTTGACCACCTTGTCGAGCCCGGAGCCCGCCGCCTCCAGCACGCTCTTCAGGTTCTCCATCACCAGCTCGGTCTGGGTGGCGATGTCGGCGCTGGAGACCTCCCCGGTCGCCGGGTCGATCGGCGGCGTGCCGGAGACGAACACGAAGCCGTTCGCCTTGACCGCCGGGCTCAGCGGCACCCCCGCCTTCTTCAGCGCCTCGGAAATCCCCGCCACGTGGATCGCTTCCCGCTCCATGGTCTTCCCTCCCTGGGTTGGCCCGGCGTTCCGGTCGCGAAGTCTAGCGCCTTACCCGGTTTTTTCCGCCCCGCCCATGGATGCCCGGATCGAGTCCGGGCATGACGAAGGGGGTGTCGGCGCTTCCCCAACCACGTCATGGCCGGACTCGATCCGGCCATCCATGCAGCCCGAGGCGAGATAAGGTCTAACCCTTGCGGCGCGCGCCGGCGTAGAAGAAATCGCCCGGGATCGCCTCGATGACCGGGTCGATCGAGCGCGCCCGGGCAATCTCCCGTCCCGAACGGTGGTCCGCCAGGCAATACGAGCCGTCGGCCCGCCGCGAGATCCGGTAGCAGGCATAGGGCGCGTTGCCGCGATCGCCCGAATAGACCCGGATCTCGTCGACCTCGCCGCCGGGGATGCGCTCGCTGCGGTACCAGCGGTGCATCAGCTCCAGCTTGCGCGCGAGCGCGGCGACCTTCTCCAGGTCGCGCGCGGTGAACCGGGCGAGGTCGAGGCGGACGAGATCGGCGGGCATGGACGGTCCCACTCCGGCTGGCGTCGGCGAACCTCCGCATGCCGGAATGTTGCCGCATGTACAAGGAAATTCGCGTCGCCGAGCGCCTCGCCGTCGCTCCGGCAAGACTCCCGTATCGATACCGATTATGGTACTACCATCGAAATGCGGACGAAGCATCGACGCACGCTGAACAGCGTGCTCAAGACGCCTACGCCCGCGGGAATCCGGTGGTCCGACATCGTTTCCATGCTTGAGGCGGCGGGGGTCGAGATTTCTGAGCGCGCAGGGTCGCGCGTATTGTTGAAGAAGGGACGCGAGCGAATGGTGATCCATCGGCCGCACCCGGAGAGCGAAGCCGGGAGAGCGACGGTGCGCGACATCGCCGTGTTTCTCGGGGCGGCGGGAATCGAGCCATGATGGAATACAAGGGATACATCGCCCGGGTCGAATTCGACGACTCGGTCGGGCGGCTGCACGGGCGGGTGGTCAACAGCGGCGCCTATCCGATCGCAACCTTCGAAGCGGTCGACGTCGACGGGCTGCGGCGCGAGTTCCGCCGGTCCGTCGACGAATATCTCGCATCCTGCCGCGAGGACGGCGTGGAACCCAGACGGCCGTTCTCGGGCAAGCTCAACCTTCGCCTCGGCCCTGACCTGCACCGGCGCGTCGCCCTTCTGGCGGCGGAGAGCGGCATGAGCCTCAACGGCTGGATCAGGCAGGCGCTGGAGAAGAGCGCCTCCTAGAGCCCGGTTCGGACGCGCCGTCACCCGGCCAGACGGCGGGCGGGCTCGGGCTGTGCGCAGCTATGCAGCGCATCCTCGACATTGCCGCCGACGGCGTAGGAGACCAGCTCGGCGAGGGTGACCGGCGCGCCGCGCACGTCGCGCTTGCCGGTCACCACGTCGGCGATCAGGCGGGCGTGCAGCTCCGCGGCGAGCTCGATCTGGCGCTTGGCGCGCGCGATGCGGGCGTCGATCGCGGCCTCCACCCGCTCCAGGTAGCTCACGATGGCGTGCTGTTCGGCGAGCGGCGGGCGAACGATCCGCAGGCAGCCGAGGCCGCTCCACTCCGCCCGCTTCACCGCCGAGCCGCCGGCGAGGGCGTCGATCGCCGCCACCACCGGGTGGGAGCGCAGCAGCCGCTCGACGTAGCGGCCGGAAAAGGCCGAGCGGCGCGGGCGCAGCACGAGGAACTCGCCGGCGCACAGCCCTCCGGTCTGCGGGCTGACCACCCGGGCGAGATGGGGGCGGAGCTTTCCGAACAGGACGTCGCCCGGCTCGAAACGCCTCAACCTCGCATCGGGCGGGTCGTCGGGCTCGCCGCGTTGGAGCCGCCCGGTCCGGCTCTCGACATGTTCCAGCGCGACATAGGCGTCGACGTGGCGCCGTTCGTCGCAGATCCGCCCGACGCTGGCCATCGACGCCTTGAGCCGTTCGACCACCCAGTGCTCCGGCACCATGCCGAGCCAGGCCGCGCCGGAGTCCTTGCAGACGCGGTAGGGGCGCCCGGTACGGACGTCGAGCTTGCCGGCGACCGCACGGTGCACGGTGACCAGCTTCTGCTCTTCCAGCAGCGCGACCAGCCGCTTCTTGGCGCGGACGAAATTCCGCATCCTCCGTTCGACCCGGTCGAGGAAGCGCACGATGGCGCCCTGCTCGTCGAGCGGCGGCAGCGTCACGGTCAGCCGCTTGAGCTGTTCGGCGTAGATGTGGGCGACCGTGATGCCCTGGCCCATCGCCCCCTTCTGGCCCGCCGCCGGCAGGCAGTTGGTGGCGTAGCCCAGATAGCGCGCGTCGACCGTCCGGCTGGGCCGGAAGCGGATCACGTCGCGGCCGCAGCAGGCCTCGGAGCGGATCAGGTTGACCGCCGATTCGCCGACCTCCGCGGCGGTCTCGCCGGTCGCCGCGAACAGCACGTCGCCGAACCGGATCGGCGAGTACTTCGCGGCCTTGCTCCGGGTGACGAAGGACCGGCTCTCGGTGACAAAGCGGCGATGCGTGGTGTACAAATCGCCGTAGCGGATGCAGGGAATTCCCGACGCGCGCTCGTCCAGCCGGTTGCCGCCCCTGCCGGTGGAGAACGAGCCGAACCGGCCGAGCGGTTCGACGTCCCAGTGCGCGGGCACAAGGCCGAGCCAGTCCAGGCCGGACTCCTTCATCTCGGGGTAGCGGAGGAGGGCGGCGGTCATCGTCCGGCCCCCTGGAAGATGTTCTCCATCAGGCTTCCGGTCTCGCGCTCGAGAGCGAGGATCTCGGCCCGGATCTCGTCCACCCCGCGCATCGGCTCGGGGCGGTAGAAGTGCCGCCTGAAATCGATCCGGTAGCCGATCTTCTCGCTGTCCGGCCGGTACCACGCATCCGGCGCGTAGGGCAGCACCTCGCGCTCCATGAAGCTCTCGATCCCGCCCTCTTCCTGCAGCGGGACCCGTTCGGTGTCGCGCAGCGCGGCGTCCGGCTCGTACTCCACCACCGCCGCCCTGCCGCCGATCTCGGCGGCGAACAGGCCGCGCAGCGGATCGGCCGCGGCGCCCCTTCCATGGATCTTCGCGATCACCGGCGACGCGGTCTCCCGCCGCCTGCCGTGATCCCGCAAGCGCACGATCTCGTCCGCCGAGTGGACCCTGCCGGGCTCGACGCCTTCGACGCGGAGCGGGCGCTCGACGGTCACCTTGCGGTAGCCGAACGCGGCGTTGTCGAGGATCCGGCTGTGCTCGGTCTCCTCGAAGGCGAGGAAGGCCTCGCAGATCCGCGCGACATGCTCCTCGCCGAGCTCGCGGCTCTTCTTGCCGACGCTCCTCGGCAGGCCGCGGAACCAGCCGCTGGCGTCGATCAGCTGCACCCTGCCGCGGCGGCGCGCCGGCTTGCGGTTGGTGAGAACCCAGACATAGGTGGCGATCGCGGTGTCGTAGAAGATGTTGCTGGGCAGGGCGACGATGGCCTCCAGCCAGTCGTTCTCCAGGATCCAGCGGCGGATGTTGCTCTCGCCCTGCCCGGCGTCGCCGGTAGACAGCGACGCGCCGTTGTGGACCTCGGCGATGCGGCTGCCGAGCGGCGTGTCCCGCTTCATCTTCGCCAGCGCGTTGACGAGGTAGAGCATCTGGCTGTCGCTGGCGCGCGGCAGCAGGGAGTAGCCGGGATCGCCGGCGTGGTGGACGGCGAAGCGCGCATCCCGCGTCGCCTTCCTGCCGCCCATGCGGTCGAGCTCCGCCTTCCACCGCCTGCCATGCGGCGGGTTGGACAGCATGAAGTCGAACTGGTGCGCCGCGAACGCGTCCTGCGACACCGCCGACCGCCCCTCCCCGCCGGCGATGGTGCAGGCGTCGTCGCCGCGTCCGGCGAGCAGCATGCCGGCCTTGCAGGAGACGTAGCTGTCGGGGTTGACCTCCTGGCCGTAGAGACGGATCGAGACCTCGCCGCGGTTCGGCCGCGCCAGCTCGCGCAGGCGCTCCCCGGCCGCGTCCAGAATCTCGCCGATGCCGCACGCCCCGTCATAGAGCGAGTAGGCGCCAGGCCGGAAGTTGCCGGCGACCGGTTCGAAGGCGAGCCGCGCCATCAGCCCGATCGCATCGCGCGGGGTCCGGTGCTCGCCGGACCCCTCGCCGCTCTCGGCCTTGCCGCGGCGCACCAGCTCCTCGAACAGCGCGCGCATGGCGGCCTCGTCGAGGCCGGTCTCCGCGATCGTGCCGTCGGCGTGGCGCACCGGGTCCGGGCCGAAATGGATGTCGCCGGCGGTGAATTTGCGGATCAGCCTGGCCAGCGCGGCAGTCTCGCCCAGACGCTCGGCCCGCTCGCGGAAGCCGAGCTCGTCGAGGATCCCCCGCACGTTGGGCGAGAAGCCGTCGAGATAGGCGGCGAAATCGGCCGCCAGCCGTCGGCGTCCCGAGCGTTTCCCGAGACCGCCGAGGGCGAGCCCGGAGAGATTGTAATAGGGCAGCCCCGAGACCCGGCGGAGCGCGTCGTCGCGTTCCGCCGGGTGCGCGCCGTCGAGCTCCGCGGCGCGCGCCGCGCCGGGTTACCTGGACGCTTCCAGCAGCGCGTCGAGGCGGACGATGAAGACCATGGGCAGGACGACATCGCGACACCCGACCGGGGCGTCGCAATTGCGCAGCGCCTCCCTGGCAAGCTTCCAGATCTGGTTGGCGATCCGCGGTACGTTCACGCAAGTTCTCCTTCCCCGTCGCCGACCCGAACCTGTAACCGCAAAGGCGAACCGGGGAAGGAGAGACCCCGGACGGCTGCCCGCCCGCGGCCCCGAACCGTCCCCGGCATTCTTGCGCACCGAAATGCCGGGAAAACCCGGGTCTGCCACCTAGGTGTCCGCTCCCGCCCTTGGGCACAAGGCCCCGGCGCCATGCTGCGACGAAGGGCCGCAGCGGGCGGGGGAGTTCGGGGGGTTCGACGGAACACGCGGGCAGGGAAAAGAAGCCCCGGCACTCCCGGACCTTGGGGGATCGTGTCCCAGTCCGTGGCGGCCGGCGAGCGCAACCCGGTCGAGGCCCGGCGGCGGTGTGTCGGAGGCGCGGTTGGGTTAGGATCCTGGCCTGTTGGGTCTGGCCTTTGCGCAGCGAGAGCCAATATGTAAGCTTCGAAACCGAATCTCGGGGCGGGACAAGGAACGGATGGCACGTTCGACCAGGGTTTTCATTCCCTATCTTCAAGGGGCGGGCTCAATTCTCGAAGTCCTTCCGCCTTCTTCATACGGGCATTTCGTACCGCGGGAATCCTTCAACACCCGGATTCAAGCCGATTTCCATCGCGTAGGCGGAGCAATACGCCACGGGATGGGCGTCTGGAACGAGGAGAAGTCTCGAGCGAAGGAGCAGTCCGAACTCCGCGCTGCCGGCTGACGAACGGTTCGAGGATGTCAGAGGTCCGCCCTTCGGAACCCGGCACTCAAGAGATCGTACCGCCGGCAGATGACGATTCCGGGGCGCAAGAGGTTCGCGCCCGAGCCGTTCAGGTGCGGACCACGGAGTCATATTCGGGTCCGCTTCCGCCCGCAGATCAGCTTGCAGCCTACGACGAGGTGGAGCCTGGCGCGGCAAAACGCATCATCGTCATGGCCGAGGAGTACGCCGAGCACAGTCGGGAGATGGAGCGGACGGCGCTCAGCCTGGAGGGGAAGGCGCGGCTCCGAGGGCAATTGCTCGGTGTGTTGGTGGTCTTGGCTGTACTCGGTACGTGCTTGATTGCCCTCGATCTCGGCTATGAGGCCTTCGCGATCGCGTTGGGGAGCGGAACCCTGGTCGCCCTGGCAATCGTGTTTGTCCTGGGCAAGGTACCGGAATGGCTCAAGATGCGAGAACCCAGAGACCGGGAATCGAATTGAAGTAGAGGCATTCCCAGTCAACACGTCGCGCTCAATAGCGATCGCTGGAATCGGGTGCGCCGCAGTGTAGGACTTCAGGGAATTCGAACGAAACACGCAAGCTCGGAAGAAAAAACCCCGGAATGCCGGGGCTTCGAGGTAGTTGTTCGGGAATTCTTGGGTCCCTCGGGACCTGTGAATTGGCTCCCCGGGCCGGACTCGAACCAGCGACATGGTGGTTAACAGCCACCCGCTCTACCAACTGAGCTACCGGGGAACGGCATCCGCCTAGCGTCGGGCCGCTATATAACAACCCGGGATTGGGTTGTCAGCCTCGCCGTCGCGCCCACCCGGACCCGTCACGCCGCCGCGTCGGCGAGGCGGTCGCGGTAATGGGCGAGGAGCGCGGGCGAGGCGTGGTAGATCGGGGTGTGGCCGCGGATCAGGATCTGGGCGCTGCGCATATAGGCGGCGCTGTCGATCCGCACCGCGTCGCCGTCGCGCGCGCCGCGAATCACCGCTCCCAGCACCCCGGCCGGGTTGCCGATGCCGACCTCGCGGTCGGCGGTCTCGGGCCCGAGCGGCTCCAGCTCCGCCGCCGTGTCGTGCGCGACCGTGCCCGGGATAAGCGCCGCCGCGGCGAGGCACGACCCGCCGGTCACCGCCATCGTCCGGTGGCAGGTCTGCGGCGTGAAGTAGCGTGCGCGGATATGGGCCCCGGCCGCCGACTCGGCCTCGTCCGGGGCCGCGATCAGGCAGATTTTGGGCACCGTCTCGCTGGCCGCGAGTTCCTCCGCGGTCATCCTGCGCCCGTCCCGCTCCAGCCCCATGGCGAGCCCGGCGGCGACCCAGAGCGGCTGCATCCTCGCCCGCAACCCCGCGTCCCGCTCGAGCGCTTCCGGCGCCTCGTCGGCGGCGACGCCGAGATCCGCGGCGCGGGCGATCGCCATCGGCATGGCGAAGTCGAGGCAGGACACCTCGATCCCGCCGAAGGTGTCGCGCCTGGCGCCGGTCGGGAACAGCCTGCCGGTCTTCGAACCGACCGGATCGACCAGCGACAGCGCCACACCCGGCCAGCGTCCCAACACGCCCGGCATCTCGGTGTCGGGGGCGAGCGGCGCGCCGGGCGGGGGCATCCCGATCGTGGCGTCGACCGCGATGCCGGTATTGGTGTTGAGGATGCGCAGCCGGTTCGGTCCCGGCGCCGGCGCCGCGAGCCCGCTCTCGAACGCCACCAGCGGCAGCGAGGCCGACATGTTGCCGCAATTCACGCTCCAGTCGATCGCCGCCTTCCGGGCTGCGAGCTGGGCGAGCGTGCTCTCCAGGTCGAACCCCGCGCGCGCCGATGCGGCCAGGATGAACACCTTGTTGCTGGTGGTGATGCCGCGGCCGAGCCCGGTGATCTGCCGGTTGCCCGGCACCTCGCCTTCGAGCGGCACCCCCATCACGTTGCGGATCACCTCTTCGCGCAGCCCGACCGATCGCGGCAGCTGCGCGGCCAGCAGGACGATCCCGGTCGAGGTGCCGCCGCGCGCATGCCAGACCGGGATTTCCAGCGTCCCGCCGACGAAGCGCGGCAGAAGCCCGTCGATCGCGGGTCGTCCTGGCGGGCTCATCCTGCGGTCTCCGCGCCTTGTCCGGTTCGCCGCCATACTATCCAAACGGCCGTGGCGGCGAAACGCGCCCTTCGATACGCCGCGGAGCGAGTCGGGGCCGTATCGAGAGGCGCGGCGAGTTCGTTGACATCCTTTGCCGCCGGGCCGAGGATCGAAGCGGAATTCCGGGAGGCAAGACCATGCAGACACCCAACACCGACGCCCATGCCGGCATCGACGCGCTAGCGTCGCGCTATGTCGACGTCGAGTCGCTCGACTGGCAGACGACCCCGTTCGAGGGCGTGTCCGCCAAGATCCTGCTGCAGGACGAGAACGGCGGCGTGCGTACCATGCTGGTGAAGATGGAGCCGGGCGCGACGATCCCCGACCACAAGCATACCGGACTGGAGCAGAGCTACATCCTCGAGGGTTCGCTGGAGGACCACGACGGGGTGTGCGGGCCGGGCCAGTATGTCTGGCGCCCGCCCGGCAACCGCCATGTCGCGACCTCGCCCGGCGGAGCGCTGATGCTGGTGATGTTCGAGACCCCCAACGTCTATTACGACGGCCCCGCCAAGGGCGGGACGATGGAGGCGTACATGGCCGGCAAGGTCGCGGTCGAGGCCTGAGCGATGGCGGCCTATCTGATCGCGGAGACCCGCGAGGTCAGGGACCCCGAGCTGCTAAAGGACTATGTCGGGCGGGCGGTGGCCGACTCGGAGGCGGCCGGCGGCAGGGTGGTCGCGATGGGGCCCGGCGAGCGGCTGGAGGGCGACTGGACCCCGCAGCGCCTGGTCGTGGTCGAGTTCGAATCGATGGCCGCGCTCAAGGCCTGGTACAACGCGCCCTCGTACCAGGAATTGATCCCGATGCGGGAGAAGGCCTGCGACTCCAGGCTGGTGATCGTCGGCGAATGAGCCAGCGCTGGTCGGTCGGGTCGGTGCGAATCGACCGGGTGGTGGAGTTCGAACAGCCGCTGCTGCCGCCGGTCGCGCTGCTGCCCGAGATCGACGAGGAGATTCTCGCGCGCCACCGCGACTGGCTCGAACCCGACCTGCTCGACCCGGACACCGGGCGGCTGGTGCTCTCGTTCCACAGCTTCGCGATCCGCACGCCCGATAACCTGATCCTGGTCGACACCTGCAGCGGCAACGACCGCGAGCGGCCGGGCAAGCCGCGCTACCACAGGAAGAGCTGGCCCTATCTCGAAAACCTCGCCGCTTCCCGGATCGCGCCCGAGGCGGTCGACTACGTGCTGTGCACCCATCTTCATGTCGATCATGTCGGCTGGAACACCCGCCTTCTCGACGGGCGCTGGGTGCCCACCTTTCCCAACGCCCGCTATCTGTTCGACCGGCGGGAATGGGAGTTCTGGCAGGCCGAGTACGAGACCGAGCGCTTCACCGACGACCCGTATCACGAGGACAGCATCCTGCCGGTGATCGCCGCCGGCCAGGTCGATCTGGTCTCCGGCGAGCACGAGGTCGACCCCTGGGTGCGGCTCGAGCCGTCGCCCGGCCACACACCGGGCCATGTCTGCGTCCGCATCCGCGACGGCGCCTGGGAGGCGGTGATGACCGGCGACATGATGCATCACCCGCTGCAATGCGCCGAACCCGCGCTCAACAGCTGCTTCTGCGTCGACCCCGGGCAGTCTCGGCGCACCCGGCTCGCCTTCCTCGAACGTCACGCCGATGGCGGCACGCTCGTGCTGCCGGCGCATTTCCCGACGCCCACCGGCGGCCGGGTCCGCGGCGTCGGCGCCGGCTTCCGGTTTTCCTTCGAGCGGCGCGGCTGAGGCGGCGAGCGAATGCAGTCGGCGGGAATACATCCTATAGTTCAACACATTGGAGATGGAGATGATCTATTTCGGCAGGTCCGGAACCCGGACAAGACGTTGGCTACGCGGCGGCGCCGCGATGTTGCTGGCGGCTTCGCTCGCCGGCTGCGAAACGGCCGGCGAGGTGGGCTCGGCCGTGGTCTCGGGCGTGGAATCCGTAGGCGACTGGGTCACGGACGTCTTTGACGGCGAGGAGGACGGCAAGAACAAGGCCGAATAGGGCTCCTCCGTTCGACCGTTGCGTGTCGGTTGCTTCCCCCGAAGCCCGGCCTATGCTCTCGGGCGTCGCCACTCTTGGAAGGGTTGGACATGTCCGATGGCGCCGCGCGACGCGACAGCCCGTATGACAGCGGGCTGGAGAAGAACGCCGCCAATTTCGCCCCGCTGACGCCGCTCAGCTTCCTCAAGCGCACCGCCGCGGTCTATCCCGACCGTATTTCGGCGATCCACGGCGAGCGCCGGTTTACCTGGCGCGAGACCGAGCGCCGCTGCCGCGCGCTGGCCTCTTCGCTCGCCGGGCTCGGGGTCCGCAGGGGCGACACGGTGGCGGTCTTCGCGCCCAACGTGCCGGCCATCCTGGAGGCCCATTTCGGCGTGCCGATGACAGGCGCGGTGCTGAACGCGATCAACATCCGGCTCGACGCCGAGACCGTCGCCTTCATCCTCGCCCACGGCGAGGCGCGCGTGCTGCTGACCGACCGCGAGTTCTCGCCGGTGATCGCGGACGCGCTCGGCCGGCTGGAGCGGCGGCCCCATGTGATCGACATCGACGATGCGGCGGCGGGCGGCGGCGGGCCGATCGGAGACGCGGAATACGAGGACTTCATCGCTGCGGGAGATCCGGAATTCGACTGGCACCCGCCCGACGACGAGTGGGACGCGATCGCGCTCAACTACACCTCGGGCACCACCGGCAGTCCGAAGGGCGTCGTCTACCACCACCGCGGCGCCTATCTCAACGCGCTCGGCAATTTGGTCGCCCAGGCGATCCCGCCGCACCCGGTCTATCTCTGGACCCTGCCGATGTTCCACTGCAACGGCTGGTGCTTCCCGTGGACGATCACCGCGCTCGCCGGCACCCATGTCTGCCTGCGCCGGGTCGAGGCGGAACCGGTCTACCGGGCGATCGCGGAGGACGGGGTGACCCATTTCTGCGGCGCGCCGGTGGTGCTCAACATGCTGGCCAACGCGCCGGTCGAGCACAGGCGGGAGCTGCCGCGCCCGGTCGAGGCGATGACGGCGGGCGCGCCGCCGCCGGCCACCGTCATCGAGGCGATGGAGGCGGCGGGCTTCCGCATCACCCATGTCTACGGCCTGACCGAGACCTACGGGCCCGACGTGGTGTGCGCCTGGAACGGCGACTGGGATGCCCTGCCCGCGGCCGACCGGGCGGGGCTCAAGGCGCGCCAGGGCGTCGCCTACCCGGTGCAGGAGGCCGTCATGGTCGCCGATGCCGGGACACTCGAGCCGGTGCCGAAGGACGGCGCGACGATGGGCGAGGTGATGCATCGCGGCAACATCGTCATGAAGGGCTATCTCAAGAACGGCCAGGCGACGGAAGAGGCGTTCGCCGGCGGCTGGTTCCACTCGGGCGACCTCGGGGTGTGGCACGAGGACGGCTATGTCGAGCTCAAGGACCGCTCCAAGGACATCATCATCTCGGGCGGCGAGAACATATCGAGCATCGAGGTCGAGGAGGTGCTGTACCGCCACCCCGCCGTGCTCGAGGCCGCGGTGACCGCGCGGCCCGACGACAAATGGGGCGAGACGCCATGCGCCTTCGTCACCCTGAAAGAGGGCAGGCGCGCGACCGAGGCGGAGATCGTCGCGTTCTGCCGCGACAACCTCGCGCATTTCAAGGCGCCGAAGACGGTGGTGTTCTGCGACCTGCCCAAGACGTCGACGGGGAAGGTGCAGAAATTCGTGCTGCGCGAGCGCGCCCGCGCCCGCGCCCTCGACGGCGGCTGAGGATCTCGCTGTGGCGCAGCCCGAGTACCCCCTGCCGCTGCCGCGCTCGCGCGACGAGATTGCGGCGATCTGGCGCGAGCGCCTGCCGATCGCGGTCGAGCGCGCCAGGCTTTCGCGGTTCTTCGCCGGGCGTCTCGACCATGTCGACACCGCCCAGCTCGACGACCCCGAGGAGTGGCGGAAGATCCCGATCCTGACCAAGGACGAGCTGCGCGGACTCCCGGCCGAGACCTTCCACGAGGATTTCTGCATATCCGGCCGCGACGCGGTGGTCGAGTACTGGCGCTCCGGCGGGGTGACCGGACGGCCGCTGTTCTACCCGCGCTCGGCGGCCGACATGCGCTACGGCATGGAGGGGTTCCGGCGCCTCCAGACCGCCGCCGGCTGCGGGCCGGGCGACCTGGTCCATGTCTGCTTCCCGCTCGGCATCCACCCGGTCGGCCTCGCCTATGCCCGCGCCGCGCAGCAGCTAGGCGCCGGCGTGGTGACCTGCGGCTCGGGCAACAACACGCCGACCGCGCTCCAGATCGAGCTGATCCGCACCCTGCGCCCCACCGTGATCGCCGGCATGGCGAGCTACGCGCTGCAGCTGGCGCAGCACGCCGAACGCCTCGGCATCGACCTCGCGGCGGGCTCGGTGCGGAAGATCCTGACCGCCGCCGAGCCGGTCTCGCCCGGCAAGCGCGAACGGCTGGAGCGGCTCTGGGGCGCCGAGCTCTACGACCAGTTCGGCGTCACCGAGGGCTCGGCGATGGCGAGCGAGAGCGAGCGCCACGACGGCATGCATATCTGGACCGACCAGTACTTCGTCGAGGTGGTCGACGCGGACAGCGGCCGGCCGGTGCCCGACGGCGAGATGGGGCTGCTGGTGGTCACGCCGCTCTGGAACAACACGATGACGCCCTTCCTGCGCTGGGAGACCGGCGACTACGTCCGCTTCGTCGACCGCGGCGAGACCGACGGGCCGTTCGGCGTCTTCCCGATGATCCGCCACGCCGCCAGGACCGCGGGTTTCTTCAAGGTGCGCGGCATCAACATCAACCAGGCCGATATCGAGGATTTCCTCTACCGCAAGCCGGCGATCGCCGATTTCAAGATCGAGGCGGTCGAGACCGGGACCCTCGATGCGCTCAAGATCTCGATCGAGCTGGCCGCCGGCGCGGACGCCGAGGCCGCCGGCGCCGAGCTCGTAGAATCGGTGCGACAGACCTTCGAGCTCACGCCCGAGATCCAGGTGATCGAGCCCGGCACGCTGGAGCGCGAATTCGCCGGCGCGGTCAAGCAGAACCGCTTCGTCGACCGCCGCAGCACGCCGGAGTGAACGCCCCTCGATCCGGGGCGTATCGCAGACCTCAGACGAGCTCGCGCCGGTAATACTTCGCGAACTTCATCAGCGGCTCGTCGCTCATCCGGAAGAGCACCGCGTCCTCGTCGGCGCTGTGCGAGACGCTGCGCCACATCGGACCGGCGAAGGTGTCGCCGCGCTCCCAGCGGATCGGCTCGCCGTCGATCGTCGTGGTGCCGTGCCCCTGCATGACGCAGAAGATGGCGTTGGTCGTCGTGCGCATCGGCCGCGTCGTCTCGCCCGATTCGAGACGCAGCACGTCGAGCGCCATGCTCGGCATGTCGGGCGCATCGAGGCGGATGCGCGTCCCCTCGACCCCCTCGGGGTCGGGCGCGGCCGCATCGAGCGCCTTCTGCAGC
Organism: Defluviicoccus sp.; assembly: GCA_028821395.1. Lineage (GTDB taxonomy): Bacteria > Pseudomonadota > Alphaproteobacteria > MPNO01 > MPNO01 > MPNO01. The sequence goes on from JAPPGP010000099.1 coordinate 28,679, forward strand.
CCGTCCCAGGAGAAGCGGAGCGGCGAGTCCTCGGTGACCAGCTCGACCTCCTCGAACCCGTCCGGGTGGTCCTCGACGAACATCGGCTCCAGCAGTTGCACCAGCGGCACGTCGAGCCCGTCGAACCAGTAGGCCGGCGCATCCCCGTCATGGCCATGGCCATGCCACTGCCAGCCCGGGGTGAGCACGATGTCGCCGGTCTCCATCGGCGTCTTGATCCCGTCCACCGTCGAGTAGGCGCCTTCGGCGTCGATGATGACGCGGAGCGCGTGCGGCGCGTGGCGGTGCGAGCGCGCCTTCTCGCCCGGCAGGATCATCTGGTAGGCCGAGACCAGGGTGCGGGTCGTCGCGATCCCGTCCGGGTCGGCCGGGTTGCGCATCACCAGGTTGCGCCGTTCCGCGAGCTCGGTGTTGATCAGCCGTCCGGCGGCATCGAGCGCCGGCTTGGCCACCGCGTAGCGCCAATGCGCCGGCCGGAAGGCGGTATCCGGCTCGGCCCGCAGGATCGGCTCGTCGCGGTCGATCCACCCCGGGGTCATCTCCACCCCGCCGAGCGCGGCGTAAAGCTCCTCCAGCGATCCCACCTCGGCGATGCGTCGTTCGGCGGTCATGGCACGGGCTCCGTCGGTCGATATGCGGGGAGAACTATAGCGTCCCGGTTCCGGCGTTTCATGCCTCTCGATGCCACGTCCCCGTACCTCTCACGCGGGGGGCGGCATCCGGAAGGCGAACCGGGGCTCGCCGGTCCAGCACGGCAGAATTGGTCAATCACTTATTCTACTGTAGGAAGTTGGTCTGGCGACAAGTCCCGAAGCGGTCTGTTTGCCAGGGGCACTTTCAAGGTACGGAAACTGCCCTGTCCTGCCACCTGCTCAAACTGAGGAATGCTCGCAGGTGGACCTCTGCGTCTTCCCAATCTCTTGCGTGCTCTTCCGGCAGGACTATTTCCGCATGGTAAGGGTTGTCTTGTTGAGGGGTATACACAACGGTACGGCAACCCAAGCAGGCATCGCGTTTCGTGATAATCAACCATCCTTGGACGCGATCTGACCCATCAATTCGAGCCGCTCTACGGTCCCCATGGTCAGTGGCGAATTCCAAGCTTACGTCGTCGTACCTGTTGGTGGAGATTCGAGCGTCGGGCCCTTGCGAGCTACCGAAGACGTCCTTTGTCCTTCTGCTGACTATTCGTTCTCCCACGGGGCAATCCAGTGCCCGCTTCTGGCGCTCCCGGTAGACGTCCCTCCAGAGACCTTCGTCCTCGCGGATATCCTCCACGATGCCTAACCTGCGGCAAGGTCGCGCAGAGCCTTCTCGATGAACACATCCGGGAGTCCGTCCATTTGGTAGAACTTCGCCCGGCGGCTGTTTCCGCCAATCGTGGCGAAACAGTAGACGGTATCGTCAGGAGCGCACTCCACGGCCACGGATGCACCCCATTTCATCGGTGCGTCGATGGCGACGCCGCGTCTTTCCGTCGGCGACACCCGGTACCGCGCTGGCAGGATCGCGTAGAGCCGTGGCAGCAAGGTACGGGCATTGGCAACGGAGCCTGCGTCCGGTTCCGGCAAGTCGTCCTCCTTCGCTTCGTCGTTCAGCGAATCCAGGTCCGAGAGAGCTTCCCGAAGGTCTCGGTCATCATGGGGCAACAGCTCAGCAGTACTGGCGCCGGACTCCTGCACCGCGCGCCGCGACATGCTCCCCGCTGGGTGCGGAACGAAATAGGCATGGCGCTCATCGTCGAAGCTACCCAAGTCGCCCTGGCTAGGCCATGTCGGCACTCTCACCAGGTATCCACCAACGAGCCCGTGCCCCGTGTGCATGCCTCCGGATGCGGTTTCGCGCTGAGGCGTTGCCGGGTAGAGGCGTCGCACCAGCGTCTCGGGGTCAGCGGCGAGGTCATCCAGGGAAACCGTTCCTTCGTTCTTGTGCAACTCCACCAGTTTACCCGCCAGAGAATGCCGCAGCGGTTCGCTATGCAACCCGCCCGCGGACGCCGTATCTCGAGTCCACGTCTCCGCCGTCGCTGGGCTTGCCCCGAAGTATCGCTGATGTGCTCCCCGTGCAACATTCGCTGTGTCACTCATTTCCCTTCACCCTCGAAACCGCGAGATAGGCCGCTGAACACCGATTGGATGTACTCCTTCGCGTTCCCCGCTTCGTTCAGCTTGGACGACAGGTCGTCGCTCGCGGCAACGTTCTGATGTCCATTGACCGAAAGAAACAGGTTTGCTCCACCGGAACTGACATGCGGCTCAACCCTCAGCGTGTATTGCACTGCCCCACGGAGGACGACCACATGGCATTGGGTTTCGTCGAAGGGTGAGCCGATCGCCTGCCGTACTCGGACAGCGTCGTACATGCCATTGCAGAACTCCGTCCCGGAAAGGCCGCCGATCCCCTGAGACAGCACGGCACTGAAGTTGAACCCCAGCCCCGTGACGCCATGGCCTTGGCTTTGAGCTTCCAATTGGGCAACGACCCGCGCCGCCGCTTCCACCAGTTCACCAGACAGGACTGAGCCGGAGTTGTGGTCGAGCACAATTCGGTCGTTTAGGACGGAGAACCTGTAGGTATTCGATCCGTAGGCGTAGATCGCGAAATCGCCCACCGCCGTATAGTCCTTCGCCATCCGCTCAGGAAATAGCTCGTGCTCTTCGAACAGCTGACGCCTGAAGCCGCCCCCGACAAAGACAACGCTGGACGCGCCCACTCGAAACTCCTCTCTTGACCCTCCCAGTCTAGACCCACGCAGTACCCGACAGTTCCTGTGTGGGCTTCGTCTCTTTCCGCCAGTCTAGACAAGCCCAAACGACGGAGTCCACCACACGCCCTCGCCGGTTGCGGCCCCAACAGCGCCTAAGCGGACCTCTGGAAGCGGAGCAGCGTGGTCGTGCCGCGCTTTTCTCTAGAGATTGGCACTAGCCCGCATTTCTCAAGAACATGGGTACGTTGGGCCTCTCAAGTGATGAACGACGCTTGGGCCCGGGCTGAAACGAACCGGGCGGTCCGTCAGGCCGCATGAGTGGCTGCGGCGAACGCAACACTGAAGTCGCTACTACCTCCTCGCACAACGTCCGTCAGTGCCGGATATCGGGCGTCAACAGCGGCGGCCAGAGACATGTTTCATTGAAATCCTGCAAATCCTTGAAAAAACTGGAGGCCCGGAGCGGATTCGAACCGCTGTGAACGGATTTGCAGTCCGCTGGATAGCCACTCTCCCACCGGGCCGGAGGGTCGGGGAGCCGTTTTACGCGATTCGGCGGGGCAGGGGAACGGGTGGCGTTGTGTCGGCGCCGGGGAATTTGTATAGCTCGGGCAGAGCACAGGCCCGCGCGGTGGCGGGCCGGGAGGAGGCGCGATGGCCGGGTCCGCCGAGCGGCGTCTGTCCATGGTGGACAGCCAGCTTCGCACCAACCGGGTGGTCGACGAGGCCCTGATCGGAGCGATGCTGGAGCTGCCGCGCGAGGACTTCGTCCCCGACCGCCTGGCCCCGCTCGCCTATGTCGACAAGGACCTGCCGCTCGACGGCGGGCGGTTCCTGATGGAGCCGATGGTGTTCGCCCGGCTGGTGCAGATGCTCGCGGTCTCGCCCGGCGACATCGTGCTCGATATCGGCTGCGGCACCGGCTATTCCAGCGCCGTGCTGGCCCGGCTCTGCTCCACCGTGGTGGCGCTCGAATGCGATGCCGGGATGGCCGAGACCGCGCGGCGCAACCTCGCGCGCGCAGACATCGACAACGTTATAGTCGTCGACGGGGAGCTGGCGGCGGGCTATCCTGACCAGGCGCCCTATAACGCGATTCTTCTGGGTGGAGCGGTGCCGGAGATTTCAACGGCGCTTGCCGATCAACTGGCGGAGAACGGCCGGCTGGCGGCGGTGGTGACGCGGGGCGCCCCGCCGGGGCGCGCGACCTGCGCGGTGCGCGGCGGCGGCGGGGTGTCCCGGCGCGTCGCGTTCGACGCCGCCACCTTGCCGCTGCCCGGATTCGAGAGAGCGGAGCGGTTCGTATTATGAACGCGACACTGTCCAAGGCTGCGCCGACACCGATTCTCGCGGCAACGTTCGTCGTCGCGCTGGCCGCGCCGGCGGATGCGCTGGCCATTCGCGAGGCGCTGGTCCAGGCCTATCAGAACAGCCCCCGGCTCGCCGCGGAGCGCGCGCGGCTGCGCGGCATCGACGAGCAGGTCAGCCAGGCGCTTTCGAGCTGGCGGCCCAGGGTGGTCGTCGAGGGCTCGGCGGCGATGCAGGAGAGCCGCTTCATCCCCACGATCGGTCCGAACGCCGGCGAGCGGGAGGGGGACAGCTCGCACCCCTACCAGGCCGCCGTCACGGTGACCCAGAACATCTATCGCGGCGGCCGCAACGAAGCACAGACCCGGCGGGCCGAGGAGAACATCCTGGCCGGCCGCGCGCGGCTCTCCTCGGTCGAGCAGGAGGTGCTGCTGTCGGCGCTCACCGCCTATGTCAACGTGGTGCGCGACCGGGCGGTGGTGGAGCTCAGCGTCAACAACGAGCGGGTGCTCAAGCGCCAGCTCGAAGCCACCAGCGACCGATTCCGCGTCGGCGAGGTCACGCGCACCGATGTGGCGCTGGCCCGGTCGCGGCTGTCGCGGGCGACCGCCGAGCTGATCCGGGCGCGCGGCAATCTCGCCGACTCGCGGGCGATCTTCGCCGACATCGTCGGCGTCGCGGCGGACGGTCTCAGCGAGGTGGAGCCGCTCGGGAACCTGCCGGAGACGGAGAAGGACGCGGTCGCCAGGGCAAGGTCGGACAGCTTCGCGGTGGTCGCCGCGCGCCATGCCGAACGCGCCGCCCGCCACTCGGTCGACGCGGTCGAGGGCGAGCTGCTCCCCACCGTGAGCCTGTCGGGGCGGCTGAGCCGCGCCCTCGACGCGACCGATTCCGACGTCGAGACCGACGTCTTCGCGGTGACGGGGCGGGTGACCGTGCCGCTCTACCAGTCGGGCGCGGTGTCGTCGCGGGTCCGCGAGGCCAAGCACGGCGTGGTCCGGCTGCGCAACGAATCGGTGCGCGCGGTCCGCGCCGCGGCCACCGCGGCGACCCAGAGATGGGAGGACTACCGGACAGCCGAGGCCGCAATTTCCGCGTTCTCGGAAGCCGAGCGCGCGGCCCGGATCGCGCTCGAAGGCGTCGAGCAGGAGGCCCTGGTCGGGTCGCGCACCGTGCTGCACGTGCTCGATGCCGAGCAGGAATTGCTCGATGCGCGGGTGAGCCTGGTGCGGGCGCGCCGCGACCTGGTCGTGGCCAGCTATGCCCTGCGCTCGGCGGTGGGGCGGCTCACCGCGGACAGCCTCGGACTCGAGGTCGATCTGTACGACCCGAAAGCGAATTACCGCAAGACCCGCGAGCGCTGGTACGGCCTCGATATCGCGAAATGACGGGGCGGCCGGCGGACGCAGGAAGGTCGACGATGACGGAACCCGGTGCGCGCGGCGAGCACTCGAAGGAGGAGATCCTGGCCTCGATACGCGAGGTCGTCTCGGAACGTGCGGGGACGGCCGAGCGCGGGGACGCGGACGACGCGACGATCCTCGACCTGACCCAGGAGATCCGCGACGACGGGTCGGTGGTCGATATCGCGACCGGCCCGGCGGTGGCCGGCACTCAAGGCGACGAGCCGACGACCGAAGCGCCGGAGGAAGGTCTCGTCGCGCGGGAGGCGCGGAACGCCGCGTCGGCCGCCTTCGCGGCCGTCGCCGAAACCGCCGCCGGGCTCGATCCGCTACCCGATCCCAACGGCAAGACCGTCGAGCAGATGGCGCGGGAGGTGATGCGGCCGCTGATCAAGGACTGGCTCGACGCCAACCTCCCGGAGATCGTCGAACGCCTGGTCCAGCGCGAGATCGAGCGCCTGTCGCGCCGGGGAGAGTCCGCCGCCGAGGGTTGAGCGGCATCCGAATTTCCTGAACCGTATCAAGACGAAAATGGACAAGACCTATCGGCCCGCCGAAGTCGAAGACCGCATCTACGCGCGCTGGGAAGAGGCGGGCGCGTTCGCCTGCGGCCGCGCCGGCGGGGCGGATGTGGAACCCGCGCCCTATTCGATCGTCATCCCGCCGCCCAACGTCACCGGCAGCCTGCATATGGGGCATGCGCTCAACAACACGCTGCAGGACATCCTGATCCGCTTCGCGCGCCTGGCCGGCCGCGACGCGCTGTGGCAACCGGGCACCGACCATGCCGGTATCGCCACCCAGATGGTGGTGGAGCGCCAGCTCGCGGCGGAGGGCAGGACGCGCCACGATCTCGGCCGCGAAGCCTTCATCCGGCGGGTCTGGGAGTGGAAGGCGGAGTCGGGCGGCACCATCACCGGCCAGCTGCGCCGGCTCGGCGCGTCCTGCGACTGGGGCCGAGAGCGCTTCACCATGGACGACGGTCTGTCGCAGGCGGTGCGCAGGGTGTTCGTCGAGCTCTACAAGGACGGGCTGATCTATCGCGACAAGCGGCTGGTCAACTGGGATCCCGAGCTGCACACCGCGATCTCCGACCTCGAGGTGGAGCAGCGCGAGGTCACGGGGAAGCTGTGGTACATCGCCTACCCGATCGAGGGCGGCGGCGGACGCAAGGTCGTCGTCGCCACGACCCGGCCGGAGACCATGCTGGGCGACACCGCCGTGGCGGTCCATCCCGACGACGGGCGCTACCGCGACCTGGTCGGAAAATGCGCCGTGCTGCCCATCGTCGGGCGCCGTCTGCCGATCGTCGCCGACGAGTATTCCGACCCGGAGAAAGGCTCGGGCGCGGTCAAGATCACGCCGGGCCACGACTTCAACGATTTCGAGGTGGGGCGTCGCCACGGCCTCGACATGGTGTCGATCTTCGATGCCGACGCCAATCTCAACGACAACGTCCCGCAACATCTGAGAGGCCTGACCCGCGAGGCGGCGAGGGCGCGGGTCATCGAGGAGCTGGAGGCGGCGGGGCTCGTCGAATCGGTCGAGGACAACCCGATGACGATCCCGCACGGCGACCGGTCCGGGGTGGTCATCGAGCCGATGCTGACCGACCAGTGGTTCGTCGACGCCGAGGCCCTCGCCGGACCCGCCATCGAGGCGGTCGAGAGCGGCCGCATCCGCTTCGTGCCGAAGCACTGGGAGCACACCTATTTCGAGTGGATGAAGAAGATCCAGCCCTGGTGCATCTCGCGCCAGATCTGGTGGGGGCACCGCATCCCGGCCTGGTTCGGCCCCGACGGAACGTTCTTCGTCGAGATGACCGAAGACGAGGCGCGTGCCGCCGCCCGCGAGCACTATGGCGGGGATGTCGATCTGGTCCAGGACTCGGACGTGCTCGACACCTGGTTCTCCTCGGCGCTGTGGCCGTTCTCGACGCTGGGCTGGCCGGAGGAGACCGACGAGCTTGCGCGCTACTACCCGACCAGCGTGCTGGTGACCGGGTTCGACATCATCTTCTTCTGGGTCGCGCGGATGGCGATGATGGGGCTCCGCTTCCGGCGCGAGATACCCTTCGAGACCGTCTACATCCACGCTCTGGTGCGCGACGAGCGCGGCCAGAAGATGTCGAAGAGCAAGGGCAACGTGCTCGATCCGCTGGAGCTGATCGAGACCTACGGCGCCGACGCGCTGCGCTTCACCCTGACCGCGCTCGCCGCCCAGGGGCGCGACATCAAGCTCGCGCCCGGGCGGATCGCGGGCTACCGCAACTTCGTCACCAAGATCTGGAACGCCGCCCGCTACGCGCGAATGAACCTTTGCCAGGCGGACCCGGAATTCGATCCCAAGGCGGCGCAGCTGACCGTCAACCGCTGGATCGTCGGCGAGACCGCTGCGGCGGCGTCCGAAGCCGCGGAGGCGATCTCGGCCTACCGCTTCAACGATGCCGCACAGGCGCTCTACCGCTTCACCTGGAATACGTTCTGCGACTGGTACATCGAGTTCACCAAGCCGATCCTCGACGCCGGTACGGAAGCGGAGCAGGCCGAGACCCGCGCCGCCACGGCGTGGACGCTGGATGCGCTGCTGCACATGCTGCACCCGATCATGCCGTTCGTGACCGAAGAGCTGTGGGACGCGACGGCGCCGGATGGCGCGCCGCGTGGCAGCCTGCTGATCGACGGGCGCTGGCCGGACCTTCCCGCCTCGCTGGTGCGGTCGGACGCCAAGGCGGAGATGGACTGGGTGGTCCGCGCGGTGTCCACCGTCCGGGCGGTGCGCGCCGAGATCAACGTCCCGCCGGGCGCCAGGCTCGGCCTGGTCGTGCGCGGCGCCGGGGCGGATACCAGGGCGCGGATCGACCGTCACGACGGATTGTTGCGGCGTCTCGCGAGGCTGGAGGGCATCGTCCTCGACGACGATGCGCCGCTGCCGGACGGCGCCGTCCAGGCGGTGGTCGACGAGGCCGTGTTCGCGCTCCCGGTCGGCGCGGTGATCGACATTGCCGCCGAGAAGTCGCGGCTGGAGAGGGAGCTCGGCAAGCTGGCCGGCGAGATCGGCAAGATCGACGCCAAGCTCGCCAACGAGAAATTCGTCTCCCGCGCGCCGAAAGAGGTGGTCGAGGAGCAGCGCGAGCGCCTCGCCGAGCTGCACCGTTCCCGCGACCGCCTGACCGAAGCCATAGACCGCCTGGCCGCGGCATAATTGTGGACCCCCGCCGGCGCCACCGGGCACCCCGCCGTGGATGCCCGGAACAAGTCCGGGCATGACGATTGAGGGGCGGCGGGAGGACCTGACGGCGCGGCGCGGTCTCGACGGCTCTCCGCGCCCACACTCCCACCCCGTCATGGCCGGACTTGCTCCGGCCATCTACCTCTCCGACACCAGGCACCCCGCCGTGGATGCCCGGAACGAGTCCGGGCGTGGAGAAAGGAGAGGGGGCCGCCGCTCCGGACGAGCCGGACACGCGCTGGCCACCTCATCCGGCCCCGGCTATGGTGCGGCGGATTTCCGCACCGGACGGGGAGCGACATGCCGGATTCGACGACACGGGCGCGCGGCCGCAGGACGCGCAGGGGTTTCGACAAGGCGAAGCTGCCCAGCCGCCATGTGACCGAGGGGCCCGAACGGGCGCCGCACCGCGCGTTCCTCTACGCGATGGGGCTGACCGACGAGGAGGTGCACCAGCCCCTGGTCGGCGTCGCCACCTGCTGGAACGAGGCCGCGCCCTGCAACATCTCGCTGTCGCGCCAGGCGCAGGCGGCCAAGCGCGGGGTCTCGGACGCGGGCGGCACGCCGCGCGAATTCGCGACCATCACCGTCACCGACGGGATCGCGATGGGCCATGACGGCATGAAGTCGTCGCTGGTCAGCCGCGAGGTCATCGCCGATTCGGTCGAGCTCACCATGCGCGGGCACTGCTACGACGCGCTGGTGGGTCTCGCCGGCTGCGACAAGTCGCTGCCGGGGATGATGATGGCCATGGTGAGGCTCAACGTGCCGTCGGTGTTCGTCTATGGCGGCACCATCCTGCCGGGCCGGTTCCAGGGCCGCGACGTGACCATCGTCGACGTGTTCGAGGGGGTGGGGCAGCACGCAGCCGGCAAGATGTCGAAGGCGGCGCTCGACGAGCTGGAGGCGGCCGCCTGTCCCTGCGCCGGGTCCTGCGGCGGCCAGTTCACCGCCAACACGATGGCTTGCGTATCGGAGGCGATCGGTCTCGCCTTGCCGGCCTCGGCGGGCGCGCCGGCGGTCTACGAATCCCGCGATTCGATGGTCGAGGCCTCGGGCCGCGCGGTGATGGGCGCGCTGAAGAAGGGGATACGCCCGCGCGACGTGGTGACCCGCGAGGCGCTCGACAACGCGGCGACGGTGGTGGCGGCAACCGGCGGCTCGACCAATGCCGGGCTCCATCTGCCGGCGATCGCCAACGAGGCCGGGATCCGCTACACGCTCGACGACGTCGCGAAGATCTTCAAACGCACTCCCTATATCGCCGACCTGATGCCGGGCGGGAAGCACACCGCCCGCGCCATGTACGAGGCCGGCGGCGTCGGCGTGGTGATCAAGGAGCTGCTCGATGCCGGGCTGCTCGCGGGGGACTGCCCGACGGTGACCGGCAGGACGCTTGCCCAGAACTACGCCAAAATACGCTTCCCCAAGGACCAGGACGTGTTCTACCGGGTGTCCGATCCGCTCTCGCCCACCGGCGGCGTCGTCGGGCTCAAGGGCAACCTCGCGCCCGAGGGGGCGATCGTGAAGGTCGCCGGGCTCGCACGGCTGCAATTCGAGGGCCCGGCGCGGGTGTTCGACTGCGAGGAGGATGCCTTCGATGCGGTGGTCAACCGCCGCATCGCCGAGGGCGAGGTGATCGTCATCCGCTACGAGGGGCCGCGCGGCGGTCCCGGCATGCGGGAGATGCTGTCGACCACCGCCGCGCTCTACGGGCTCGGCCTCGGCGAGAGCGTGGCGCTGATCACCGACGGGCGCTTCTCCGGCGGCACGCGCGGCTTCTGTATCGGCCATGTCGGACCGGAGGCCGCATTGGGCGGGCCGATCGGGCTGATCGAGGACGGCGACAGGATCTCGATCGACGCGGTGAAGGGGAGGCTCGACGTGGCGTTGACGAAGAAGGAGCTCGGCGCGCGCAAGAAGAAGTGGAAGCCGCGCGGGACCGACCACAACTCGGGCGCGCTGTGGCGCTACGCCCAGACCGTGGGGCCGGCGGTGAACGGCGCGGTGGTGCATCCGGGCGCCGCGGCCGAGACCCACGTCTACGCCGATATCTGAGGGGTCAGGGGCGGCGGCGCCTTCCGGCCAGCCGGATCAGCGCCGCCCGCAGCCCCCAGAGCAGCGCGCCGAACGCCCCGCACAGCAGTACCGGCCCGGCCAGCGCCGGCAGCGCCGTCGTCTCGCCGCGCAGATACTGGATCGCCGCCCAGGCGCAGCCGAAGGCGAGCCCGACCGCGATGTAGCGCATCTCGGTTCAACGCCTCCTTCGGGACTTCGCGTGCGCCGTGTTCATCGGTTCGAAGTTAGATCGGATGCGCGGGGGCCGGTACCCCGCGTATCCAGCTCACAGTATGTTTACCTGACCGAAACACTTCTTCGCGCCCCGCGCTATGGTCATCCTCACGACGCCGTGTATCCTTGTCCCCGTCGGGAGGGGGTTTCGCGCCATGGACGTGCGCCAGCTGCGCTATTTCGTGGAAGTCGTCCAGGCAAAGAGCTTTACCAAGGCAGCAGAACGGGTCCGCGTGGCGCAGCCCGCGCTCGGGTTTCAGGTCCGCAAGCTGGAGGACGAGCTGGGCTCGGCGCTGCTGGTGCGCCATTCGCGCGGCGTGAAGACGACCGAGGCGGGCGATGCGCTGCTCAAGCACGCGCATGCGATCTTGCGCCAGATTGAGCTCGCCAGGCAGGAGGTGATCGACCTCGCCGGCCCGCCGCGCGGCCCGCTCGCGCTGGGCGTGACGCCGACGGCGAGCGCGCTGCTGGCTACCCGTATCGTGCAGCAATGCGGCGAGGCCTTTCCCGGCATCGCGCTCAACCTGGTCGAAGGGCTGAGCGAAGAGGTCATGAAATGGCTCGACGAGGGCCGCATCGACCTCGGCTTCTCCTACAACCCGACCGCGATCAAGGGGATCGACAGCAAGCCTCTGCTGATCGAGGACCTGTTCTACATATCGTCCGACGACGACGGTTTCGACGGGACCGAAAAAATTGCGTTGGCCAAGCTGCGCAACCGCCCGCTGATCCTGCCGAGCCGGCCGCACGGCACCCGCATGCTGGTCGAACAGGCGGCGGAAGAGCGCGGCATCGCCATCGAGATCTCCTGCGAGGTCGATTCGGTGGCCACCGTGCGCGAGCTCGTCGAGGCCGGAATCGGGGCGACGATCCTGCCGCTCGGCGCGGTGCAGGACGCGGTGCGCAATGGACGGCTTCATGCGGCGAGGATCTCCCGTCCCAGGATCTCGCGCACCCTCCACCTCGCCTGGTCCAGCCGCTCGGCCCAGACCAATGCGGCGCTGGTGGTTTGCGATATAATCGACCGCCTCGCCGAAGAGCGAATCCAGTCCGGTAGCGGTTTCTGGCGGGCGCCCTAGCCGCGCCTCCAACCCTCCGAGACGCATTTGCCCCAACCAGCAGGGAGCGTGCCGCGATGAGTGCCAGCAACGTGATCGACCGGCTCGACGAGGTGGTCGACGAATTCGCCCGGCGGGTCCGCATCTACAACGAGGACGCGACGATGGAGCGCGCCCGCATCTTCGTGATGCAGCACCGTCAGAACACGCGGTTCCGCAACTCGGTCCTGAAGCTCCGGGTGGCCACCAACTGCCCGGAATGGGACATCAAGCTCGACATCATCCACGCCTGCTCGCAGGAAATCATCGCCGACCACGAATACGGCGGCGGTCAGCCGCACTGGGAGATCGTCGAGGACCTCGGGGTGTGCCTCGGTCTCGACCGGGAGCAAATCCGCGCCGCCTCTCTGCTCGACTCGACGCGGCTGAGCTGGCTCGCCTGGGAGGCGCTGATGACCAACCGGCACTGGCTGGAGGGGCTGATCGCAAACACCTGCGCCGAGCGCTCGGCGCTGCCGGGCTACGGCGCGGGCGAGCTGCGCGAGCTCGGCTGGCTCGGGCTGGAACGCAAGCGCTGGCGCGAGACGCTCGGCATCGACGACGACAAGCTCAGCTTCTTCAAGATCCACGGCGAGGCCGATGTCGAGCACTCGGACATCGGCTGGAACGCGGTCGCCAGGTTCGCCGCCGATCTCGGCATGGAGGACGCGGTGGTGGAGGCCTGCCGGGTCAACCTGATGGTGTGGGAGAACTACTGGAACGGCATCTGCGCGGCCGCCGACCGGGCCGGGGCGGGCTGAGCCGGATAATCGCATGGCCCCGCTGACGCTCACCTTCGCCGCCAGCGAGTACGACCACTTCCACGATCTCGTCACCGGCGAGGTGAGGGCGGAAGGGATCGCGCTCAACTACCTCAAGCTCACCATCGAGGAGATATTCTTCCGCTTCACCAGGTTCCGGGAGTGGGACGTCTCGGAGATGTCGATGGGCAAGTACGTCTCGCTCAAGTCGCAGGGCGACGCCTCGCTCACCGCGATCCCGGTGTTTCCCTCGCGCGTGTTCCGCCAGTCCTCGCTCTATGTGCGCGCCGGCAGCCCGCTCAGCGGCGCGGAGGAGCTCGCCGGCAAGCGGGTCGGCATCCCGGAATGGGCGCAGACCGCCTCGATCTACACCCGGGGCTGGATCGCCCACCAGGTGGGCGTGCCGCTGACCGCCATCGAATGGGTGCAGGCCGGGGTGAACCAGCCGGGCCGGGTGGAGAAGGTCGCGCTCCGCCTGCCGGACGGCATCGACTATCGCCCGGAGCCCGAGCGCAGCCTCAACGACATGCTGCTCGCGGGCGACATCGACGCGGCGATGAGCGCCCACCCGCCGGAAGCCGCCGAGGACGGCAGCGGCCGCATCGTCCGGCTCTACCCCGACTACCGCGAGATCGAGGAGGCCTATTACCGGGAGACCGGCATCTTCCCGATCATGCACGTGATCGCGCTTAGGGGCGACGTCTTCGAGGCCAACCGCTGGATCGCGATGAACCTGCTGATGGCGTTCGACGAGGCCAGGCGGAACTCGATGCGCCGGGCCCAGGAAATCACCGCGACGCGGTTTCCTTTCGCCTGGTGCTTCGACGCGGCGGCGGAGGCGCGCGCGCTGTTCGGCGAGGATTTCTTCCCCTACGGCATCGAGCCCAACCGGACGACGCTGGAAGCGTTCCTGCAATACGGATTCGAGCAGGGCGTCTGCCACGAGCGGATCGCGCCGGAGGATCTGTTCCCGCCCGAGGTCCAGGCCGTCTTCAAGGTCTGAGGATTGCGGGGCCGCAGCCGGGGCGCTAGTTTCCCGGCGACGGCAAGGGCAGGGAGGCAACCATGGTCGCCAAGGTTCCGCTTACCATCGCGTGCGGCGATTACGACCGGGTCGCGGCGATCAAGGACGGACGGGTCGAGGTCGAGGGCTGCGAGGTCACCTTCATCCCGATGGAGCCGGAAGAGGTTTTCTTCCGCGCCTTCCGCTACCAGGAATTCGACTGCTGCGAGCTCTCGTTCTCCAGCTTCATGATCGTGACTTCGCGGGGCGAGAGCCCGTTCGTCGGCATTCCCGCCTTCGTCTCCCGCGTGTTCCGCCATTCCGGGATCTATATCCGTACAGACAAGGGGATCGAGAAGCCCGAGGATCTGCGCGGCAGGACGGTCGGCCTGCCGGAATACCAGATGACCGCGCCGGTCTGGATGCGCGGCATGCTGGAGGACGAGTACGGCGTCAGGCCGGACGAGATCCACTGGCGCTCGGGCGGGCAGGAGGAAGCCGGGCGGGACGAACGCACCCCGCTGGTGCTGACCAACGGCGTCGACCTGCAGCCGATACCCGAGGACAAGACCCTGGTCGAGCTGTTCGAGGCGGGCGAGCTGGACGCCTTGCTTACCGCCCGCGCGCCGTCGAGCTTCCTGCAGGGCAAGCCCAATATCGCGCGCCTCTTCCCCGACTACCGCGCGGTCGAGCGGGCCTATTGGGAGAAGACCAAGCTGTTCCCGATCATGCACCTGATGGGCGTGAAGAAATCGCTCGCCGAGCAATATCCCTGGCTGCCGGGGAGCCTCTACAAGGCGCTGCTCAAGGCCAAGGCGATCGCACTCGAGGAGGTGCGCGAGATCGCGGCGCTCAACGTCACCCTCCCCTGGGTGGAAGCGGAGGCGCTGGAGACCCGGGCGTTTATGGGCGAGGATTACTGGCGCTACGGGGTTGCCGAATGCGCCCACGAGATCGAGACGATCACGCGCTACTCCTATGACCAGGGGCTGTCGGTCCGCAAGCTCGCCGCCGAGGATCTGTTCGCCCCGTCGACCTTCGAAATCTCCAAGATTTGACAGGCGGAGACGGCAGATGGACGAGGTGCCGCTCGAGATATCGATCGAGGAGCTAGACCGCTTGCGCAAGGCGGGGGAGAGCCACGTCCTGCTCGACATACGCGAGCCGCACGAGCTCGAGATCAGCGCGCTCTCGGGCAGCCTCGACATTCCCATGGGCGACGTGCCGGAACGCCTCGACGAGCTGCCCAAGGAGGCGACGATCGCGGTGCTCTGCCGCACCGGCAACCGCAGCATGAAGGTCACCATGTGGCTGCGCCAGCAGGGCTATGACGGCGCCACCAATGTCGGCGGCGGCATCAACGCCTGGGCGGAGCGGATCGACCCGTCCTTGCCGCAGTATTGAGGGGCCGGGCCGCGCGGTCCCGGGCTGAACCGGAGCGCCGCATTTCATCCGCTCGCGCGCCGCCCAGCATCAGCGACAGGAGCACGACGGCGACGACCAGCAGCGTGCCCGCGCTGAGCCCGAGCGACCAGTGGATTCCGATGACGCTTCCGCCGAGCCCGACGGTGACGCCGCTGAACGAGCGGAGGCCCAGCGAGGCCATGTTGTAGAGCCCGATCACCCGGCCGCGGATCGCCTCCGGCGCGTTGAGCTGGACCAGCGTCATCGCCATCGAGTTGTAGGAAAGATCGAGAAAACCCGCGGCGAACAACAGCCCGAGAGCCAGCGGGTAGCTCGCCGCCGAGGCAAACCCCGCGATCGCGCCGCACCAGAGCGCCACCAGAACGCAGGCGGTCCGAGGATGGGCGGTCAGCAGTCCCCGGCTCTCCAGCACGATGCCGGCGATCAGCGCCCCGGCCGCGGTCGCGGCGAGCAGCGCGCTGTAATGCAGGCCGTCGTCGTGCCCCAGATGGTGCGCGAATTCCGGCATCTGCGCCTGGTGGGCGTTGCCCACCAGGAACGAGGCGCAGCCCGCCAGCAGGATCATCGAGACGATGGTCCGGTTCGACGCGATGTCCCGCAGCGTCGCGAGGATTTCCGCCAGCCCCGCGAAGGCGCGGCCGGGCGGGCGCGGCCCGGTGCGGAAGGCGGGGCCGTAGGGCGCCTTCCACAGCCAGAGCGTCAGCGGCAAGTAGATGAAGACGTTGAGCAGCATGCCCCAGGCCGGACCGAGGGCCAGCATCAGCCCGCCGCCGACCGCAGGGCCGAGCAGAATGCCGAGCTGTCGACCCGACGCGATCATCCGGACCGCGCTCTGGAGCTGGGCGGGGCCCACGATGTCATGCACCAGGAGCTGCGCCGCGGGCGCCCAGATCACGCCCGAGAAGCCGTGCAGCACGAGCAGTATCGCGGCGTGCCACATCTCCAGCGAATCGGTGAGGAACAGGATGCCCCAGCCGGACGAGACGATCATAAACAGCACCATGCCGAGCTGGATGATGCGGCGCGGGTCGAACCGGTCGGCGAGCGCCCCGGCATAGACCGAGAAGACGAGGAAGGGCACCCAGTGGGAGAACACCGCGAATCCGGCAAGCGCCGGCGATTCGAACTTCTGGTAGATCATCCAGTAGCTGATCACGTGCTCGATATTGTCGGCCATCATCGCCAGCATCGCACCGGCCAGATAGGCGCGCCCGCCGGGGTGGCGCAGCGCCGCGAAGGACTTGGGTTCGCTCATTGTCGCTTTCTATAGCCCCGTCCGGCGGGCACGGCGAGGAGCCGCGAAGTCAGCCGGCCGCCGCCAACCGACTTCCGCAAACCGCCCCGCGACAAGCGGCCGGTTCGCACGGAGTCTTGCGGATCGCAAAGCGGCGTATCGAAGCGTCTACGCCGAGCCTGTCGAAAGGGCGTGCCCCAGCCGGGTCGCCGGCGCTACAGCACCGCCTCGACGCGGGCGACCTCGGGGACGTAGTGGCGCAGCAGGTTCTCGACCCCCATCTTGAGGGTCGCCGTCGAGCTCGGGCAGCCCTGGCACGCGCCCTGCATCTGCAGGTAGACCACGCCGTCCTCGAAGCCGTGGAAGATGATGTCGCCGCCGTCCATCGCCACGGCCGGCCGGACCCGGGTGTCGAGCAGGTCCTTGATCTGCGTCACCACCTCGTCGTCGTCGGTCTCCGGCAGGGACGCGTCGGCGCTCTCGTCCACGATCGGCAGCCCCGCCGTCAGATGCTCCATCAGGGCGCCCAGGATGGACGGCTTGAGAACGTACCATTCGAGCGCGTCGTCCTTGGTGACGCTGACGAAATCGGCGCCGAAGAACACCGCCGTCACCCCGTCGACCGCGAACAGACGTGTCGCGAGAGGCGAGGACGCCGCCATCTCGGGACTTGCGAAATGGACGGTTCCGTTCGCCATGATCGTCCGGCCCGGCAGGAATTTGAGGGTCGCCGGGTTGGGGGTCTGTTCGGTCTGGATGAACATGGTTGCTCTCGTCCTGGGCGGCTGCGTTCAGGGTGACATAGCACGAATTCGGCGTCGATCAATTCTCGGCGCGGTATCGGTTGAGCAGGGGCAGCTGGGTCAGGATGAACGCGAAGCTGAGCCCCATGATGCCGAACACCTTGAAGCTGACCCATAAGTCGGTGCTCTGGGTGCGCCAGACCAGCTCGTTGAGCAGCGCCATCGCGACGAAGAAGATCCCGAAGCGGAAGGTCAGCCTGGTCCAGCCCTCGTCGTTCATCTGCCAGGCCGCGCCGAGCACCGGCTTGAGCAGCGGCCGGCGGAAGGCGAGCCCGCCCAGCAATACCGCCGCGATCAACCCCTGCACGATGGTCGGCTTGACCTTGATGAAGGTCTCGTCGTTGAGCCAGAGGGTAAGGCCGCCGAACACGCCGACCACGCCGGCGGTTATCAGCGGCATCAGCGGCACCTGCCGGCTGACCGCGTAGGACAGGGCGAGCGCGGCGGCGGTGGCGATCATCAGCGCGGCGGTCGCGGCGATCAGGTCGGACAGCACATAGGCGACGAAGAAGACGGCGAGCGGACCGTACTCGGTGACCGGCTTGACCGCCCGGGCCGGACCGGTTGCGGTTGTCATCGGCGTTTGGCCTCCCGGCGCGGTGCGGATTTCGGGGCGCGGTCTCCTCGCGACCGTGCCCTACGGAGATGCAAGATGGGCGAAGGAGGCACGGCTTTCAACCGCGGCCCCGCACGGCGCGACGCAGGCCGTGACAATGGTGAGAAATCCGGGCTAGGCTTCCGCCATGGCAACGACCGCCTGCAAACCGGGAACCAGGACGCCGCTCTCCCGCGAGGAGCGGACGAGGCTCGAAGCGCTGCTCAAGGTGGCGGCGGAAAGCCCGTTTCCGGGCGAGCGCGCGAACGCGCTGGACGCCGCGCGCAGGCTTGCCGGGCGTCACGGCATGTCGCTGCAGGAGGCCACGAGGCCGGCCGCCGCCGCGATGCGGCCGACGCGGCTGCCGTGCCGCGCCGGCCGGTTCGACGCGCGCGACGTCGCCGATTTCGTCGCCTATTCCGAAGCCAAGCTGCGGGCCGACAAGGAACGCTACGAACGCGCCCTCAGGGAGGCCTTCGAACGGGGCCTCGACGACGGCATGCGGGCGCGCGCCCGCGCTTCCCAGCCGGATGCGTCGCAAAGGCCGCGCGGGCGGTGCCGCAGCCCGCAAAGCTTCGCCAAGGTGCTGCTGTCGGAGACCAGCCTGCCGCTCGGCGAGATCGTGAGTTTGACCGGGCTCGACATCTACCGGATCGTCGGCCTCAAGCTGAAAATGCGCTCCGCCGCCTGACCCCGGGTCCGGCCGCTTCGCACGTCATGCCCGGCCCCCGGAACAAGTCCGGGGGCCGGGCATGACGCCGTGGAGGGCGCAGTGCAGATGGGCAGAGACTCGTGCACCGGAGAGCTACGGCTCGGGCACGAAGAACTGCATGCCGAACCAGCGCCAGCGACCGTCGCCGGCCGGCAGGGTACAGTTGATGCGCGCGCGGCCGGGCGGGAAGGCTTCGGCGAGCTTGACGATGACCCGGCCCTGTCCCCGCCGTTCCAGCGCCGTGCGGCCTTGGCCGGACGCGTAGCAGGCCATGGAGCCGAGTCCGCCGCGCGCGTCCCCGGCGACGGTGAACGCGAATTCCGGCGGGTTGTTGCGCCGGGTGAGCAGCGGATCGGCAGGCGCGATGTCCCTCGCCTCGATCGGGAGCGCATTGGCGGCGAGAACGAACCGGTCGAGGCTGCCATAGGTCTCGTTCATCGCGAAACGCGGCAGGTACAGGTGGTCGGCGTCGGGATAGAGCACCCCCGAGTGCTGCCCGAACGCCGCGACGAAGCCGGCCTTGTCGACCTCGCTTCGCGCCGCGCTGCTGATCTCGCCGAAGGGGTAGGCGAACAGCACGGGCCGCTTCCCGAGCTCCTGCTCGAAGCGTCTGTTGGACCTCGCGAGCTCGTCGGCGTTCTTCCCCGGCGGCAGCAGGGGCATATGCGGGTGCGATGCGGTCTGGCTGCCGATGGTCACCCCGGCCGCCGCCAGCTCGCGGATCTGGTCCCAGCCCATGTAGTTCCTGAAGCCGCGGTCGATCGGGTCGGTCGCGACGAACAAGGTGAAGGGAAGCCCGGCTTGGCGCAGCCGGGGCCAGCCCTCGTCGTAGAGCGACCGAAAGGCGTCGTCGACGCTGAGCCCGACAGTGCGGTCGGGCAGCTGCCGCTTCTCGCGGATCGCCGCGACGATCTGCGGCAGCGGCAGGACGGTGAAACGCCCGCTCTTGAGCGTCTGGATATGCGCGTCCAGCTGGGCGATGGTGGTGTTGGTCGACGGGAGGGTGTTCTCGCCGAAGCGGTGATACATGAACACCACCGCCGAGCTGGCGGCAAACGCTGGCGCCGTGACGAGCAACGCCGCCGCGGCCGCGACCGCGCCGAGGACGGAGCGCCGCAACCGGCGGAAGCCAATCCTCATGACCTGTTACCCGATGAATGGGTGCGTCGAGCGCACGCCATCCGACATTGTCGGCCGGCGCCCCGAGGAGTCAATCGAAAGCGCCCGCCGGCGCGGTTTGCCGTTTGTCCTTGCCCGGCGCGGCGATCCGAATAGATTGCTTCCATCCGGAGGCCTCCGGGAGAGGGAGTCCAGCTTGACGGAGACGGCGCATGCGGACCCGCCGCTGATCGCGGGCGAGGCGGTGAGCTTCGACGGCGACGGCCGGCCGACCCTGATCGGCTCGGAATGCGCCGACTGCCAGGCCCGGGCGTTCCCGCCGGTCGCGCTCTGCCCGGAATGCATGGGCGGCGACATCCGGAAGCTGGCGCTCGGGCGCAGGGGCCGGCTCTACAGCTACTCCACCGTCCATGTGGCGCCGCGCGGCTGGACGGTTCCCTATATCGCCGGCTATGTCGACCTGCCCGAAGGGGTGCGCGTGTTCACCCATGTGGTGGAGGCGGAGGACGCCGAGCTCGCAATGGAGATGGAGCTCGAGCTGACCACCGCCGCGCTGGGCAGCGACGGCGACGGGACGGCATTCTCCAGCTACGCCTTCCGCCCCCGCAGGTTGGAAAGAGCCGATGCGTGACGTGTCCGTGATCGGCGCCGGCATGGTCCGGTTCGCCAAGCAGCCGGACAAGACGTTGGCCGAGATCGCCTGGCCCGCGGTCAAGCAGGCGATCGACGACTCCGGCGTCGCGAAACGGGATATCGAGGCCGCCTGGTGCGGCACCGCGCTCGGCGGGATGATGTCGGGGCAGCGCATCCTCAAGGCGATCGGCCTCACGGGGCTCCCCATCGTGAATGTCGAGAACGCCTGCTCGTCGTCGTCGAGCGCGTTCCGCGAGGCCTGGATCGCCGTGGCGGCCGGGCTCTACGACGTCGCGCTCGTCATCGGGGTGGAGAAGCTCACCAAGTTCGGCGGCGGTACCCTGCCGCTGGAGACCGAGGATTTCGAGGTCGCCCACGGCATGGTGATGCCGGCGCTCTACGGCATGCGGGCGAAGCGCTACATGCACGATTACGGGCTGACGCGCGAGCAGCTCGCCCGCGTCGCAGTGAAGGCGCACGACCACGGCGCGCTCAACGAGGACGCCCAGTACCGCAACCGGATCACCGTCGACGAGGTGATGGCGGCGAGACCCATCGCCGACCCCTTTACGTTGCTGCATTGCTGCCCGTCGGGCGACGGGGCGGCGGCGCTGGTGATCGCCGCCGACACGGTCGCCGCGCGCTACAGCGCGAACCCCGTCCGGGTGCGCGCCTCCGAGCTCGCGTCGGGGAAGTACATGACCGGCTTCCGCGACATGACCACGCCGGAGATCACCGTGCGCGGCGCCGCGGAAGCCTACGAGACGGCCGGAATCGGCCCGGAAGACATCGACGTTGCCGAGGTGCACGACGCCTTCACCATCGCCGAGCTGCTGTACTACGAGGCGCTCGGGTTCTGCGCGCGCGGCGACGCGGCGGGGCTGCTGGAGGACGGCGAGACCTCGCTCGGCGGGCGGATACCGGTAAACCCCTCCGGCGGGCTGCTGTCGAAGGGCCACCCCATAGGCGCGACGGGCGCGGCGCAGATGGTCGAGATCGTCCGCCAGCTTCGCGGCGCGTGCGGCACCCGCCAGGTCGAGGGGGCGAAGGTCGGGCTCACCCATTGCACGGGCGGCGGCATCTCGGGCTTCGACCACGGCGCCTGCTCGATCCACGTTTTCTCGAACTAGCGGCGAGGGAAGGGATGAAACCTCCGCCATTCACCTATCACGACCCGCGAACGATCCCGGAAGTGCTGGATCTGCTGGCGGAGAAGGACAACGCGCGGCTGCTCTCGGGCGGGCAGTCGCTGATGCCGATGCTCAACATGCGCTACGTCCTGCCCGACGACGTGATCGACCTCAACCGGGTCGACGGGCTGACCGGGATCGAGGCGGCCAACGGCTCGCTCGGCATCCGCGGCATGACGCGCCAGCGCGACATCGAGTTCTCCGATGCGGTCTCGGCGCGCTGCCCGATCATGACCGAGGCGATCCTCCAGGTCGGCCACCGCCAGACCCGCAATCGCGGGACGCTCGGCGGCAGCCTCGCCCATCTGGACCCCTCGGCCGAGCTCCCGGCGGTGGCGATGGCGCTCGACGCGACGATCCATGTCGAGAGCAAGCGCGGCAGGCGCGACATCGCGATGGCCGATTTCCCGGCCGGCTACATGACGCCGGCAATCGAGCTCGACGAGATGGTGACGGCCGCGACCTTCCCGCTGTGGGACGAGGGTCACGGCTACGCCTTCATCGAGTTCGCCCGCCGCCACGGCGATTTCGCCATCGTCTCGGCGGCCGCGCTGCTGACCGTGGACGGCGCCGGCAAGGTCGACCGGGTCTCGATCACGGTGAGCGGCGTCGGCCCTTCGCCGGTGCGCTGCACCGAGGCCGAGGCGATGATCATGGGGCAGACGCCCGAGCTCGAGCTGTTCCGCGAGGCGGCGGAGACCGCGCGCGCCTACGAGGCGCTGGAGGACGTGCACGCGCCGTCTTCCTATCGCCAGCATCTGGCGGCCGTGCTCTCGCGGCGCGCGCTCGAGAAGGCGCAGACGCGTCTGGGAGGTTCCAATGGCTGACCGGCGCCGGATCAGCGTCACCATCAACGGCGACACCTACGAGCGCGAGGTCGAGACCAGGCTTCTGCTGTCCGACTTCATCCGCCACGAGTGCGAGCTCACCGGCACCCATGTCGGCTGCGAGCACGGGGTGTGTGGCGCATGCACCATCCTGCTGGACGGGCTGACCGCCAGAAGCTGCCTGATGCTCGCCGTCCAGGCGGACGGCCACGAGCTGCTGACCATCGAGGGCATCGCGCCCAACGAGGAGGAGCTGCACCCGCTGCAACAGGCTTTCATGGACAATCACGGCCTGCAATGCGGCTACTGCACGCCGGGCATGCTGACCACGCTGCTCGAATTCCTGCGCGACAATCCGGACCCGACGGAGCAGGAGGTGAGGATCGCCATCTCCGGCAATCTCTGCCGCTGCACCGGATACCAGGGGATTGTCGACGCCGCGCTCGATGCGGCGGGGCGCCTGAGGGCGGAGGCCGGGGCCTAACGTCATGGGTGCCAAGGCGATGGGCGCCCGGGTCAAACGCATGGAGGACCCGGCGCTCCTGACCGGCCGCGCGACCTTCACCGACGACATCCACCTGCCGGGCATGCTGGAGGCGGCCTTCGTCCGCTCGACCCAGGCGCATGCGCGCATCCGCGGGATCGACAAGGCGGCGGCCGAGGCGATGCCGGGCGTCTTCAGGGTGGTGACGGCGAGCGACCTGCCGCCTGGGCTCCGCGAGGTCCGGGTGCCGTTCCAGGTTCCCAACCCGGCGATCACCCAGCCCTTCCAGCAACGCCTGCTGGAAGACGCGGAGGTGTGCTTCGTGGGCGAGGCGATCGCCATGGTGCTCGCCGAGACCCGCTACCAGGCGGAGGACGCCGCCGCCGCGGTCGAAATCGACTACGAAATTCTGCCCGCCGCGTCCGACTGCCGGGACGCGCTGGGCGAGGGCGCCGGTCTCTGCCATGCCGACAGCGGAAACAACCTCTGCGCCGAGTTCAAGCTGGGCTACGGCGACGCGGCCGGCGCCTTTGCCAATGCCGAGCACGTCTTCGAGGCCTCGCTGTGGAGCCACCGGGGCGCCGGACTCGCGGTCGAGAACCGGGCGGTGGTCGCCGAGCCCGACTCCTTGCGCGACGTCGTAACCCTGTGGTCGGCGACCCAGTCGCCCTTCCTGGTCAAGCAGAATGTCGTCGACATGCTGGACTGGCCGGCCGACCGGCTGCGCGTGATCGCGCCCGAGGTGGGCGGCGGGTTCGGGCCCAAGACGGTCTACTATGTCGAGGAGGCGCTGATCCCGCTCTGCGCGATGACGTTCGACCGGCCGATCAAATGGGTCGAGGACCGGCGCGAGAACTTCGTCGCCACCAACCAGGAGCGCGACCAGTACTGGGAGATGGCGCTCGCCTGCGACGGGGACGGGAAGATCCTCGCGGTGCGCGGCACGATGATCCACGACACCGGCGCCTACATGCCGTGGGGGATCATCAGCCCCTATATTTCCGCGACCACGGTGCCCGGCCCCTATGTCGTGCCGGCCTACGAGCTGACCACCCGCGTCGCGCTGACCAACAAGGTCGCGGTGACCCCGGTGCGCGGCGCCGGGCGGCCGCAGGCGGTGTTCGCGATGGAGCGCCTGCTCGACCGCGCGGCCGACGGGCTCGGCATCGACCGGGCGGAGATCCGCCGCCGCAACTTCATCCCGACGGACGCGATGCCGTACTCCTTCGGGCTGATCTTCCGCGACGGCAAGCCGATGACCTATGACAGCGGCGACTACCCGCGCTGCCAGGAAGAGGCGCTGGCGCTTGCCGATTACGACGGCTTCCAGCACCGAAGACAGAAGGCCGAGGCCGAAGGCCGCCATGTCGGGATCGGCATCGCCAACTTCGTCGAGGGCACCGGGCTCGGGCCGTTCGAAGGCGCGACGGTGCGGGTGCACGCCAACGGCAAGGTGACGGTCTATACCGGCGGCGGCGATTCCGGCCAGGGGCACTGGACGACGCTCGCCCAGCTCTGTGCCGAGCCGCTCGGCGTCGATCCGGCGGACATCGCCGTCGAGGTCGGCGATACCGCCAAGATCGCCAACGGCATCGGCACCTTCGCGAGCCGGATCGCTGTGAATGCCGGCAACTCCGTCCATCTCGCCGCGACCTCGGTGCGCGAGAAGGCGATAAGGGTCGCCTCGCATCTGCTGGAGGCGGCCGAGGAAGACCTCGACATCGAGGACGGACGGATCTTCGTCAAGGGCGTGCCCGAGGTCTCGACCACCCTGCGCGACGTCGCCCGGGCGGTGCGCGGCATGCCGGGCTTCTCGCTGCCCGGCGGGGTCGAGCCCGGGCTCGAGTCGACCGAGTATTTCTCCCCGCCCCAGGCCGCCTATTGCAACGGCACCGCGGTCGTCGAGGTCGAGGTCGATCCCGATACCGGCTATGTCGAGATCCTGAACTACGCGATGGCGCACGATTCGGGGAACCTGATCAACCCCTTCATCGTCGACGGCCAGGTGCACGGCGCCTGCGCGCACGGCATCGGCAACACCCTGCTGGAGTGGATGGGCTATGACGACGACGCCCAGCCGGTGACGACGAATTTCGCCGACTACCTGCTGCCCGGCGCGCCCGACGTGCCCAGGATCGACGTGGTCCATGTCGAGTCGCCCACCCCCAACAACCCGCTCGGCGTCAAGGGGGCGGGGGAGGGGGGGACGATCCCCGCGCTCGCCGCCATCGTCGCCGCGGTCGAGGACGCGCTCGGGCCGTTCGGCGTGGCGCTCGACGACGTGCCGATCATGCCGGGCCGGCTGGCCGCCCTGGTCGCCGATGCGAGGACGCGCGCCGGGTGAGCGGGGCACGCCCTCTCGCCGGCATCCGGGTCCTCGACCTGACGCAGTTCCTCGCCGGCCCCTTCGCGACCCAGATTCTCGGCGATCTGGGCGCCGAGGTGATCAAGCTCGAATCGCCCTCCGGCGACTGGTCGCGCAGCCTGCCGCCCCATTTCGTCGGCCCCGACAGCGCCTACTATCTCAGCGTCAACCGCAACAAGAAGAGCGTGGTCGCCGACATGAAGTCGGCCGAGGGGCTGGCGCTGGTCAAGCGGCTGGCCGGCGCCTCCGATATCGTGATGGAGAATTTCCGCCCGGGCGTGCTCGCCCGGCTGGGGCTGGTCTACGAAGAGCTCGCGGCCGACCACGCGGGGCTGATCTGGTGCTCGATCAGCGGCTTCGGCCAGGACGGCCCCGACCGCGACCGCCCGGCCTATGACATGATCGTCCAGGCGCTGTCGGGCGGGATGAGCATGACCGGCGAGCCCGGCGAGCCCGCGGTTCGGGCGGGGATTCCGATCGGCGATCTCTGCGCCGGCATGTACGGCACCATCGGCGTGCTCGCCGCGCTGGAGGAGAGGCGGCGCACCGGCAAAGGCAGGCTGGTCGACGTGGCGATGCTTGACTGCCAGGTGGCGATGCTGTGCTACCAGGCGGCCTATTTCCTGCACTCCGGCGCCGAGCCCGGCCGCCAGGGCCGCGGCCACGCTTCCATCCCGACCTACCGCTCCTTCGATGCCGGCAACGACACCGAGCTGGTGATCACCGCCAACACCGAGCGCATGTGGCGGGCGCTCTGCGGCGTGCTCGGTCTGCAAGAGCTGGTCGACGATCCGCGCTTCGCGACCAATGACGACCGCTACGCCAACCGGTTCGAGCTGTGGCCGCTGCTCGAGGCGGCGTTCCGCGAGAAGGACGCCGATGACTGGGTGCCGCTGCTGCTGGAGGCCGGCATACCGGTCGGCCGGGTCAACACGCTGGGGGCGGCGCTGTCGAATCCGCAGATCGGGCACCGCGACATGGTGCTCGATCTCGCCGCGCGCGACGGGCGCCGGGTGCGGGTCGCCGGCAACCCGATCAAGTTCGCCGACGACCGGCCGCCAAACGCCGCCTTCCCGCCGCTGCTCGGCGAGGATACCCGCGCGGTGCTCGCCGGGGTGCTCGGAATGGGCGGCGCGGAGATCGAGGCGGCGCTCGCGGCGGGCATCGTCAGCGAACCGGAGGAGGGACCGACATGACCGGCGAGACCATCACCCTGCGACGGGACGGCGAGATCGCCCGCGTGCGGATCGACCGGCCGGACGCCGGCAACACGATGTCCGCCGGAATGATCGCGGAGCTCACCCGGCTCGTGGTCGAGGCCGGATCGGATCCCGCGCTGAAGGCCGTCGTGCTGATTGGGGCGGGCGAGGATTTCTGCCTCGGGCGCGAGCCCGGCGCCGGCGGGGCGAGCCGCACCGCGCTGGAGATGCGCGAGTCGCTGACCGGGCCCATCCTCGGCCTCTACGCCGCGGTGCGCGGCGCCGAGATCCCGGTCGTCGCCTCGGTGCAGGGTCGGGCCGCCGGGTTCGGCTGCGCGACCGCAGCGGTGTGCGATCTCACCATCGCCGCCGACGATGCCAGATTCAGCCTGCCCGAGATGACGCACGACCTGCCGCCGACGCTCGCGATGTGCGCCCATATCGACCGGACCATGCCGAAGGCGATCGCCTGGCTGGTCTACTCGACCGAGAGCGTCGATGCGGCGACCGCGCGGACGCTCGGCTTCGTCAGCCACGTCGTCCCGGCCGCGTCGCTCCGGGAGGAAACCGAAGCCCTGCTGGCGACGCTTGTGGCGAGGCGGCGCGACGCGCTGATCACCTGCAAGCGCTTCCTCGCCAATGCGCGGCTGATGGAGACCGACAAGGCCGCCGATTACGCGGGCAACGTGCTGTCGGTGATCCTGTCGTCGCGCTGAGGGTCATCGAGCACCCGGTCGAGGATCCAGTTGTCGACCGCGTGAACCCCGGCCTCGCGGTGGCTGAACCGGCCTGGCCGCGCATGCGGCGAGGCGAGGCCCCGCTGCTGCATCTCGGTCGCGCGGTTGTCCTCGGGGTGGGATGCGTCGGTCCGCGCGATGTAATTCCCCACGATCGCGGCGAAATCGGCCCGCTTCGTCACCGTCTCCGGGAAGCATAGCCCGGTGAGCACCTGGGTGCGGTCGGCCGCGAGAGGGCGGAACGACATCCACCACATGCAGTCCACCGTGAAGACCAGGAACGAGGCCGGGTAGAGGCCGACGAAAAAGGTGCCCTCGGCCGCGCGGCCTTCGAGCGTCGGGATCGGCGGCAAGGTCTTCGCCGCACCGAGCCGGGCGGCGATCGATCCCTGGTGCCCGAACCAGGAGCCGGACCAGTGCCCGGACGCCGCGAGCTGTTCCGGTAGCTGCTCGGCCAGCGTGCCGCGGTGGACGACGGCGACGTGGTAGCTCTCGCGCTGGTTCTCCATGCAGAGCTTCCAGTTGCAGGCCACGTCGTAGGCCCTCCGGTGGACGCAGATCATGCCCTCCGCCTGGTGCGAGTGGAGTTCTTCGGGGAGATTGCCGAGATGATCGTCGAGCCCCGCGCCGTCATCCGCGAAGTTGAGAAAGACGAACCCGGCCCATTCCGCCAGGCGTAGCGGGATCAACCCGAACTCCGCGGAATCGAAGCTCTTTGCCCGTTCCATCCCGGCCGCCGCGACAAGCCTGCCGTCGAGCGCGTAGCTCCAGCCGTGATAGGGGCAGGAGATCGCCTTGGCATTGCCGCTCCCCGAGACCAGCCGGGAGCCGCGATGCCGGCAGGTATTGGCGAAGGCGCGCAGCGCCCCGTCCGCGCCGCGCAGCACGATCGCCGGCATTCCCGCGAGGTCGACCGTGCAATAGTCCCCCGGCTCTGAAATGTCCCCGGCGCGGCAGGCGAGGTTCCAGTGCATCCGGAAAATCCGCTCCCGCTCGCGCGCGAAGAACGCCGGCTCCGTATAGGCATCGGGCGGCAGCGTCTCGGCGTCGAGCAGGGGAAGACGCACTTTCGCGTAGCGCGCCGGGTCGAACAGCCCGGTCAACGGATCGCGGCGAAGGCCGGGTCGTCGGCGTCGAAGCCGGGCAGCACGAGTCCGAGCTTCCCTTCGACGACGGCGCGGGCGCGGCCGACATAGTCCTCGCGCATCGCCTCGTTGGTCCGCTTCTTGATGCCCCATCTGCGGTAGAGCGCGTTGTTGCGCGAGCCCGAGCGCCCGAAGAAGGGCGGGAAGAGGGGGAAGATCCGCTCGACATGGCTCTGGATCAGCGCCTTCCCCTCGTCGGTCTGGCAGATGTCGGTGCAGAAATTCTCGCCGAACTCGGCATGGAAGTGCTCTTCCGGCATCGTCATCCGGGCAAGCCTTCGTACCGGATGGAAGGAACACTGTACAAGGTCCTCGACCTGAGGGATTTCCGCGAGATCGCCGAGCATCTTGATGACGCAGAACTCCTCCCAGGTTTGCAGGTCGAAGCTCATCACCGAGAGCGGGCTCTTCTCGGTCGTCTCGGGCAGCATGAGCGCCTCGGGGATGCCCATCTCGCGGCCGAGCTCGAAGAATCGGTAATGGTGGCCGTACTCCTCCATTACGATCCGGCAGGTCAGCCACTTGGCGTAGGGCGTCGGCGCGAGCGCGATCGCCGGTTCGTCATAGACCCTGGAGCCATGGAGCTCGTTGATCGCGTGGCTGACGACGATCTTGCGGCAGCACTCCCGATATTCCTCGGGCGCGCTGCGAAAGGCTTCCACGCTCTCGATCTGGGGAAAATCGTTCATGCCGCCCCCCGACCCGGCCTCTCGGCCTCAGTATAGAACGCATCGGCATGGCAGTCCCGGCGGCCGAGGCCGAAGCTCAGCAGGCGCTCGGTGCAGGTCTCGACCATCGCCGGCGGGCCGGCGAGATAGGCCTTGAACCCGTCGAGATCGTCGAAATCCGCCGCCAGCGCGTCGGCAAGCCAGCCGGTGCGGCGTCCGGTCGGCCCGTCCGGCTCCGACAGGACGGTGACCACGCGCAGATTGGGGTGCCGTGCCGCGAGCGCCTGGAAATGGGACTCCAGATAGACGTCGCGCTCCGTCCGGGCGCCGAAATAGAGGAACATCTCCTGCCGGGCGCCGCCGGCGAGCGCGCTGTCGGCGATCGACTTGATCGGGGCGAGGCCGGACCCGCCGGCGACCAGCAGTATCGGCCCGCGGTGGCGCTTTCGGTAATGCGCGGTGCCCATCGGACCCGAGACCGCGACCGGATCGCCGGTCCTCAGCGTGTCGAGGACATGGCGGGTGACTTGCCCGCCGGCCACCAGGCGGACGTGGAATTCGAGCCGCCCCGCGCCGGGTTGCGAGGCCATGGAGAAATCCCGCGGCGGCAGCCCCTCGAAGGCGAGCGCGGCGTATTGTCCGGCGGTGAAGTCGAACGGCCCGCCGCTCTCGATGTCAAGCGCGAGAAGCCGGATGTCGTGCGTCGCCCGTTCGATCGCCGCGACCCGGCAGGCGAGCCGGCGGCTCGCGTGCACCGCCTCGTCGTCTGCCGAGACGGGCTCGACGGCGCAGTCCGACCAGGGCACCGCGCGGCAGGCGAGGATCAGCCCGCGGCCGCGCTCTTCGTCGTCCAGCGCGTATGGCGAATAGGGCGACATCTCGACCTCGCCCGCGACCAGATGCGACTTGCAGCCGCCGCAATTGCCCGACCGGCAGCCATGCGGGTAGTCGATGCCCGCCTCCAGCGCGGTCTGGAGGATGGTGCGACCGCCCGGCACCTCGAGCCCCGCCCAGGATGCCCCGCCGGGCTTGTTCAGACTGACGCGATAGGTCATTCCTCCTTTATCGAGCCCGGCGGCGGCGATGTCCACCGGCCGGGCCGGCAGGTTGAACGCCGACGGGAGACAGACATGGACGGAACCCAATTTTCGCTCGCCACCTATTCCGGCGGACCGGCAGGCCCGTTCGCCGCGATCGTGCTCGGCGAGACCGCGTTCTCCGTCGCCGGCGTCTACCCCGCCTATCGCGACAGCGCGCGCGGGCGGGCCGGACCGCTGACCGCGACCGGCGGCATCCGGGACATGCTGGAGGGCTGGGACCACAACTTCCCGGTGCTGCAGGAAATCGTCGCCTTCATCGAGGAGGAAGGGGAGGAACGCTTCGCTTCCGTCTCGGCGGCCGTCGACGGGCTTCGCGCGCTGCCGCCGGTCCTGCGTCCCGGCAAGATCCTGAACGCGGCGCAGAATTTTCAGGAACATGTCGACGAGATGATTCGCGCCGGCAACACGCCGGAGGGCGGGCCGCGCTGGACCGGCGACCGGTCGACGACGATCCCCTATCTGTTTCTCAAGGCGCCCGGCGTGCTGGCCGGCGCGCATGACGACATCGCCATCCCGCGCGGCATGGAGAAGATCGACTGGGAGGCCGAGATCGCCTGCGCGATCTGGAAGCGGGGCAGGCGAATCGGCGCCGACGTCGCGCTCGATCATGTCGCCGGGTGGATGACCACCAACGACGTCTCCTGCCGCGACCTCAACATGCGCCCCGACCGCCCGGCGCTGAAATCGGACTGGTTCGGCGGCAAGAGCCACAACGACTTCGCGCCGATGGGGCCGGTGCTGGTGCCCAAGGCGTTCGTCGCCGACCACATGAACCTGTTCCTGCGCCTTGCCGTCAACGGCGAGATCAAGCAGGACGGCAACACCTCGCAATTCATCTACACGCCGGAGGAGCAGATCGAATTCGCCTCCAACATCGCCGAGGTCGAGGTCGGCGACATCTTCGTCTGCGGCACCTGCGGCGGCGTCGGCATGGGGACCGGCACCTTCCTGCAGGTCGGCGACGTGATGGAGACCGAGGTCGAGGGTCTCGGCAAGATGACCAACCGCCTGGTCGCGGATACGGACTGAGGGCCGGGTTGCGGCGTCTCCGCCCGCTACGGTGTCACGCCGATCCGGGGCATCCCGGGGGCACACCCTGCGCCCGTTCGAGCAGTGATCCAAGGAGGTATTCCGCCACCCGGACAAGCACCGCGCGCAGCATCCCGAATCCGGTGTGGAGAGACCGGGGTCGCGGAAGAGCATGCCAGTGGTGTCACCACGTTTCACGAACCCTTTCTTCGCAAGCCGATCGCCGGCGTCCGGACAGGCGGAAAGAATGGCGGATGCGGCCTTCTCAGAACTTCATCGCTGCCAGGAATGCGGCCACTAGCGCGACCACCGCCGTCACCTGGACTCCGGTCACCCACTTGAGCGTATCCCGCCCGACATCCGCGATGGTCTTCCCGACCACAAGGTGAATATTCTCCATGTCCCGCGCAGTTGCCGCCCGCTGGTCTTCGAACTCCTTCGCGGTCGCCGCCTGATGTTCTTCGAGCTCCTTCGCGGTCGCCGCCCGAAGTTCTTCGATCTCCTTCGCGGTCGCCGACCGGTGTTCTTTCAGTTCCTTCGCGATCGCCGCCCGATGGTCTGCAAATCCCTTCGTGATCGCAGCCCGCAAGCCTTCGATGTCCTTCGCGGTCTCCGTCCGATGTTCTTCCAGCTCCTTCGCGGTCTCCGCCCGCAAGCTCTCAAATTCTTTGGAGGTGGTTGCGCTCAGCTTTTCGAAGTCCGTGCGCAGGCGCGCGAAGTCCGTGCGCAAATCTTCGACGTCCCTTGTGACGCTCTCGCGCAGGCGTTCGATGTCGTCGGCCGTCGCGAAATCGCGATCGGCCCATCGGGCCTGCAAACGCACCAGAACGCCCGCCTGCTCGCTCGGCATGCCGGCGCCGACAAGCTCCTCGACGGCCTTCTGGGTGTCGAACAGCAGAACGGAAGCACGCTCGACCATCGCGAGACTTTACCCCCACTACCGGGGGTTGTGGAGCCGTCCTGTAGGAGAGTAGCCTAGCTGAACGCCTTGAAGGTGATCAGCGTAAACGTGTCCTTGACCCCGGGCAGGAGCTGGACCTGCTCGGTGACGAAGTGGCCGATGTCCTGGTCGTCGGCGAGATAGAACTTCATCAGGAGATCGAACTGACCTGAAATCGAGTGGACTTCCGAGGCCTGCTCGATCTTCTCGATCGCCTCCGCCGCCACGCTGTAGGCCTGGCCGAGCTCGCACTTGACCATGACGAAAATGGTCTGCATCAGCCGGCCTCCCCGGTCCCGCCCGGCCGCAGCAGGAAGGCGGGCACGTGGCTGCCCATGCCGACCACGGACTCGGCGGGCTTCTTCTTGCCCGCCTTGCGCCTCTCGCGCCTGGGCGGGGTGGGTTTCGGTTCGGCGGCGCCCGCCGTCTTCTTTTCGGGCTTCGCCTTGCCCTTCGGGGAGCGCGGCTTGCGGGTCCGTTTCGCCGCCGGTTTCCCGAGCTCGCCGCGTTCGAGCCCGGCAACCTCGAACCCCGGTATCTCCTTGCCGATCAGCCTGGCGATGGCGGCGACCGCTTCGGCGTCCTCCGGCGTCGCGATGGTGAAGGCGCGGCCTTCCTTGCCCGCCCGGCCGGTGCGCCCGATCCGGTGGATATAGTCCTCCGGATTGTAGGGGACGTCGAAATTGAACACGTGGGACAGGTCGACGATATCGAGCCCGCGCGCGGCGACGTCGCTGGCGACCAGGATTCTTATCTCGTTGTTGCGGAATGCCTCCAGCGTCTGCAGGCGGACCGGCTGCGCCATGTCGCCGTGCAGCGCGGCGACCGCGAGGCCGTGCTTCCTGAGCGAGCGGTAGAGAATGTCGACATCGCGCTTGCGGTTGCAGAAGACGAGCGCGTTCTGGACGTCCTCGCTCTCGACGATGCGGCGCAGCGCCTTGCGCTTGTCGCCGGTCCCGACCACGGCGAGGCGCTGGATCACCGTCTCCGCCGGGCTCGCCGGCGGGTCGACGTGGATTTCCTTCGGGTTGATCAGGAAGGCGTCGGCGAGGCGGC
Source organism: Defluviicoccus sp. (assembly GCA_028821395.1). Taxonomy (GTDB): domain Bacteria; phylum Pseudomonadota; class Alphaproteobacteria; order MPNO01; family MPNO01; genus MPNO01. The sequence continues at coordinate 61,742 of JAPPGP010000099.1, forward strand.
GGATCTCCGCCGGCATGGTCGCCGAGAAGAACAGGGTCTGGCGGATCTTCGGCAGTTGCCCGACGATTTTCTCGACATCGGGGATGAACCCCATGTCGAGCATCCGGTCGGCCTCGTCGATCACCAGCACCTTGATGTCGCTCAACAGGATGCGGCCGCTCTCGAAGTGATCGATCAGCCGGCCTGGCGTGGCGATCAGCACGTCGACGCCGCGGCCCAGCTTTCTCGACTGGTCGTCCATCGAGACGCCGCCGATCAGCAGCGCCTGGGTGAGCTTATGGAACTTGCCGTACTCGTCGAAGTTCTTCGAGATCTGCATCGCGAGTTCGCGCGTCGGCGTCAGGATCAGCGAACGCGGCATGCGCGCCCGGGCCCGCCCGGATGACAGGATCTCGATCATCGGCAGCACGAAGGAGGCGGTCTTGCCGGTCCCCGTCTGGGCGCAGCCCAGTATGTCGCGACCGGTCAGCGCGGCCGGGATCGATTGGTGTTGTATCGGCGTCGGCGTCTCGTAGCCGACATCCGAAATCGCCCGTAGGACGTCGGGGCCAAGCCCCAGTTCATCAAAACCCATTGATACTCAAGACAGTATGAAGGAAGGTCGCAGTTCTCTGCGGTTGCACCCCATTTGGTTCCCCCGGCGCGTTTTGTCAAACGCCCATTCGTCGAATCGCCTCAGACATCGAGCTCGCCCGCGGCATCGGCGCGGTCGCGGATGAAGGCGAGGCGGGTTTCCGGCTTGCGCCCCATGAGCTGTTCGACGAGCGCCGCGGTCGCCTCGATGCCGGCGCCGGCCTCCCCGTTGGCGATGCCGATTCGGTAGAGCACGCGCCGCGCCGGGTCCATGGTGGTCTCGCGAAGCTGGCCGGGCGGCATCTCGCCGAGCCCCTTGAAACGGCTCACCTCGATCTTGCCGCGGCCCCGGAAATGCTCGGCGATCAGCCGGTCGCGGTGGGCGTCGTCCCGGGCGTAAAGCGTCTGCCCGCCCTGGCTCACCCGGTAGAGCGGCGGAACCGCGAGATAGAGATGGTCGTTCTCGATGAGCTGGCGCATCTCGCGGAAGAAGAAGGTCATCAGCAGCGAGGCGATATGCGCCCCGTCGACATCGGCGTCGGTCATGATGATGACGCGCTGGTAGCGCAGCCTGGCGTCGTCGTAGTCCTCTCCCCGGCCGCAGCCCAGCGCCTGGACGAGGTCGGCGAGGTCCTGGTTCTGGCGCAGCTTCTCGGGAGATGCGCTGGCGACGTTGAGGATCTTGCCGCGCAGGGGAAGGATCGCCTGGGTTTCCCGGTCGCGCGCCTGTTTGGCGGAGCCGCCCGCCGAATCGCCCTCGACGAGGAAGATCTCGGTGCCGTCTGCGGAGGCACGGCTGCAATCGGTGAGCTTGCCCGGGAGACGTACCCGCCGCGTCGGGGTCTTGCGCGCGAATTCGCGGTCCTGCTTGCGGCGCAGCCGGTCCTCCGCGCGTTCCACGACATGCTCGAGCAGCGCGGTCGCGCTCGCCGGATCGCCGGTCAGGAAATGGTCGAAATGGTCCTTGACCGCGGCATCCACCTGGCGGGTGACCGAGGCGGTCGACAGCCGTTCCTTGGTCTGGCCCTGAAAGACCGGGTCGGGGATGAAGACCGAGAGCAGCCCGCAGGCGGCGCCCAGGATGTCGTCCCCGGCGATCTGCCCGGCGCGCCGGTTGCCGGTAAGCTCGCCATAGGCCTTGAGCCCGCGGACCAGCGCGGCGCGGAGCCCGTTCTCGTGGGTCCCGCCCTGCGGCGTCGGCACGGTATTGCAGTAGGAGCGGAAGAACCGCACCGCGTCCTCGGGCCAGGCGATTGCCCATTCCGCGCGCCCGCCGCCGTTGAGCGCGGCCTCGCCCGCGAACGGACGATTGCCGATCAGCGGGGCGCCGGCGAGCGAATCCGCCAGGTCGTCGGCGAGCCCGCCGGGAAAGCACAGCGTCTCCTCGGCCGGGATCCCGGGATCGCCGTCGCCGCGTTCCCCGGCGCAGCGCCAGCGGATCTCGACCCCTTTGGAGAGATACGCCTTCGACCGGGCGAGCGCGTACAGCCGGTCGGCGCGGAGCGCCGCTTCGGCGCCGAAGATCTTGGGGTCGGGATGGAACCGCACCGAGGTGCCGCGCCGGTTGCGGGCGCTGCCCCTGTTCTCCAGCGGACCCTTCGCCCGGCCGCGCGCGTAGCTCTGCCGCCAGAGCGACCGGTCGCGGGCGACCTCCACCGTCATGCGGTCGCTCAGCGCGTTGACCACCGAAATCCCGACGCCGTGCAGCCCGCCCGCGGTCTTGTAGACCTCGCCGCCGAACTTGCCGCCGGCGTGAAGCGTCGTCATGACGACTTCGAGGGCCGATTTGTCGGCGAATTTGGGATGCGGCTCGACCGGGATGCCTCGCCCGTTGTCGCGCACCAGGACCGAGCCGTCGGCTTCGAGCGCGATCTCGATCCAGCTCGCATGGCCGGCGACCACCTCGTCCATCGCATTGTCGAGCACCTCGGCCGCGAGATGGTGCATCGCCGCCTCGTCGGTGCCGCCGATATACATGCCCGGCCGCCGGCGCACCGGTTCCAGCCCCTCCAGGACCTCGATGTCGCGGGCCGAGTAGCGCTCGGCGCGGGGCGACGATTTGACGGCGGTACGCGGCATCAGGACACGGGCCGGAGGACCGGGAAGTGGGGTTCGGAAACGCCGCATATGGTATTCAAGCGCGCCGGAATAACAAGACCCTGTGTCGGCGAGAGCGGATATGCAAGAAAAGGGCCGGTCCGAAGACCGGCGCCGTCTCCCGTTGCCTCGATCCTCAGACGCTGTAGTAGAGCGCGAATTCGATCGGGTGGGGCGTGTACTCGAAGGCTTGGATCTCTTCCCTTCTCAGGTCGAGATAGCCGTCGATCAGGTCGTCGGTGAACACGTCGCCCTTCTTGAGAAAGGCCCGGTCGGCGTCCAGCGCATCGACCGCCTCGCGCAGCGAGTGGCAGACCGTCGGAATGCCCTGCAGCTCCTCGGCCGGCAGGTCGTAGAGGTTCTTGTCCATCGGGTCGCCCGGATGGATCTTGTTCTCGATGCCGTCGATTCCGGCCATCAGCATCGCCGCGAAGGCGAGATAGGGGTTGGCCGACGGGTCCGGGAAGCGGACCTCGACACGCTTCCCCTTCGGGCTGGAGGAGAACGGGATGCGGCAGGCGGCCGAGCGGTTGCGCGCCGAATAGGCGAGCAGGACCGGCGCCTCGAAGCCCGGCACCAGGCGCTTGTAGCTGTTGGTGGTGGGGTTGGAGAAGGCGTTGATCGCCTTGGCGTGCTGGATGATGCCGCCGATATAGTAGAGCGCGTTCTCCGACAGGTCGGCGTAGCTGGAGCCGGCGAAGACCGGCCTGTCGTCCTTCCAGATCGACTGGTGGACATGCATGCCCGACCCGTTGTCGTCGACGATGGGCTTTGGCATGAAGGTCGCCGTCTTGCCATAGGAATGGGCGACGCTCTGGACGACGTATTTGTAGATCTGCACCTGGTCGGCGATGGAGAGCAGATCGGCGCCGGCGATGCCGAGCTCGTTCTGGCTCGGCGCCACCTCGTGGTGGTGCTTCTCGATGTCGACGCCCATCTCTCCCATCACGCTGAGCATCTCGGCGCGCAGATCGCTCAGCGAATCGACCGGCGGGACCGGGAAATAGCCGCCCTTGATGGCCGGCCGGTGCCCGATATTGCCGCCCTCGAAGCTGCGCGCGGTGTTGTAGGGGCCCTCCTCCTCGTCGATCGCATAGAAGGTGCTGTTCATCGACACCTCGAAGCGCACGTCGTCGAACACGAAGAACTCGAGCTCGGGCCCGAACATCGCCCGGTCGCCGATCCCGGACTGCCGGAGATAGGCCTCGGCGCGCTTGGCGGTCGAGCGCGGGTCGCGGGTATAGGGCTGGCCGGTGGTGGGCTCGAGCACGTCGCAGAACACGATCAGCGAGGTCTGCGCCGAGAACGGGTCGAGCACGGCGCTGTCCGGGTCCGGCATGAGGCACATGTCGGACTCGGAGATGTCCTTCCAGCCGGCGATGGACGAGCCATCGAACATGATGCCCGACGCCAGCATCTCCTCGTCGAAGGTCTTCACCGCCTGCGCGGTGTGCTGCCACTTGCCGCGCGGGTCGGTGAAGCGGAAGTCGACGTATTTGACGTCATGCTCCCCGATGAGGTCGAGGATGTTGGGGGCGTCTGACATGGTTCGGTTCCTTCGGAGGATTGCGGTCTTCGGGACGGCGTCCGTCGCGTCTACAGCGCGTCTCCGCCGGTCTCGCCGGTGCGGATGCGGATCGCCTCTTCCACGGTGGTCACGAAGATCTTGCCGTCGCCGATCCGCCCGGTCTGGGCGGCCTGCTGGATGGCTTCGACCGCACGCTCGACCTGCTGGTCCTCGAGCACGACCTCGATCTTCACCTTGGGCAGGAAGTCCACGACGTATTCGGCGCCACGGTAGAGCTCGGTGTGGCCCTTCTGGCGCCCGAAGCCCTTGGCCTCGGTCACGGTCAGGCCTTTGACCCCGACCTCGTGAAGCGCCTCCTTCACCTCGTCGAGCTTGAATGGCTTGATGATCGCTTCGATCTTTTTCATCGGACGGTTCCCGATTGGGTATGGACTCGGGATGGCGCTGCAAATCGGCCGCGCGGTCGCCCCGACCCGTCGGCGGGGCGTCGACGCCGACCGGGGTCAGCGTATAGTGCTCGATTAGTGGTGAAACAAGTTCATAATTTTGCGCACTGCGGCGCGTTTTTCTCAACGCTCAGGGAGACCGCCGCGCCTCACAGCAACGGCACCTCGTAGAGCAGCGCCTCGCCGTTCGGCGTGTCGCGCACGGTGGCGAACATGCTGCGGGCGAGCCGCGCCCGATCCGCGGGGTTCAGCCGGTCGGTGACCTCGCCGACGATCGCGTGCATCGCGGCCTGGACGTCGCGCGTGGTCTCGCGCAGACCCGCCAGCGCGCGCCGCAGCCGGTCGGGATCGTGCGGCTCCGCGCCCAGCGCGGTGACGACCCCGGCGCGGGCGCGGGCCAGCGCCTCCATCCTGCGCGAGACGTCGTCGCGGCGCGCATCCAGCGCGGTTGCGATGCCGAGGCGGGTCTCGTCGGGCAGGTCGCGGACGAACTCGGCAAAGCTGTACTCGGCTTCCTGGGCCGGCCGCGAAGCCCCGTCGGCGCCGAGCCACAGCCCGGCGATCGCACCGGCGAGGAACAGGTTGAGGGCGATCGACAGCGCGAGCGCATGCCGCCGCGAAGGGACGATGGATCGTAGGTCGGTCATGTCAGTCGAGCTCCAGCAAGTCGACGACCGCGATCGATGGCGCCTCGCCGGCGATCAGCGACGCCTCGACCAGACCCAGGCCGGTATCGCCGGTCCCGGAGGGCGCGAGGGACAGCCCGAGATAGAGCCCCGCGGCGGCGGCCATGGCGAAGACCGCCCCGCGGCCGAGTGCCGCCGCGAGCGGGGCGAGGATGCGCGCGGAGGGCGCATCGTCCGCCCGGAGCGCCGCGATCCGTGCAGTGAGCGCCGCCGGAGGGGGGGGAGGGGGGCCGAGCCCGGCCAGAGCCGCGTCCAGCTCATGGGCGTCGGCGAGCAGGGCGCGGGCCTCCTCCGACCGGCCGGCGAGCGCCAGCGCGGCGAAGCGCTCGGCATCGGGCCAGCGGTCGAGATCCGCGCCATAGGCGGCGGCAAGCTCGGCGAACCGGCCCAGCGCCATGCCAGCCCCCGTTCCCGGGCGGTTCAAGTTCCCGTTTTCCGTTGTCATGAAACAGGTTCCAGAAGGTTTTTAACATCGGGAGCAAGGGCTTTTCGGAGCCGCCTCCGGGCCCGCGCCAGCAACGATTCGAGCGCTTCTTCGCTGGTACCGAGAGCTCCCGCCGCCTCGCGGCCGCTCAGCCCGTGGAAGTGGACCAGCACCAGGGCGACGCGCTGGCGCTCGGGCAGGCCGCGCAGCGCACGATGCACCGCGCGCCGGATCGCCAAGTCGTCGTCGACGCCGGGGTCCCCGGGCGCCGCGAGATCTTCGACCTCGTCCGGAATCGGAACGAGCCGCGCGCGTGCCCGGCGGCGATCGATGCAGAGATTGGTGGCGACCCGCAACAGCCAGGACCGCAGCGCCGGCCCATCCGGCTGCCAGGCGGGTGCCTTGCGGAGCAATCTGACGAAGGTCTCCTGGGCGACGTCCTCGGCCTCGGCACGATCGCCGAGGATGCGCCAGGCGCAGGCGAAGACCGATGCCAGATGGCGCTCCGACAGCGCCGCCATGGCGTCGCCGCTGCCGCCCGCGAGCCGGAAGACGAGGGCGTCGTCCGATTCGGCTGCGGGCGGCTGCCGGGGCGCGGGCGGCATGCGGCGGCGCTATTTCCGTCTAGGGCCGTGCCGCCAGCCGCGATGCCAGCGCCGCTGGGGCAATTCCCCGGCGGCGATCGCGCCGTCTCCGTCGGCGTCGTAGCGCTTGAACCAGCGCGCCGACGGCGCGGCGATCTCGGCCGCCGTGACCTTCCGGTCGCCGTCGGTGTCCAGCATGTCGAACAGGCTGGTGGCGCCGACGCTGCGTATCAGCCGGCCGCGGCGGCGGAACTCGTCGACCGACAGCGTGCCGTCGCCGTCGAGATCGGCTGCGGCGACCAGGCGCTGCTGCTCGGCGCCGATCTCGGCGAGCGACACGGTGCCGCTGCCGTCGGTATCGAAGATGCGGAGGAACCGGGTCGCGCGGCGGTTCGCAGTCGGCTTCTCCTCCGCGCCGGCGCGGCTCGCCTCCTGTCCGGCATCGCCGCCGGACGACTGGGCCAGCGCGCCATTCGCGCCGAAAGCAAGCAGGGCGGCCAGCGCGGCGGCGCCCAGGGTCTTTGTCGGATCGGTCATCTCAGGCTTCTCCAAAGGGTCGGATACCTGTAGTCACGGCGCGGGCGGCGAAAACCCGTTGCGGCGATTTTGCCCATCGACCGCGTTCATGCTAGACGACGCGCGCGCCGCGAGCGGGAGGGTTTCGGTGAAGCCGGCCAACAGCGTCCTTTCGGGCTACGGGACGACGATCTTCGAGGTCATGTCGCGCCTCGCCCAGGAGCACGATTCGGTCAATCTGGGCCAGGGCTTCCCGGACGGCAACGGACCGGCGGACGTGGTCGCCGCGGCGACCGACTATCTGGAGAACGGCGTCAACCAGTACCCGTCGATGATGGGCATCCCGCCGCTGCGCGAGGCGGTCGCGGCGCACGCGAAGCGGTTCTACGGTCTCGAAGTCGACTGGCCGCGCGAGGTGCTGATCACATCGGGCGGGACCGAGGCGCTGGGCGCGGCGCTGTTCGGGCTGATCGAGCCGGGCGACGAGGCGGTGCTGATCGAGCCGCTCTACGATTCCTATCTGCCGATCGTCCGGCGCGCCGGCGCGGTGCCGCGAATGGTGCGGCTCGAGCCGCCCGACTGGGCGCTGCCGGTCGACGAGCTGCGCGCCGCGTTCTCGGACAAGACCAAGCTGATCCTGTTCAACACGCCGATGAACCCCTGCGCCAAGGTGTTCGACCGCGACGAGCTCGAGCTGATCGCCGGGCTCTGCATCCGGCACGACGCCTATGCCGTCTGCGACGAGGTCTACGAGCACCTCGCCTTCGACGGAAGGCCGCATATCCCGATGATCACCCTGCCCGGCATGCGCGAACGGGCGGTGCGGATCGCCTCGGCCGGCAAGATATTCTCGCTCACGGGCTGGAAGGTCGGCATGGTCACCGCGGCGCCCGACCTGCTGACCCCGATCGCCAAGGCGCATCAGTTTCTCACCTTCACCACCCCGCCCAATTTGCAGAGCGCCGTCGCCTACGGGCTCAACAAGGACGATTCCTATTTCGCCGGGCTCAACGCCGACCTGCAGGCCAGGCGGGATATGCTGGCCGCCGGGCTGGCCGATATCGGCTTCGGCATCGTGCCCTGCGCGGGGACCTATTTCCTGACCACCGATTTCCGCCCGCTCGGCTTCAACGGCGACGATGTCGATTTCTGCCGCCACATCACCGTCGAGGCCGGGGTCGCGGCGGTGCCGGTCAGCGCGTTCTACGAGAGCGGCGAGGTGCGGCATTTCGCCCGCTTCGCATTCTGCAAGCAGGAGGCCGCTCTGGACGAAGCGATCGCGCGGCTCGGCCGCCATTTCGGCAGCGGGGCTTGACGGGCGCGCGAAACGGGGGCTAGAGACCCCCTTGGGCGGTGGCTGTAGCTCAGCCGGTTAGAGCGCCTGGTTGTGGTCCAGGAGGTCGGGGGTTCGAATCCCCTCAGCC
>JAPPGP010000205.1 GCA_028821395.1 Defluviicoccus sp.
CTCGGGCGCGACGCAACTCAGCGTCAGCGTCTTGAAGGCGCTGATCGGCACCGGCGGGATCTCGCGCCAGCTCCTCGCGGAACGCGGCGTCCGGCCCTTCTTCAGGCAGAAGCGGCGAAAGCTCTCGTTGCTTTCGAACTGGTGCGCGAACAGGGCGAGCGCGAGCGCGTCGAATCCCTCTTCCGTCGACGTTTCCCGCCCGATGAAGTCGAGCACCTTCTCGCTGAGGGTTGGTTGCGCCACCCCGTACCCCGCAAGGCATCCTCCGTTAACCGAAGGTGGCGTTTCCGGCCCGGGATGTCCAGTTCTCCCGCGCCGCCGATGGCCGGGACCGTCGCCACACCCTCCTACCACCCAGGCCGGAGCGCAGCGGTTCTCCCGCGCGGAGCTTGCGGGGCGGCGGGCGGGGTTCCATGATCGGCGCGCGATGGCGACCAGACCGGACCTCGATGCGCATCCCGGGCGGCAGGCGCGCGGCTATGCCGATTTCCAGGAGCATTTGGCGGCGCTGGAGGCCGCCGGGCTGCTGTACCGGATCGACCGCGCGGTCGACAAGGATTCGGTGCTCCACCCGCTGGTTCGCTGGCAGTTCCGCGGCGGGCTGGCGGAGGCCGACCGCAAGGCGTTCCTGTTCACCGACGTGGTCGATGCGAAGGGGCGCGGCTACGACTTCCCGGTCGCGGTCGGCGCGCTGGCCGCCAACGCGGCGGTCTATTCGATCGGCATGGGCGTGCCGGTCGACGAGATCGGCGAGACCTGGCGGCGGGCGATGCGGGCGCCGATCCCGCCCGAGCTCGTGTCCGACGCGCCCTGCCACGACGCGGTGCTGACCGGCGACAGCTTGCGCGGCGAGGGCGGCGGGCTCGACGCGATCCCGGTGCCGATCTCGACCCCGGGCTACGACGCGGCGCCCTATCTGACCGCGACCTGCTGCATCACCGCCGATCCCGAGACCGGGGTGCAGAACATGGGCACCTACCGGGCGCAGCTCAAGGCGCCGGATCGGATGGGGCTCAAGATGTTCGTCGATCTCGGCCAGGGCGGCTACGACCACTGGCTCAAATGCCGCGACCGGGGCCGCAAGCTGGAGATGGCGATCGTGGTCGGCTGCCCGCCGCCAGTCGCCTATTGCGCGCCGCAGAAGATCGCCTTCGGCACCGACGAGCTCGCCGTGGCGGGCGGCATCGTCGGGCGCCCGATCAACGTGGTCCGCGCCAAGACGGTCGACCTCCTGGTCCCCGCCGAGTCCGAGTTCGTGATCGAGGGGAGGATCGACACCGAGCTCATGGAGCCCGAGGGGCCGTTCGGCGAGAGCCACGGCCACATCAACCTCGAGGAGTACAACTTCGTCTTCGAGGTGACGGCGATCGCCCACCGGCGGGAAGCGATCTTCGCCTCGATCGTCAGCCAGGTCACGCCGTCCGAATCGAGCGTCGTCAAGCGGGTCGCCTACGAGCCGCTGTTCCTCGACCATTTGCGCGAGCACCTCGGCATCGAGGGGGTGCGGCGGGTCTCGATGCACGAGCCGCTGACCAATCTGCGCCGGGTGATCGTGGTCCAGCTCGCCGAGGACACGCCGCGGACGGAAATCTGGCGCGCGCTCTACGGCACCACGTCCTTCCAGCAGCCCTGCGGCAAGTACGTGATCGCGGTGAGCCCGGACATCGACCCGGAGAACGCGGATGCGGTGTTCTGGGCGATGGCCTACCGCGCCGACCCGGAGCGCGACACGGCGATCCTGCCGCATCGCGACCGCGGCCACGGGCCCAAGGGAACGGACGAGGAGTCCTCGCTGCTGGTCGATGCGACGCTCAAGGGGCCATTGCCGCCGGTGGCGCTGCCCAAGCGCGAGTACATGGAGCGCGCGCGCGTGCTGTGGGACGAGCTCGGCCTGCCGGCGCTGCGTCCCGAGCCGCCCTGGCACGGCTATTCGCTCGGCGACTGGTCTGAGAAGTGGGACGCGGACGCGCGCCGCGCCGCCGACGGGGGTTGGCGCGACAACGGCGAGCGGTCCCGGCAGCGGCGCCGCAGCGGGGTGCGGCCGAACGATCTGCTCAGGGACGGGGAGAGCGGCGAGGAATGACACATCGGATCGCGGTGATCGCCGGCGACGGGATCGGCACCGAAGTCGTGCCCGAGGGCATCGCCGTGCTGGAGGCGGCGGCGCGGCGCTTCGACATCGCGCTCGCCTTCACCGAACTCGACTGGAGCTGCGCGGACTACGCGCGGACCGGGCGGATCATGCCGGAGGACGGGCTCGACCTTCTGGCCGGGTTCGACGCGATCTATCTCGGTGCGGTCGGCATGCCGGGCGTGCCCGACCACGTCTCGCTGTGGGACATGCTGATCCCGATCCGGCGCCGCTTCCACCAATACGTCAATTTGCGGCCCGCAAAGCTGTTCGAAGGGGTGTGCTCGCCGCTCGCCGGGCGCGGGCCGGACGACATCGACATGATGATCGTGCGCGAGAACGTGGAAGGCGAGTACTCGCAGATCGGCGGGCGCCTCTACCCCGGAACCGAGGACGAGGCGGCGATCCAGCAGGCGGTGTTCACCCGGCGCGGCTGCGACCGGATCATGCGGTTTGCCTTCGAGCTCGCCCAGACGCGCCCGGCGCGGAAGGTGACCTCGGCCACCAAGTCGAACGGCATCGTCCACTCGATGCCCTTCTGGGACGAGCGCTTCGCCGCGATCGCCGCCGAGTATCCCGGGATCGAGACCGACCGGTACCATATCGACATTCTCGCGGCGCATTTCGTCGCCCATCCCGACTGGTTCGACGTGGTGGTGGGCTCCAATCTGTTCGGCGACATCCTGTCCGATCTCGGCCCCGCCGTCGCCGGCTCCATCGGGCTTGCCGCGTCCGGCAACATCAACCCGGAGAAGGACCGCCCGTCGATGTTCGAGCCGGTGCACGGCTCGGCGCCCGACATCGCCGGGCAGGGCGTCGCCAACCCGATCGCCCAGATCTGGTCCGGCGCGATGATGCTGGAGCATCTCGGCGACGCGGACGCGGCAGGGGCCATCGTCGATGCCATCGCCGGGCTGCTGGCGGAGGGCGGCCCCAGGACCGCCGATCTCGGCGGCAACGCCACGACCCGGGAGGTCGGCGCGGCGCTGGCATCCGCGCTGTGATCGTGCTCTACGCGTGGCCCACGCCGAACGGCCAGAAGATCGCGATCATGCTGGAGGAGTGCGGGCTCGACTACGAGGCGGTCGCGGTCGACATCAACGCGGGCGAGCAGTTCGCGCCCGGCTTCCTCGCGCTCTCGCCCAACAACCGGATCCCCGCCATCGTCGACGACGAGGGGCCGGACGGCGGGTGCATCGGGCTGTTCGAATCGGGCGCCATCCTGCAATACCTCGCCGAGAAGACGGGACGGTTCATGCCCCGAACGGGCGAGGGCCGGTACCGCGTGGTCGAGTGGCTGATGTTCCAGATGGGCGGGCTCGGGCCGATGTGCGGGCAGGCGCATCATTTCCGCCAGCGCATGGGCGGCGAGGACGTGCCCTACGGGATCGAGCGCTATACCCGCGAGGTCGGCCGGCTCTACGGCGTGATGGACCGCAGGCTCGCCGACAACCCCTATTTGGCGGGCGGCGCGTATTCCATCGCCGACATCGCCTGCTGGCCCTGGGTGCGGCCGCACCGGCGCCAGGGCCAGGACCTCGCGGACTTCCCCGCGCTCGGGCGCTGGTTCGGGGAGATCCGCGCCCGCCCGGCGGTCGAGCGCGGCATGATGCTGCTCGACGAACACCGCGGCCGCCGCGAGCTCACCCCGGAAGCGCGCGACCTGCTGTTCGGCGCGGGGCAGGCCGCGCGGGCGGGCGGCGGCGAGGGGTAGGGCGCCTCGCTCCCCCGCGTCATGGCCGGAACAAGTCCGGGCATGACGGAGCGGGAGAGGGGGCGTTTCAATCCCGCCTCGCCCGGCGTTCCTGCCATACGGAGTGGAAGTTGCCGGCGAACATCAGCGCCGCGCCGAGGAAGACGAAGACGTTGAGCGGCTCCCGGTATACCGCCCAGGCGAGCATGGCGGCCAAGGGCAGGCGCAGGAAGTCGATCGGCATGACCACCGTCGCGTCGGCGAGCGAGAACGCCTTGGCCATCGAGTAATGCGCGGTCAGCCCGGTGCAGCCGATCACCAGCAGCCACGGCGCGTCGCTCCACAGCGGATCGGTCCAGCTCCAGATGCAGGCGAGGAAGCCGATCGGGAACTGCATGATCTGCATCCAGATCACGATGGTCAGCGTGTCCTCGGTGCGCGTCAGCGCCTTGGCGATCACGTTGGAGGTGGCGAAGCAGAGCGCCGAGCCGAGCACGACCAGGGCGGCGAGCTGCACCGCCTCGACGCCCGGCCTGAGGATGATCAGCACGCCGACCAGGCCGCTGACCACCGCGATCAGCCGGTGCCGCGACAGGCGCTCGCCGAGGAACAGGGCGGCCAGCAGCGCGACCCACAGCGGCGTCGAGAACTCGAGCGCGGTGACCGCCGCCAGCGGCAGCATCGCCACGCCGTAGGCCCAGGCCGACTGGGCGGCGAAGTTGACGCCGTTGCGCGCGAAATGCGTGCCGATCCGCGAGGTATGCAGCAGCCGCCTGCCGTGCAAGGCGATCAGCGGCGTCACGATGGCGAGCGAGACACAGCTCCGCATGAACATGATCTGGAACACGCCGAGATTGGCCGAGAGCTCCCGGACGGCGATCATCTGGAGCAGGAAGGAGGCGATCATCGCCAGCGTCCATGCGGTCGCGCGGATCAACGTGTCCCCGGGAGGCAGCGCCTTCATCGCGCGCTCGCGGCGCCTTCCCGCTCCTTGAGCCGCGCCTCGCGGCGCGCGACATAGGTGGTGGAGCCGAAGATCACCGCCGCGCCCACCCAGGTCCAGCGGTCCGGCACCTCGGTGAAGATCAGCCATGCCGCGAAGGCGGTGAACGGCAGGCGCAGGAAGTCGAGCGGCGCGACCACGCTGGCGTCGAGATTGGCGAGCGCGCGGGTGAAGCAGTAGGGCGCCGCGGTGCCGATGAAGGCGAGCGCGAGCAGCATCGGGATGTCGGCGAGCGCTGGCCCCTGCCACAGGAAGATCGTCGGCACCAGCGCGATCGCCCCCATCAGCAGGTTGGAGTAGAAGGCGATCGGCAGCGCCGCGTCGGTCCGGGTGAGCAGTTTGATCATCACCACAGCGCCGCCGTAGAAGGCGGCCGAGGCGAGCACCATCATCGCCTCCGAAGACACCGGCACCGCGCCCGGCCGGAGCACGATCAGCGCGCCGAGAAACCCCACCGCGGTCGCCGACCAGCGCCGCCAGCCGACCCGCTCGCCGAGGAACAAGGCGGCGAAGATCACGGTGTAGAGCGGCAGGGTGAAGTGGAGCGCGGTGGCCTCGGCGAGCGGCATGGCGATTATCGCCTGGAACCACAGCGCCATGCCGGCGAAGTTGAGCGCCGCGCGGCCGACATGGGACCTGAACACCCTTGTCCTGAGCCGCGCGATGCCGCGCCAGTGGAACCAGGCCAGCAGCACGGCGGTGGCGATCAGCGAGCGGTGGAAGATGATCTCCACCGCGTGCATCTCCGACGACAGGAAGCGCACGAAGACCGGCGTGAGCGTGAACAGCGCCATCGACACCACGGCCCAGGCGACGCCTCTGAGCACGCGCGCCGGATCGGCGACCGTCGCGGTCTGAGTCGGGGAGCTGTCCACGCGCCAATCTAGCGCGGGGCGGCCGGCGCGTCAGGCGGTGGGCGTGGCGCTCCTCGATCCGGCGGGCTGCTCCAGGATCGTCTCCAGGCGCTGCAAATGCGCCTCCAGGCGCTCGCGGACCGCGCGCGCCGTCTCCGGCGTCCAGTCGCGGAACCCGGCGCCGGCGGCCATGCCGAGCCGCCCGCCCCGCACCAGCGATTCGAGATAGGGCGAGGGGCCGGGGCGCGATTCGAGGTCGGGGAGCACCGCCCTGTGGATATCGAGGGTCAGGTCGGTACCGACCAGGTCGGCATTCTCCAGCGGGCCGAGGACGGCAAGCCGCCGGCCGAAGCTCTGCTTGACCACGGTGTCCACCGTCTCGGCATCGCAGACGCCGTTCTCCACCAGGCTGACGGCTTCCCGCCACAGCGCGTGTTGCAGGCGGTTGCCGATGAAGCCCGGCACGTCCCTCTCGACCCGCACGGGACGCTTGCCGATCCGCTCAAGCACCGCCATCGTCGCGTCGACCGCCGCCTCCGACGTCCATTCCGTGCGGATTACCTCGACCAGCGGAACGATGTGCGGCGGGTTCCACCAATGGGTGCCGAGGATTCGCTCGCGCGATTTCAGCCCGGCGGCTATGTCCGTGATCGGCAGCACCGACGTGTTGGAGGCGAGGATGCACCACTCCGGCGCGGCGGCCTCGATGTCGCGGAACACCGACCGCTTGAGGTCGAGCTTCTCCGGTACGGCCTCGACCGCCAGGTCGGCGCCGTCCACCGCATCGGCCAGGCCCGGGCAGGTCGCGATGCGGCCGAGGGCGTCGTCGATACCGGCGCGCCCGTCGCCCATCGCCGCCATGCTCGCCGCCACCCGATCGTTCAACCCGGCGAGAGCCTGCGGCGCCGGGTCGTGGACCCGGACCGCGAGCCCGGCGCGGGCGAAGGCGAGCGCGATGCCGTGCCCCATGAGCCCGGCGCCGACGATGCCTATGGTTGCGATCATCGTCCTAACCCGCAGTGTAGCCGCCGTCGGCGTAGAGGATGTGCCCGGTATAGAAGTCCGAGGCCCTCGATGCGAGGAAGAGCAGCGGACCGGCCAGATCCTCGGGCTCGCCCAGGCGGCCCTTGGGGAGCCGGGCGAGAAACCCGTCGCGCACCCGCGTCGCCTCCGGCGTGTCCTCGAACATCCAGCTCGTGACGGGCGAGCGGAAGACGGTGGGCGCGATCGCGTTGACGGTGATTCCGGTCGGACCCAGCTCGCAGCCCAGCGCCCTGACGATCCCGTCGACCGCCGACTTGGAGGCGCAATAGGCGGTGTATCCGGCGGGGTGGCCGAGCAGGCCGCGGGCCGACGAGACCAGGACGATCTTGCCGCCGCCGCCCTGCGCCTTCATCCGGCGTGTCGCGGCGCGGGCCAGCAGCCAGGACTGGGTCACGTTGGCGTCCATGACCTCGGCGAAGGTGCCGGGCGCCATCTCGTCGATCTTCGCCACCCGGTTGGTGCCGGACGCGACGACCAGGATGTCGAGCCCGCCATGGGCCTCGACCGCCCGGTCCACGATGGCATCGACCGCGGCCTCCGAATTCGGGCGCGCATTGACCGTAACGACCGCGGCGCCGAGCTCCCGGCACGCGCCCGCGACGGCCTCCAGCGCCTGTGCATTGCCGGCGACCAGCGTCAGCCGGCATCCGGCTTCCGCGAGGGTGCGCGCGGCGACCGACCCGAACGCACCCGACGCGCCGGCGATCAGCGCCGACCGGCCGGCGACGTCGAAGAGCTCCGACGGGGTCATGCCGCCTCCCCGGTCTCGATGCGGTAGCCGCCCGAACGGTCGACCATCGCCACCAGGCGGACGATGCAGCCGTCGCCCTTCTTCCAGCGCCACGGGAAGGCGGCGAAGGTGACGCGCATGCCGGTGACCTTGTCGATGTCGCCGCCGACATTCTCGATGCCGCAGATGCCCTGAGACAGAATCGCGCGGTGGCACGGCTCCCATTCCGGGAAGTCGTCGAGCACCCTGCGGCCGGTCTCCTCCTCGTATTGCCGGACGACATGCGGCATCAGACCGTTCGGCCAGCCCGGGCCGTGCGGCGCGATCGCCGTCCCCAGCGGATGATCGAGGGCCTGGGTGTCGGTGCCCACCATCTTGACCTTCCTGCGTGCGAACCACTCGCCGGCCTCCTTGTAGAAGCCGGGGGAGTAGGCGTAGTAGGTCTGGTTGTCGCCGTAATGCCTGTGCCAGCCGGTGTTGACGATGACGATATCGCCCTGCCGGATCGCCGGCCTCGCGTTCTCCAGATCGTCCGCCCCGATCACCTCCCAGCGATCCTTGGGGATCGACACCACCACGCCCGTGCCGAAGAAATGCGGCAGGGGAACCTCGTCCATGAACGCCGTGCCTTCGACGACATGGCCGGGCGCGTCGATATGGGTTCCCGAATGCATGACGGTGGTGATGCGCTGGGTCAGCACGCCCGACTTGGCCATCGAGTGCAGGCGCTCGATCTTCACGTCCTCGAAATAGGGCCAGCAGGGCTGGCCGAGCCCCCAGCGATGGCTCAGATCGTAGAACTCCAGCCCCATGTCGTTGTCCAGATTCTCCTGGTACTCGGCGCCTCGTACGGTGATCGTCATGCGGTGACCTCCTTGTCCGGAGGGATCATTGTAATGCGCTCCGCCCGGTCATCGGCGCGCTGCCGCGCGATACCGAAGAAACCGTCGATCCAGCGGTCGATCGCGACGGATTCGCGGCGAACGGGAAGCGTTGCGCAAGAGGCCCGTCGCGCTCAGGACTGAGATCGCCCGCGTGCCGCCGGAAGCGGTATTCGGAGGCGGGCAAGCCGCGACGGGGCGCGCGCCCGCCCGCTGTCGCGCTACCCGTCCGCCTCGGCCTGGACGATCAGGGTCGTGCCGTCGACGTCGATGACGGCGATCCGCGTTCCCTCGGCAAGATCCTGGCCCTCGGGGCGCACCGTGAAGCGCCAAACGGTGTCGCCGATGCGCACCCTTCCGCGGCCGCCC
Organism: Defluviicoccus sp.; assembly: GCA_028821395.1. GTDB lineage: Bacteria > Pseudomonadota > Alphaproteobacteria > MPNO01 > MPNO01 > MPNO01. The sequence goes on from JAPPGP010000205.1 coordinate 8,706, forward strand.
GCGGTCGCCGAATCCAGCACGTGCTGCGTGCCCACGAGATTCTTGCCTCGCTTGTTGAGCGTCGGATGGTCGGTGGGGGCCCGGCGGGCGACGTAGATACGCCGGCCGATGAAGATCGCCGCCACCGACAGCACGGCGAAGACCATCGCCTGGACTTCCCAGATCATCGAGGGAATCGCCGCCAGCAGGAGGCCGGTGACCACCGCGGCGATGCCGAGCCAGAGGAAGATGGCGCCGGGCACCAGGACCTCGATCAGCATCACGAAGACGCCGAAGGCGAGCCAGTGCCAGAACGAGACGGCCTCGGGAAACTCCATCGTCGCTCGCGCGTGCCCTCCCGCCGGTCAGTCGCCGCCCGAGCGGGGGACCGAGCCGCGCCGCTCCGCCGCGCCGTCGTCGCCGAAGGCCTGTCTGGCGATCTCGGTGAGCCCGGCGACGGCGCCGATCACGCCCGAGGCCTCCAGCGGCATCAGCACGAGCTTCTGGTTGCGCGCCTTGCCGATGGTCTCAAGCGCGGCGACGTATTTCTGGGCGACGAAGTAGTTGACCGCCTGGATGTTGCCTTCGCCGATCGCCCTGGAGACCATCTCGGTTGCCCGGGCCTCGGCCTCCGCCTCGCGCTCGCGCGCCTCGGCGTCGCGGAACGCCGCTTCGCGCCTTCCCTCGGCGTCGAGGATCTGGGCCTGCTTCTCGCCCTCGGCCCTGAGAATCTCGGATTGCCGGACGCCTTCGGCCTCGAGAATGGCGGCGCGCTTGTCGCGTTCGGCCTTCATCTGGCGCGCCATCGCGCCAACCAGCTCTTCGGGCGGCGAGATGTCCTTGATCTCGATCCGGGTGATCTTCACCCCCCAGGGCGAGGTCGCCTCGTCGACCACGCGCAGGAGGTCGGCGTTGATCTTGTCCCTTTGCGACAGGAGCTCGTCGAGGTCCATCGACCCCATGACGGTCCGGATATTGGTCATCGTCAGGTTGAGGATCGAGACTTCGAGCCGCCGCACCTCGTATGACGCCTTGACCGGGTCCAGCACCTGGAAGAACACCACCCCGTCGACCCGGACCATGGCGTTGTCCTTGGTGATGATCTCCTGCGACGGGACGTCGGTGACCTGCTCCATCA
>JAPPGP010000224.1 GCA_028821395.1 Defluviicoccus sp.
GATCTTGCCGCCGAAGCCGCCGCCGCAGGCGCAGGGGAGCACGTGGACCGCATCGGTGGCGAGGCCGAGCACGTTGGCGATCTCGTCCCGGTCCATGTGCGGGGCCTGGGTGGTGGCGGCGATCTCCAGCCGGTCGCCGATGCGGCGCGCCCAGCCGGCCTCGGGCTCGATATAGGCATGCTCGACGAAGGCGGTCTCGAAGCTGCCCTCGACGACGATGTCCGATTCGGCCAGCGCGGACTCGGCGTCGCCCTTCTTGACGAAGCCGCGCCCCATCACGTTGTCGTCGCTGCCGGCGTGAACGACGGGCGCGCCGGAGGCCGTCGCGTCCCCGATCCCGTGGACATGGGGCCGGAGCTCGTAGCGGACCGGCACGTCCTCGTCGCGGATCCCGTAGATCGATTCGTAGTCGCCGACGAGCGCCAGCACCGGCTCACCCCGATGCTTCACCTCGCCGTCGGCGAGGACCGGCTGGTCCTTGATATGGGGGTAGACGCCGAAAGCGTTGAGCACCGGCACGTCGCCCGCCCCGATCACCCCGACCAGCCCGGGATGGGCGTCGAACAGCGGCCGGAGGTCGCCGACGGTGAAGGTCGCGCTCCAGTGCGGCGAGCGCACCGCGCGCATCCAGAGCGCGTCCTCGGGCGCGCCGTCGGCGCCGAAGATCTCGCTGCCGTCGACCTTGCGGCGCCCGTCGGTCTTGGCAACCCGCGCACCGACCGCCTCGCCCGGGCCCGGGTCGTCGAGCGCGACCCCGTTGGGCTCGATCACGTGGCGCACCGCGGACAGGATCTTCTTGTAGCCGGTGCAGCGGCATAGCACGCCGCCGAGCGCGTCCTCGATCGCCGCCTCGTCGGGATCCGCCTGGCGGGAGAGCAGGTCAGCCGCCGCCATCAGCATCCCGGGGGTGCAGATGCCGCACTGCGCCGCGCCGTGCAGGTGGAAGGAGCCCTGGAGCGCCGCCAGCCGTCCGCCTTCCGCCGCCAGCCCCTCGACGGTCAGCACCTCGCGCCCCTCGACCTGGGCCACCGGCGTCATGCAGGAGCACACCTGCCGGCCGTCCAGCAGCACCGTGCAGGCGCCGCAATCGCCGGCATCGCAGCCGACCTTGGTCCCGGTCAGCGAGAGCTCCTCGCGCAGCACGTGGGACAGGCGGTGGATCGGGTCGGTGCGGATCTCCGCCGGGCTTCCGTTGAGGGTGAAGGAAACCGTCGATTGCGTGGCCATCATGCGCTCCCGAGCTCAGCCAGCGTCCGGCGCACCAGGGTCAGCGCCGCGTCCATCCGGTACTCGCCGGTGCCGCGCACGTCGTCGATCGGCGACAACGCGGCAAGATGTTCCTCCTTGACCGCCTCCCGCAGGCGGTCGTCGATCGGCCGGCCGCGCAGCGCCTCCTCCAGCGCATGCAGGCGTTGCGCAACCGCCGAGCAGGAGCCGACCGCGAGGCGCAGCGAGGCCACGGTCCCGTCGGCGGCGGGCTCGAGCACGCCGGCGGTCATGACGATGGAGATCACCAGGTAATGCCGCGCGCCGAGCTTGAGGAAGCTGCTCGCGGCTCCTGCGGCCGGCTTGGGGACGGAGATCGCGGTCACGATCTCGTCGCGCCGGCGCACGGTCTCCCGGTTGCCGGTGATGAACGCGCCGACGGGGACCGAGCGCACGGAATCGCGCGAAGCGAGCTCGACCGCCGCGTCGAGGGCGAGCAGGTTGGGCACGCCGTCCGCCGCGGGCGATGCATTGCACACATTGCCGACCACGGTGCCGGCATTCTGCACCTGCACGCCGCCGACCTCGCGCGCGGCGCGCTTGAGGCCGTCGAAGGCGGGTGGCAGGGAAGCCTCGATCACCTGGGTCCAGGTGACCAGCGCGCCGATCCGCCAGCTCCCGCCCAAATCCTCGATCGCGCGTAGCGACTCGATTCCCGTTACGTCGAGCACGTCGTCGTCGAGCGGCCTGCCCACCCGGGCGGGGTAGTAGTCGGTGCCGCCGGCGACGATGATGCGCGGCGCCTCGGAGAGCGCAGACAGTGCCGATTCGAGATCGCCTGGTCTAAGGTAGCTTGCCATCGCAGGGCGCGCCCCCACGTTTACTGGGAAGGGAGACGGTGCCGTTCGCCGTCCGGGAGATTGTCCCGTGAAAATTGTTCGTGTACAAACAAAATCAAGTGCAATAGCCTATCCTCTGTCAAGGAACGAGGGTGTCGGGGAGGCGTGCCGCGGATCGCGCGGGACTGCGCATGGCATCGCTTGACTTTTGCGGCGCGGGGTTGATGACTCCCTGCGGCGCGCGACATTCACGAACGAGCGATACAGGTAAGTCAATGGCGACGAAGCTAGCCGATACGCCGTCGGGCGGGGAATCGCAGCGCAAGTCCGTCGACAGCGTGGTGATCCGTTTCGCCGGCGACTCGGGCGACGGGATGCAGTTGACGGGCACCCAGTTCACCCAGTCGACGGCGCTGATGGGGAACGACCTGGCGACCTTCCCGGATTTCCCGGCCGAGATCCGCGCCCCGGTCGGCACCACCTATGGCGTGTCGGCGTTCCAGATCAACTTCGCCTCCTACGACGTCATGACCCCGGGCGATGCGCCGGACGTGCTGGTGGCGATGAACCCGGCGGCGCTGAAAGTGCATCTGCGCGACGTGCCCAAGGGCGGCACCATCGTGCTCAACACCGATGCCTTCAGCGACCGCAACATCGCCAAGGCGGGGTTCGGGGCCAACCCGCTGGAGGACGGCACGCTCGACAACTACGTCACCATCGAAATCGATATCCAGAAGATGACCCTCGCCTCGGTGGCGGGGATCGGGGTGACCAACAAGGAAGCGGTGCGCTGCAAGAACATGTGGGCGCTCGGCCTGATGTGCTGGATGTACGACCGGGACCGGCAGCCCACCGTCGACTGGATCGAGCAGCGCTTCGGCAAGCGTGCGCCGGAGATCGCCAAGGCCAATATCGCGGCCCTCAACGCGGGCCACGCCTATGGCGAGACCGCGGAGCTGCCGAGCGGCATCCCGGCCTATATCGTTCCCAAGGCGGATGTGCAGCCGGGCATCTACCGCGCGGTGACGGGAACCGAGGCGGTGGCCTGGGGGCTGGTGACCGGCGCCCGCAAGGCGGGGGTTCCGCTGTTCTTCGGCTCCTATCCGATCACGCCGGCATCGGCGCTGCTGCACACGCTCTCGAACCTCAAGCAATACGGCGTCACGACATTCCAGGCCGAGGACGAGATCGCCGCCGTGTGCTCGGCGATCGGCGCCTCCTTCGCCGGCTCGATCGGCGTCACGTCGAGCTCGGGGCCGGGGGTCGCGCTCAAGACCGAGGGCATCACGCTCGCCTTCGCCGCCGAGCTGCCGCTGGTGATCGTCAACAGCCAGCGCGGCGGCCCGTCGACCGGGCTGCCGACGAAGACCGAGCAATCCGACCTCTACCAGGCGGTGTATGGCCGGAACGCGGATTCGCCCCTGCCGGTGGTCGCCTCCTGCACCGCCGGCGACTGCTTCTTCGCCGCGATCGAGGCGGTCCGGCTCGCCGTGACCTACATGACACCGGTGATCCTGCTGACCGACGGCTATCTCGCCAACGCGGCGGAGCCGTGGGAGATCCCCGACGTCGACGACGTCCCCGACTTCAAGATCGACTTCGCCGCCGCGAGCGAGGAATTCCACCCCTTCCTGCGCGACCAGAAGACGCTCGCGCGCAACTGGGCCGTCCCGGGCACGCCGGGTCTGATGCACCGCATCGGCGGCATCGAGAAGAGCTACGAGACCGGCCACATCTCCTACGACCCGGAGAACCACCACCGGATGACCAAGGTGCGGGCGGCCAAGGTCGACGGCATCGCGGACGACATCCCGTTGCAGGAGGTGGCCGCCGGCCCGTCCGACGGGAAGCTCGCCGTGGTCGGCTGGGGCTCCACCTTCGGCGCGATCAACCAGGCGGTCGCGCGTTCGCTGGCCGCCGGGCTCGACGTGGCCCACATCCATATCCGCCACATCTGGCCGCTGCCGCGCAATCTCGGCGAGCTGCTGGCCGGCTACGACAGAATCCTGGTGCCGGAGATGAACAACGGCCAGTTGATCACCGTGCTGCGCGACCGGTTCCTGGTCCCGGCCGAGGGCCTCAACCAGATTTCCGGCCTGCCGTTCAAGGTGTCCGACCTCGAAGCGGCGATCCGCGAGCGCCTGGAGAGCCAGAAATGAACGTCCAGACCCCCGTCGAGCAGCTCAAGCCGGCCGATTACGCCTCGGACCAGGAGGTCCGCTGGTGCCCCGGCTGCGGCGATTACGCGATCGTGAAATCGGTGCAGCGGACGATGGCCGAGCTCCAGCTTGCGCCGGAGAACACGGTGTTCATCTCGGGCATCGGCTGCGCCGCGCGTTTCCCCTACTACATGGCGACCTACGGGTTCCACACCATCCACGGCCGCGCCCCGGCGATCGCCACCGGCACCAAGCTCGCCAATCCCGAGCTCGACATCTGGGTCGTCATGGGCGACGGCGACTGCCTGTCGATCGGCGGCAACCATACGCTGCACGCGCTCAGGCGTAACGTCGACATCCAGATGCTGCTGTTCAACAACGAGATCTACGGCCTCACCAAGGGCCAGTACTCGCCGACCTCGCGGCTCGGCACGCGCTCGCCCTCCACCCCGCAGGGATCGATCGACGCGCCTGTCAACGCGACCGTCTTCGCGCTCGGCGCCGGCGCCCGCTTCGTCGCGCGCTCGGTCGACACCAACCAGAAGCACCTGCCGGTGATGCTCAAGCGGGCGCATGCCCATCGCGGCGCCTCCTTCGTCGAGATCGTCCAGAACTGCATCGTCTACAACGACGGCGCGTTCTCGGGCTGGACCGACAAGGCGGCGGCCGCCGATTCGCAGATCCAGGTCGAGCACGGCAAGAAGCTCGTCTTCGGCAAGGACGGCGACAGGGGGCTCCGGCTCGATCCCGCCACGCTCAGCCTTGAGGTCGTCGCCATCGGCGAGAACGGGATCGGCGAGGACGACATCCTGGTGCACGACGAGACCAACCGGCTGCTCGCCAACCTGCTGGGGGCGATGGAACACCCGGAGTTTCCGGTGGCCATCGGGGTGCTCTACTGCGATCCGGCCGAGACCTACGACGCGGCGGTCCACCGCCAGATCGGCGAGGCCGCGGAGAAGACCCCGCCGACCGACCTCAACGCGATGCTGCGCCGCGGCCGCACCTGGACGGTTGCGCCCGGCTGACCCGCCCGCGAAAGGCCGCCCCGCGACAGGCATTCAGGGATCGAGCAACGGCGCAAGCCGGGTTGCCGCGTCAGCGGCGAAGGGGTTGAGGAACGCGACCCCGCCGAGACGCCGTCCGTGCTGCATGTTCTCGGTCAGGATCGCCGAACAGCCCGACCTCCGGGCGGTCGACCAGAGCATGGCGTCGCAGAACGAAAAGCGATGCTCCCCGACGGCGTCGACCGCGTCGATCAGCGCCGAGTCGTCCGCTGCGGTCACCTCGAAGACGTCCCGCCAACCGCGCAGAAAGGCACCCGCGCGCTCGGGGTCGAGCAGGTTCTTGCGCGTCGTCGCATGGAAGAACTCGGCGAGCGCCTGCACTGTGAGCACGCAGTCGCATCTTGCGGCTCGCCCGATGAGTTCCCGCGAGACCCGGTGGCGTTCGCCGGCATCGCGATCGACGGCATAGACGAGAATGTTGGTGTCGAGTGAGAACCGGCTTCTAACGGTCATAGAGCTCGTCCCGCCGGACGCTTAGCCCGCCCAGCGACACGCCCTGCTCCAGCCGCGCCATCATCCGCTCATACGCCGCGGCCCATTCCGGGTCCGCCGTCTTGTCCTCCCGGTGAGGGACGAGCCTGGCGACGGGACGGCCGCGCCGCGTGATCACGATGTCTTCGCCGCCTTCGACCTCCCTGATCAGCCGGGAGAACTGCTGGTTGGCGGTCATCAGAGAAACAGTGCGCATGGTTCCGCATTCCGATTTCTAGTATATAGTATAAATGTGATCGCGATCCCCGCCGGTCAAACCGGCCGGGTGGCGGAATCCCCCCATTCCACGGCCTCCGGGGCTTTACCGTTCAGGCCGCCCGACTATCATGGCGCCGGCCGGAACCGGGGGGTGCTGGATGCCGAGAAGCGTAGCCGTCGTGGGTTCGGGCCCCGGCGGCATGTATATTGCGCAGGGGCTGATCGACAAGTCGCCCGGCTGTCGCGTCGACGTGTTCGACCGCCTGCCCTCGCCGTTCGGGCTGATCCGCGGCGGGGTAGCGCCGGACCACCAGACGACCAAGCGCATCTCCCGCGCCTTCGAGAAGACCATGCTGTCGGACGGCGTGCGGTTCATCGGCAACGTCGAGGTCGGGCGCGACGTGGAAATCGGCGAGATCGAGCGGATCTACGATGCCGTCGTGCTCGCCTATGGCGCACCTTACGACAACCGGCTCGGCATCGCCGGCGAGGACAAGGCGAACGTCTTCGGCTCCAACGCCTTCGTCGGCTGGTACAACTGCCACCCCGATTTCATCGACCTCGACCCCGATCTCGACATCCGGACGGCGGTGGTGATCGGCGTCGGCAACGTCGCCGTCGACGTCGCCCGGGTGCTTGCCAAGACGCGCAGCGAGATGTCGGTAACCGACCTTCCCGACTACGCGGGGGATGCGATCGAGGCCTCGCCGGTCGAGGACATCTACATGTTCGGCCGGCGCGGGCCGGTGGAGGCGGTGTTCACCAATGTCGAGCTGCGCGAGATGGGACAGCTCGAGAACGCGCAGCCCATCGTCGACCTCGACCAGCTGCCGCACGAGGTGGTGGCGCCGCAGATGAGCGACCGCGATCTGCGCCTGCGCAAGCGCAATATCGAGACGCTCAGGAGCTTCGCCGACGTGCCCGGCGACGGCAAGCGCAAGCGCGTCCATTTCCGTTTTTTCTGCTCGCCGGTGGAGATCCTGGGCGGCGGCCGGGTCGAGGCGGTGCGGATGGAGAAGACCCGGGTGGAGGACGGCCGCGCGGTGCCGACCGGGGAGACCTTCGAGATACCGTGCGGGATGGTGATCACCTGCATCGGCTCCCGGGCGGATGCCATCGACTCGGTGCCGTTCGACGAGCGCCGGGGGATCGTGATCCACGAGGACGGGTGGGTGCGCGAGGGGCTTTACGCCGCGGGCTGGGTGAAGCGCGGCGCCGTCGGCACCATCGGCACCAACAAGAACGACTCGCTCGACGTGGTGGAGCGGATCGTCGCCGAGTTCGCCGGCGCGGAAAGGGACGGTCCGGGCGCCTTCGACCGGATCGCCGCCGAGCGCGCCCTCCGCGTCGTCTCCTACCCCGAGTGGCAGGTCATCGACCGCCTCGAGGAGGAGGCCGCGCCGGAAGGCGCGCCGCGCCGGAAATTCGTCACGCCTGCGGCGATGATCGCGGCGCTGGAAGCGAACGGCGCCTGACCATTCTCTCCGCTACCGGGTCTTGCCGCGCGCCTTCTTCGCGGCCGGCTTGCGGCGGATCGACACCGCCCCGCCCGGATCTTTCCGAACCTCGAACCCGCCCGATTTGGTGACGAGCGTGCTGAGATTGGGGCAGCCGTAGGTTCTCGGATCGAAGTCGGGCGCCGCGCCGAGAATGCGGCTGCCGACGCTGCCGAGATGCACCCAACCGTCGTCGTCCTCGCCTTCCATCGCCTTGGCGACGACGTTCACGGCCTTCGACGGCGGTTCCTTTTTCACTGCCGTGGCGGTGGCGTTGCTTGCGCTGTCCCTTTCCGCGACGACCTCGACCAGGTTCTCTACATAGATGAAGCGGTTGCAGGCGTTGCGGAACGCCTCCGGCGTCTTGCGCTCGCCGAAACCGTAGACCGCGAGCCCGTCCTCGCGCAGCCGTTGCGCGAGCCGCGTGAAGTCGCTGTCCGAGCTGACGAGGCAGAAACCGTCGAGCCTGCCCTTGTGCATCAGGTCCATGGCATCGATGACGAGCGCGATGTCGGCGGCGTTCTTGCCCGTCGTGTTGCTGCGCTGCTGGTGCTGCAGGATCGCCAGCGACTGTATCGCATCGTCCCAGCCGGCGAGCCGGTTGCGGGAGAAATCGCCGTAGATGCGCCGCACGTTGGCCTCGCCGAGCTTGACGATCTCCTCGAAGATCGCCTGCGCGTAGCGGGCGCTCGTGTTGTCGGCGTCGATCAGCACGGCGAGGCTGCTGGGCGCTCCGATGTCAGGCATGACGGTTCCTCCGGGCGGCCCCTTGGGGTGCGCCCGCTCCGGTTCTAGGCGAGTCGTTTCAACAGCGCGAGAAAGGAGCGGCGCTCGGCCCGGTCGAGCCCGGCCAGGGTCTCGTCGGTGATCGCGTGGCCGTTGGGCCGGACGGCGGCGACGAGGGAACGCCCGTCGCCGGTGAGGCTCAGGACGACGCGGCGCCGGTCCTGCGCGTCGGGCTTGCGATCGATCAGCCCGCGCGCGCGCAGCCGCTTGATCACCCCCTGCATGGTGGCCGCATCCATCGCGGTGCGCCTGCCGAGCTCGTTCTGCGAGACCTCGCCAAGATCGTGCAGCTTGACCAGGGCGGCGAATTGCAGCGGCGTGAGCTGGGGATCGCCGATCATGTCCTGGAAGATCGCCGCGTGGCGCTGGTGGGCGCGGCGCAGCAGATGGCCGACCTGGTCCTCCAGCACATAGCCCGGGCCCGCGGCGCTCTCCCGCGCGATCGCTCGCCGTTTCATTCGGAGCCCTGGAGAAATCATTTGTATACAAACGATGGAGGCGGCGCGGAGCCGGGTCAAGGTCCAGGCCCTCCCGGCATGTGGACGGGCCATTCGGGACCCTCTAAAACCGGCCGGAACCCGTGCGTCCGCCCGAGGGAGGTCCCATGCAGCTCTACAGCTATTTCCGGTCTTCGGCCGCCTATCGCCTGCGCATCGCGCTCAACCTCAAGGGGCTCGACTACGAGCAGGTCGCGGTGGACCTGCCGGGCGGGGTGCATCGCGAGGCCGAGTTCGAGGCGATCAACCCGCAGCGCCTGGTGCCGGCGCTCGTCGACGGGGAGCAGACGCTGATCCAGTCGGTGGCGCAGATGGAATATCTGGAGGAGACGCGGCCCGAACCGCCACTGCTCCCCGCCGACCCGGTGGAGCGGGCGCGGGTGCGCGCGCTGGTGCAGATCGTCGCCTGCGACATCCACCCGCTCAACAACCTCAGGGTGCTCCAATACCTGCAAGGCCCGCTGGGCCACGACGACGCGGCGCGCGATGCCTGGTATGCGCACTGGATCGCCGAGGGGTTCGTGGCGCTGGAACGGCTGCTTGCCGGGAGCGGGCACACCGGGACGTTCTGCCACGGCGAGGCGCCGGGCATGGCCGATGTCTGCCTGGTGCCGCAGGTGTTCAACGCCCAGCGTTTCAACTGCCCGACCGCGGCCTACCCGACGGTCATGCGCATCGTCGAGGCGTGCAACGCGCTCGAAGCCTTCGCCGCCGCCCATCCCGCGCGGCAGCCGGATTCGCCGCCCGGCTGATCCGCGCCGCGCACGATTCGCTCGCCCCGCGGGCGGCAAGTTCTCTACAATGAGCGGATAACGGGGTTGCCGAACAGGGGAGACCGAAAATGAGATTTGCGACATCGCTCGCGGCCGTGGCTGCGCTCGCGCTCGGCGCGGCGGGCACGGCCGAGGCCCAGTTCAAGCTCAAGGGCGATCCCAGGGTCGCCTTCGTCTATTTCGCCTCCAAGAACGACGGCGGCTGGACCCAGGCGATC
>JAPPGP010000051.1 GCA_028821395.1 Defluviicoccus sp.
GGGAGTGCAGCACGCGCTGCGGCGCGCTGGTGACGCTGGAGGACGGCGCGGTCGCCAAGGTCGGGCCCAACGCCGACCACCCGGGCTCGAAGGGCGCGTTCTGCGTCAAGGGCATCCGCGGCATGCGCGAGCTCACCGCCCATCCGGACCGGCTGGTCAGGCCGATGCGGCGGCGCGGGCCGCGCGGCGCGGGCGCGTGGGAGGAGATCGGCTGGAACGCGGCGCTGGAGACCGTCGCCGACCGGCTTCTGGAGGTCCGCGCCGAGCACGGGCCGCTCGCCCTGATCGGTGCGGTGTCGTCGGCCTTCTTCAGCCGGGGCGCCATGGTGGCGCTGCTGATGCGCGCGCTGGGCTCGCCCAACTGGATGATGAACCAGGACCTGTGCGGCGGCTGCCGGGCGCTGAGCGACAAGCTGACCGGTCTCGCCGCGATCGGCGGCGAGGACATCGAGAACGCGCGCTGCGCGCTGATCGTCGGGCGCAACCCGTCCGCCGCCGACGCCGCGCAGTGGCAGGCGCTCAAGCGGGCCAAGGCGAACGGCGCGCGGACGGTGGTCATCGACCCCGCCCGCACCCCGGCCGCCAAGAGCGCCGACCTCTGGCTCCGCCCCCGCCCCGGCACCGATGCGGCGCTGGCGCTCGGCATGCTGAACGTGACCATCGCCGAGAAGCTCTACGACGCCGATTTCGTCGAGCGCTGGTGCCACGGCTTCGACGCGCTCAAGCAGCGCGCAGCGCGCTATACCCCGGAAGAGGCGGCGCGGCTCTCGGGCGTCCCGGCGGAGGACATCGTGAGCGCCGCCCGGATGTATGCCGACGGCCCGTCGACCTTCGTCAGCGGGCACGGCATCGATGCCTTCTCGGGCGGCGTCCAGACCTTTCGCGCCTTCCACGCCCTGGTCGCGATCGGCGGCAATCTCGACCGGCGGGGCGGCAATCTCCGGGTCAAGCGGCCGGCCGGGTTCCGCAACTATATCGAGCTTCTGCACGACCCCGCCTTCCGCCTGCCGCCCGAGGTGGAGGCCGAGACCATCGGGCGCGCGCAATTCCCGCTCTGGGCCGGGCCGGAGGGCTGGCAGACCGCCTGCCACAACCCGACGGCGATCGAGGCGATGCTGACGGGAGAACCCTACCCGGTGCGCGCGATGTATCTGAGCGGGGTCAACATCGCCGTCACCTATCCCGATACGCGGAGGACCATCGAGGCGTTGCGCTCGCTCGACTTCCTCTGCGTCGTCAGCCACTCGATGACCCCGACGGCAGCGCTCGCCGACATCGTGCTGCCCAAGACCACGGGGCTCGAGGAGGAGGAGATCTCGCTCGACATGTCGGGGCCCTGCGTGAGCTACACCAGGCCGGTGACGCCGCCGCGCGGCGAGGCGCGGTCGGATTTCGAGATCGCCACCGCGCTCGCCGACCGGCTGGAGGCGCGCGGGATCGGCGCGCGAAAATTCCTGCCGTGGCGGACCAAGCGGGCGTTCAACGCCTTCCTGCTGGGCGACAACGGCATCTCCTTCGACGAGCTGGAGGAGACGGGCTTTGCGACCTTCCCCTACGAGCTCGGCAATTTCGCCGAAACCGGGTTCCGCACGCCGACCGGCAGGATCGAGCTCTTCTCGGAGACGCTCGCCCGGCTCGGCCTCGATCCGCTGCCCGACTTCGTGCCGCCCAGGGCGGAGCGCGTCTCCGAAGGCGTGCGCCGCGACTACCCGCTGATCCTGCTCACCGGGGCGCGAGAGAAGGCCTATCACCACTCGCGCTACCGCGACCATGCGTGGGCGCGCAAGGTCTCGCCCTACCCGCGCCTGCAGATCCACCCCGACACCGCATCGGCGCTCGCGCTGACTGCCGACGACTGGGTCGAGGTGGAGACGCCGGACGCCGGCGGCGCGTGCACGCTCCGCGTCACGGTGACCGAGGACACCGCGCCCGGCGTGGTCCGCACCGGCATGGGCTGGTGGCTGCCGGAGGCGCCGGGGCCGGATTTCGGCGCGTTCTCGGTCAACATCAACGCCGCCATGTCCTATGGCGGGCCGTGGGACCCGGTGACCGGCTCGGCGGATACGCGCGGCCTGTTGTGCCGCGTACGTCCGCTACCCGACGGCGCGGCACCGCCGATCGCATGACCGGGCGCATCGAAGCGCGGCTCGCCGAGCTCGGGCTCGATCTGCCCGAGCCCTTCGCCTACCCGTCCGCCAACCGCACCGGCTGCGTCGAGGCGGGCAAGCTGCTGTTCGTCTCCGGCCACCCGCCGCCGGCGAGCCTCGGCGCGGCGATGCGCGGCAAGGTCGATGCCGAAATCTCCGAGGCGGAAGCCTACGACACGGCGAAGAAGACGGCGCTCAACATCCTCGCCTCGGTGGCGCGCCATCTGGGCTCGCTCGACCGGGTCCGCCGGGTGCTCAAGCTCAACGGCTACGTCAACTCGTCCGCCGGCTTCGAGCGCCAGTTCGCGGTGATCGACGGCGCGTCCGACCTGCTCTACGCCCTGTTCCCCGAGCCGCACGCCCGGACCGCCGTCGGAGTCGCCGAGCTGCCGCGCGGCTTCCCCATCGAGATCGAGGCGGTGTTCGAGATCGAGTAGCCCGCCTCCCACCCCGGTCATGACCGGCCCCCGGAACAGTTCCGGGGTGTTCCGGCCATCCACCGGGCCGTTCCGCATGGATGCCCGGAACGAGTCCGAGCATGACGAGGAGTGTTGGCGCCCCCCGCCACGTCATGGCTGGCCCCCGGACTTGTTGCGGGGGCCAGCCATGTCGAAAGCGGCCGGGGGAGGGCGGGGCGCGAGCCTGTTTCCGGCCCGCGCGGTTCCGACTATTCTGCGGCGCGACATCGGGGGAGGGTTGCGGTGGCCGAGGGCAATCTGCGCGAGCTCAGGAATTTCGTCGGCGGCGCGTTCGTCGCATCGGGCAGCACGTTCGAGAACGTCACCCCGGTCGACGGCACGCTGATCGCGCTGGTGCACGAGGCCGACCGGGCGATCGTCGACCGCGCCGTTGAGGCCGCGCAGGACGCCTATTACGGCGCATGGGGCAGGCTGACGACGGAAGAGCGCTGCAACCTGCTCTACGCGGTGGCCGACGGGATCGAGTCCCGCTTCGACGAGTTCGTCGACGCCGAATGCGCCGATACGGGCAAGCCCAAATCGCTCGCCAGCCATCTCGACATCCCGCGGGGGGCGGCGAATTTCCGCGTCTTCGCCGACCTCGTCAAATCGGTCGGCACCGAGGCCTATATGCAGGAGACGCCGGACGGGCGCGGCGCCGTGAACTACTCGGTGCGCCAGCCGCACGGGGTGGTGGGCGTCATTTCGCCCTGGAACCTGCCGCTGCTGCTGTCGACCTGGAAGCTCGCACCGGCAATGGCGTCCGGCAACGCGGTGATCCTGAAGCCGTCCGAGGAGACGCCGACGACGGCGACGCTGTTGGCCGAGGTGATGAAAGAGGCCGGAATCCCCGACGGCACGTTCAACGTCGTGCACGGCTTCGGCCCCGATTCGGCGGGCGAGCTCATCACCCGGCATCCGGGCATCCACGCCATCACCTTCACCGGCGAGACCGCGACCGGGCGCGAGATCATGAAAGCCGCGTCCGGCAACATCAAGGCGCTCTCCTTCGAGCTCGGCGGCAAGAACCCGGCCATCGTGTTCGCCGACGCCGACTTCGACGCGGCGATCGACGGCACCGCGCGCTCGGTGTTCGCCAATACCGGCCAGGTCTGCCTGAGCTCCGAGCGGGTCTATGTCGAGCGCCCGATATACCAGCGCTTCGTCGATGCGCTGAAGGCGCGCGGCGAGGCCATGGTCATCGGCCGGCCGGAGGACCCGGCGACCCAGATGGGCTCGCTGATCAGCTCCGAGCACCGCGACAAGGTGACCTCCTACTACGCGCTGGCCGCCGAGCTCGGCGCGGAGACGGTGACGGGCGGCGGCATCCCCGAGTTCGGCGACGAGCGCGACGCCGGCGCCTTCATCCAGCCCACCATCTTCACCGGTCTGCCCGAGGACTCGCGGGTGCAGAAGGAGGAGATCTTCGGCCCGGTCTGCCACATCGCCCCGTTCGACGACGAGGCCGAGGCCGTCGCGATGGCCAACGACACCGAGTACGGGCTCGCCTCGGTGGTCTGGACCACCGACCTCTCGCGCGGCCACCGGGTGAGCCAGGCGATGGAGGCCGGGATCAATTGGGTCAATTGCTGGTTCCTGCGCGACCTGCGCACGCCGTTCGGCGGCATGGGGCTGAGCGGCATCGGGCGCGAGGGCGGCCAGCACGCGCTCAACTTCTATTCCGAGCAGAAGAACATCTGCGTCAAGCTGTAGGGGGCGGGGCATGAGCGAAGAGGCGATCACCAGGGCAGCCGCCGACATCCGCAAGGCGTGGGAGGACGGCGCGCCCATCGAGCCGGTGCGCGACGCGTTGCCCGACGGCGACGTCGAGGCCGCCTACCGCGTGCAGCAGGCCAATACCGAGCACTGGGTGAACGGGGGAAGGCGCATCGTCGGGCGCAAGATCGGGCTCACCGCCAGGGCGGTGCAGCTTCAGCTCGGCGTCGACCAGCCGGATTACGGCATGCTGTTCGCCGACATGTGCATCGTCGACGGCGAGGAGATCGAGCCCGGAAGCGTGCTCCAGCCGCGCTGCGAGGCGGAGGTGGCGCTCACCCTGCATTCGGCGCTCGACCGCGAGCAGCTCACCCTGATCGACGTGATCGATTCGGTGGCCTACGCGCTGCCGGCCATCGAGGTGGTGGGCTCGCGCATCGCCGGCTGGAACATCAACATCGTCGACACCGTCGCCGACAATGCCTCGTCGGGGCTGTTCGTGCTCGGCACGCGGCCGGTCATGCTCGACGACCTCGATCTGCGCGAATGCGGCATGGTGATGGAGAACAAGGGCGACCAGGTCTCGATCGGCGCGGGCGTCGCCTGCCTCGGCAACCCGCTGAACGCCGCGCTCTGGCTCGCCCGCAAGATGGTCGACGTGGGCACGCCGCTGCAGGAGGGCGACGTGATCATGACCGGCGCGCTCGGGCCGATGGCGCCGGTCGCGGCGGGCGACGTGATGGAGGCCAGGATCGAGGGGCTGGGCTCGGTCAGGGCCGCCTTCGCCGCCTGAGGAGAGAGATCATGAAGACCCGGGTTGCGATCGTCGGTTCCGGCAATATCGGCACCGATCTGATGATCAAGATCCTCGAGACCTCGGACACTCTCGATATGGGCGCGCTGGTCGGCATCGACCCCGAATCGGACGGCCTCGCCCGCGCCCGCTCGAAGGGCGTCGCCACCACCCATGAGGGTCTGGAAGGCCTGACCCGGATGGCCGAATGGGCCGGTATCGAGATCGTCTTCGACGCCACCTCGGCGGGCGCGCACGCGGCCAACGCGAAGATCTGCCTGGAGCACGGCAAGACGATCATCGACCTCACCCCCGCCGCCATCGGCCCCTACGTGGTGCCGGTGGTCAACATGGACGAGCATCTCGATGCGCCCAACATCAACATGGTCTCCTGCGGCGGCCAGGCGACCATCCCCATCGTGCACGCGGTCGACCGCGTGGCCCGGGTGCATTACGGCGAGATCGTCGCCTCCATCGCCTCCAAATCGGCTGGGCCCGGCACGCGCGCCAATATCGACGAGTTCACCGAGACCACGTCGAAGGGGATCGAGGTGGTCGGCGGCGCCGAGCGCGGCAAGGCGATCATCGTGCTCAACCCGGCCGAGCCGCCGCTGCTGATGCGCGACACCATCTACGTGCTGAGCGAGGACGGCGACACCGACGCCATCGTGCAGTCGATCGGGGACATGGTCGCCGAGGTGCAGGCCTACGTTCCCGGCTATAGGCTCAAGCAGGACGTGCAGTTCGAGCGTTTCGGCTCCAACAACCCGCTGCGCATCCCCGGGCTCGGCGAGTTCACCGGCATCAAGTCCTCGGTGTTCCTCGAAGTCGAGGGCGCCGGCCACTATCTGCCGACCTATGCCGGCAATCTCGACATCATGACCTCGGCCGCGCTCAAGACCGCCGAACGGCTGGTCGAGCGCCGCGCGGGCTGATGCCCCAGTTCCGCGGAGTGGATGGCCGGAACAAGTCCGGCCATGACGTGGTTGGGGAAGCGCCAACGCCCGCCCCTCCGTCATGCCCGGACTTGATCCGGGCATCCATGGACGAAGCGCGACGCGACGGCACACGAGACTCTGAACCAGGACGCTGAGGAGACCCGCCATGGCCCTCGACACGGAGAAGAAGATCTACATCCAGGACGTGACGCTGCGCGACGGCATGCACGCGATCCGCCACCAATACGGCCTGCACCACGTGACGGCGATCTGCAAGGCGCTCGACGACGCCAAAGTCGACGCCATCGAGGTGAGCCACGGCGACGGGCTCGCCGGGATGTCGTTCAACTACGGCTTCGCCGCCCATTCCGACATCGAGTACATCGAGGTCGCGGCCGACGCCGTGGAGCACGCGAAGATCGCAACGCTCCTGATCCCCGGCATCGGCACGGTCACCGACCTCAAGGACGCCTTCGACGCCGGCGCGCGGTCGGTCCGCATCGCCACCCACTGCACCGAGGCCGACATCGCCAGGCAGCACATCGAGTACGCGCGCGGGATCGGCATGGACGTGGCCGGCTTCCTGATGATGGCGCACATGATCCCGGCCGGCGAGCTGGTCGCCCAGGCGAAGCTGATGGAGGCCTATGGAGCGCATTGCGTCTACGTCACCGACTCGGGCGGCGCGCTGCTGATGGGCGACACCGCGGACCGCTTCGCCGCCTTCCGCGACGGGCTCAAGCCCGAGACCCAGCTCGGCATCCACGCCCACCACAATCTCAGCCTCGGCGTCGCCAACACGATCATCGCGCTGGAATACGGCGTGACCCGTGTCGACGCCTCGCTCGCCGGCATGGGGGCGGGCGCCGGCAACACCCCGCTGGAAGTGTTTATCGCCGTCGCCGACCGCGCCGGGCTCAACCACGGCTGCGATTTGTGGGCGCTGATGGATGCGGCGGAGGAGCTGGTGCGCCCGTTGCAGGACCGCCCGGTCCGGGTCGACCGCGAGACGCTCGCGCTCGGCTATACCGGGTCCTATTCGAGCTTCCTGCGCCACGCCGAGACCGCGTCGCAGACCTACGGCATCGACACCCGCGACATCCTGGTCGAGCTCGGCCGCAGGCGCATGGTGGGCGGCCAGGAGGACATGATCGTCGACGTGGCGCTCGACCTCGCCAACGCCCGCGACGCCGCCCGCAAGGAGGTCTGAGCCATGACCGATGTGGCAATCGCGCCGCTCGCCGAAGCCGTCGACACCGCCGCGATGAACGCCGAGGCGATCCCGCAGATCTCCGAGACCGTCGAGATCACGCCTGCGCAGGGCTACGACATCCAGGCCGCCTCGATCCTCCGCCGCGTGGAGCGCGGGGAGAGGCGGATCGGCGTCAAGATGGGCTTCACCAGCCGCGCCAAGATGGTCCAGATGGGCATCTCGGACATGATCTGGGGCCGGCTCACGGACGGGATGATCGTGGAAGACGGCGATTCGATCTCGATGGCGGATTACGTCCACCCGCGGGCCGAGCCCGAGATCGCCTTCCTGCTCAACCGGCCGCTGGAGGCGCCGGTCACCGCGGCCGAGGCGATGGCCGCCGTCGAGGCGGTGGCGCCGGCGATCGAGATCATCGATTCGCGCTACCGCGACTTCAAGTTCTCGCTGGCCGACGTGGTGGCCGACAACTGCTCGTCGTCCGGCATCGTGGTCGGCGCCTGGCAGTCGGTCGACGCCGACCTCACCAATCTCGGCATGATCCTGGAGATCGACGGCAGGCCGCGCCAGATCGGCTCCTCCGCCGCCATCTTGGGCAACCCGGCACGCTCGCTGGTCGCCGCCGCCAGGCTGTCCACCGCCGCCGGCGAGCCGCTGGAAGCGGGCTGGATCGTCATGGCCGGCGGCGCCACCGCCGCCGAGGCGCTGTCCGTCGGCGACTACGTGCGCAACACGGTGCAGCGGCTGGGCTCGGTCGGGTTCTCCGTCACCGGGTGAGGGGCGCCCGGTTGACGCTTCCATCCCAAACCGACACGCCCTAGACTCCGCCGCCCGAGGGACATCCCGGAGGCGGAGCCATGACGTCGCATGTGCTGGGCGGTGCGTTCGTTCCCCATGCGCCGCAGTTCTTCACCATGCCCGAGACCGAGGACCCCGACACCGTGGCGCGGGTGCGCGAGGTCGCCGGGCGGATCGGCGGGGCGCTGGCGGCGCTCAGGCCCGATGTCTGGATCGTGATCGCCAACGACCACGTCAACCAGTTCTTCCTGCACTGCACGCCGGCCTTCGCGCTGCACACCGGCGCCGAGGTCAGGGGCTCGTTCGCCGGGCGCGACTTCCGCTACGAGGTGGCGAGCGCCACCGCGCACGGGCTGATCCGCCACCTCCAGGCGGAAGGGTTCGACCCCGCCTTCACCTCGACCGCCGAGATCGACTACGCCTTCGGCATCCCGCTCGCCCATCTCGGCGTCGACGCGCCGATCGTGCCGCTCTACGTCAACGCCTATGTGCCGCCGCAGCCCTCGATGGAGCGCTGCTACGCCTTCGGCCAGGCGCTGGCCCGGGCGCTGGCGGCGATCGACGTCCGCGCGGTGGTGATCGCGAGCGGCGGCATGTCGCACTTTCCGGGCACCGAGCGCTACTCCGAGCCCGACCTCGAATTCGACAAGGCGCTGCTGGAGCCGCTCGCCCGCGGCCAGCTCCGCGCGCTGCTCTCCTTCGACGAGACGCGCCTGGATGCGACCGGCAATGTCGAGCTGCGCTGCTGGGCGATCGGCGCCGGGGCGATCGGCGAGCGGGTGCCGGACGTGGTCCAGCTCGACCCGAGCTGGCACCATATCTACGGCTCGCTGGGCTTTCTCACGCCGCGGGCCGAGCACGCCGCCGTGCCGCACTACCCGCCGGTCCATGCCGAGCGGGTCGAGCTCACCCGCATCCTGCATCTCCTGTCGAACAGCGCCAGCGAGCGGGCGCGCTATGTCGGCGATCCCGCGGGCTACGCCGCCGCGGCCGGGCTCGGCGCCGACGAGACCGAGGCGCTGGCGGCGCTCGACATGGACCGCATGCGCGCGCTCGGCGTGCACCCCATGGTGCCCTTCCTCGCCCGGCTGCAGATCGACCACGAGCGGGCGCCCCGATGATCCCTGGCGGCGGGTCAAGCGGCTGGCCGGAACGCCCGCGGACCCGTTCCGTGGTCCCGGTAGAGCGTCAGGCGAGGCGCCGCGCGACCTGCCAGCGGCGCGCGGCCACCACCGCCCAGATCGCCTCGGCGATCAGGAAGGGGTAGGAGCCGATCAGGTAGGCGTAGACCGCGGCCAGCGCGCAGCCGGCCGCGAAGGCCGCGATGAAGACCGTGCCGCGCCTCTCCAGAGCGTAGCAGACCACCATCGTCGCGATGGCGACGATGCCGAGGATTTCCACCGGGGGCGGGATCGTCATCGCCGCGCTACCTTCCGCCTTGCCCGCACGTGACGCGATTGTAGCGCGTCTAGCGCGGTGCCGCCGCAACCAGGACCATTTTTTAGTCGTGGCTGAGGGCTCGGGATGACGGGGATCGCACAG
>JAPPGP010000156.1 GCA_028821395.1 Defluviicoccus sp.
GGCTCTGCTTCGCCTCGTTCTTCTTCGCCGCCATCCAGCAATGCTTCAGCGTCTTCCTCGTCACCTACCTCGTTCAGGGCGTGGGCATGGCGTTCGTCACAGCGGGGCTCACGCTCGCCATCGCCCAGCTCGCCGGGATCGTCGGGCGCATCGCCTGGGGCGGGCTCGCCGACTGGATCGGCAGGCCGCAGCCGGTGCTCGGCGCGCTCGGCATCGCCATGGGGATCGCCGGCTTCGCGGCGGCGTGGTTCGACGCCGGCTGGCCGTACTGGGCGATCGTCGCGGTCTCGATCGTGCTGGGTGCGACCGGCGTGGGCTGGAACGGGGTGTTCCTGTCGGAGGTCGCGCGCATCGCCCCGGGCGACCAGGCGAGCAGGGCGACCGGCGGGGCCCTGTTCATCACCTTTTTCGGCGTCGTCACCGCACCGCCGATCTTCGGCGGGATCGCCGCGCTTACCGGCTCGTTCGGCCACGGGTTCATCGTATTCGCCGCCTGCGCCCTGGTGTCGGGGGTGGCGGTGCTGCGCGGCCGGCGGGCCGCCTGGAAGGAGGAAGCATGAAAGTCGGATTCATCGGCCTCGGCCGCATGGGACAGAACATGGCAAGACGCATCCTGGAGGCCGGGCACGACCTCAAGGGCTACAACCGGACCTACGAGAAGGCGGAAGCGCTTGCCCCCGCGGGGGCGACGGCGGTGCGCAGCATCGCCGACGCGGTCTCCGACCGCGAGGTCGCGATCACCATGCTGGGCGGCGACGACGACCTCGCCCAGGTCGTCGAGGGGGCGGACGGGATCGCCGCCAACCTGCCCCGGGGCGCGATCCATGCCGGCATGGGCACCCACAGCGTCGCCATGAGCCGCCGCGCCGCCGCGATCCACCGGGACGCGGGCCAGCTCTATGTCGCCGCCCCGGTGCTCGGGCGGCCCGACGCGGCGGCGGCTGGCGAGCTCGGGATCGTCGCCGCCGGCCCGCCGGACGCGCTGGCGGCCTGCGCGCCGCTCTTCGAAGCCATGGGGCGGCGCTGCTTCGAGGCCGGAGAGGCGCCCGAGGCTGCCGCCTCGGTCAAGCTCGCCAACAATTTCGTCCTCGGCTGCGCGATCGAGACGATGGGCGAGGCGTTCTCGCTGGTCCGGCGCTACGGCGTCCGGCCGGAGACCCTCTACGACGTGCTGACCGACGGGGTGTTCGCCTGCACCGCCTACAAGGTCTATGGCGACATCATCGCCAAGGAGGATTGGGACCGGGTGGGTATGACCGCCGCGCTCGGCCTCAAGGACGCCAATCTCGCGCTCGCCGCGGCGGAAGCGGAGCTTGTGCCGCTGCCGTCGGCCAATGTCTGGCGCGACCGGCTGCTCGGCGCCATCGCGCATGGCGACGGCGAGCGCGACTGGGCGGTGGTCGCGCGCGAACAGGCGCGGGCCAGCGGGCTGGAATAGCGGCGGGCGGATTGAAGCGGCGGCGGCGATGTGAAATCTTGACCCGATATCGGCGCCGACCGGCGTCGGGGAGATCGGAGGAGAGCCATGGCAGCCGACATCGATCCGGCCCATCTGGAGCCGCATTACAGCTGGGGCGGGGCGATCCCGGCGCCCGGCCATGGCGGCGTCGACACCGAGGAGCGGGTCAATTTCGACCGGCTGCGCGACTACCGCCTGGCGCGCGCCAAGCAGGCGCTGGAGAGCTCCGGGCTCGGCGCGCTGCTCTGCTTCGACAACAACAACATCCGCTACCTCACCGGCACCGCCATCGGCGAGTGGTCGCGCGACAAGATGTCGCGCTACGCGCTGCTGATGCGGGGCGAGGAGCCGCATGTCTGGGATTTCGGCTCGGCCGCCTCGCACCACCGGATCCACGCTCCCTGGCTCAAGGGCGAGCACGTCCACGCCGGCATGCTGGGGCTGCGCGGCACCGTCCCGCCCGATGCCGGGCTGATGACCAGGGCGGCCGAGCAGATCAAGTCGATGCTCGACGAGGCCGGCGTCGGCGACATGCCGATCGGCGTCGACATCTGCGAACCGCCGATGCTGTTCGAGCTGCAAAAGCGCAATATCGAGGTGCGCGACGGCCAGCAGGTGATGCTGGACGCGCGCGAGGTCAAGAACATCGACGAGATCGTGCTGCTCAACCAGGCCGCCGGCATGGTCGATGCGGTCTATCACATGATCGGCGAGGAGCTGAAGCCGGGGGTGCGCGAGAACGACATCGTGGCCCGCGCCAACAAGCTGCTCTACGAGATGGGCTCGGACGACGTGGAGGCCATCAACGCGATCTCGGGCGAGCGCTGCAGCCCGCACCCGCACAACTTCACCGACCGCATGGTGCGCCCCGGCGACCAGGCCTTCTTCGACATCCTGCACGGCTATATGGGCTACCGCACCTGCTACTACCGGACCTTCAACGTGGGGCGCGCGAGCGCGGTGCAGGAGGACGCCTACAAGCAGTGCCGCGAATGGCTGGACGCGGCGATCGAGCTGGTCCGGCCCGGCGTCTCGACCGACGAGATCGCCGCGGTCTGGCCCGAGGCGGAAGAGTTCGGCTTCGCCGGCGAGATGGAGGCGTTCGGCCTCCAGTTCGGCCACGGGCTCGGCGTCTCGATCCACGAGCGGCCGATCATCAGCCGGCTGATCTCGATGGAGGACCCGAAGGAGATCAAGGAAGGCATGGTGTTCGCGCTGGAGACCTACTGCCCGGCGAAGGACGGCTATTCCGCCGCCCGCATCGAGGAGGAGGTGGTGGTCACCGACGAGGGGCCGAGGGTGATCAGCCTGTATCCGGCCGAGGACCTGCCGATCTCCGCCAAGTACTGAAACCGAGGGGGAGGCGAACTTGGCAACCGAAGAGACGGCCGGGCCCGATCTCGCCAATGACGATATCGGCGAGGCGGCGCGGCTCGCGCTGTGGCGCTCGCAGCTCGAGATCCGCCATGTCGAGCAGCGCGCGCACGATCTGTTCCTGCAGAACCTGGTCAAGGGGACGGTGCATCTGTCGCTCGGCCAGGAGGCGGTGGCGGCCGGCTTCGCGGTGGCGATGGAGGACGGCGACTACACCTTCTGCACCTATCGCGGCCACGCCCACACCTTGGCCCGCGGCGCCTCCATGTCGGGGGTGCTGGGCGAGCTGATGGGTCGCGAATGCGGGCTGCTCGCCGGCAAGGGCGGCTCGATGCACCTGACCAGCGTCGAGCACGGCGCGATGGGGTCCTATGCCATCATCGGCGCCCATCTGCCGATCGCCATGGGCGCCGCCTGGTCGGCGCAGTATCGCGGCACCAGCCAGGTCTCGGTCTGCTTCTTCGGCGACGGGACCACCAATATCGGCGCCTTCCACGAGGCCCTCAACATGGCGCAGGTGTGGAAGCTGCCGGTGATCTTCGTCTGCGAGAACAATCTGTACATGGAGTACACGCCGATCGGCGACGTGACCGCGGTCGAGCATCCCGCGGCCGACCGCGCGCCGGCCTACGGCATGGAGTCGATCATCGTCGACGGCAACGACGCCGATGCGGTCTTCCGCGTCGCCCGGACCGCCTACGAGAAGGCGCGCTCGGGCGGCGGACCCTCGCTGATCGAGGCCAAGACCTATCGCCAGTGCGGGCATTCGCGCGCCGACCCGGGCGCCTACCGGCCGGACGAGGAGGTCGAGGCATGGCTCGCCCGCGACCCGATCCCGGCCTATCGCAGGCGACTGCTCGATTTCGGATTCGCCGAATCCGCGGTGGACGGGATCGAGGCCGAGGTGCTGGCCGCGGTCGACGCGGCGACGGACGCAGCCAAGGCCTCGCCGCCGCCGCCGCCCGACATCCTGGAGACCGAGGTCTACGCCGATGGAGGCGCGGCATGGCGGAACTGACCTGCCGCGAGGCGGTCGCGGCGGCGATCGCCCAGGAGATGCGGCGCGACCCCTCGGTGGTGTTCCTCGGCGAGGACATCGGCGCGGCGGGCGGCGTGTTCAAGACCACGGTCGGGCTGTTCGAGGAGTTCGGCCCGGACCGGGTGCGCGACACGCCGATCTCCGAGCAGGCGATCATCGGCGCCGCGATGGGCGCGGCGATGACCGGGCTGAGGCCGATCGCCGAGCTCATGTTTTCCGATTTCTTCGCCGTCTGCTGGGACCTCGTGGCCAACGAGATCGCCAAGTCGCGCTACATGACCAACGGCCAGGTCTCCTTCCCGCTGGTGATCCGCAGCGCCAATGGCGGCGGCGCCCGGTTCGGCGCCCAGCACTCCCAGGCGATCGAGAACTGGGCGATGATGATCCCGGGGCTCAAGGTGGTCGCCCCCTCCAACCCGGCCGACATCGTGGGATTGCTGGCGGCCTCCATCCGCGATCCCGACCCGGTGGTCTTCTTCGAGCAGAAATCGCTCTACGGCACCAGGGGGGAGGTCCCGGACGGCGAGCACGTGGACGCGCTCGGCACCGCGAAGGTGCTGCGCGAGGGGGGCGATGCCACCATCGTCGCGCTCGCCGCGATGGTGCCGCGCGCGGCGCAAGCGGCCGAGCGGCTCGCCGAGGACGGCATCTCCTGCACGGTGCTCGACGTGCGTACGCTGGTGCCGCTCGACACGCGGACCATCCTCTCCGCGGTGTCTGCGACCGGAAGGCTGTTCACCGTCGAGGAGAACCCGCGGCTCTGCGGCTGGGGGGCGGAGATCGCCTCGATCGCGGGCGAGGAGTGCTTCTACGACCTCGACGGCCCGATCGTCCGCATCACCACGCCGCACATCCCGCTGCCGTCGGCCGACAATCTGGAAGACCTGGCGCTGCCCTCGGTCGAGCGGATCGCGGACACGATCCGCGCCAGCATGGGCTGAGCGCGCGATGGACGTCGTCATGCCCCAGCTCGGCGAGACCGTGACCGAGGGGACGGTGGTCGCCTGGCACAAGGCGGCGGGCGATGCGGTCAAGGCGAACGAGACCCTGTTCGAGGTCTCGACCGACAAGGTCGACACCGAGGTGCCGGCGCCCGCCGACGGCGTGCTGTCGGAGATCCTGGTCGAGGCGGGGAGCACGGTCCCGGTGGGCGCCAGGCTCGCGGTGATCGCCGGCGCCGGCGCCGACGCGGCTCCCGAGGCCTCCGCGCCCGCCGCAGCCGCAAGCGAGCCACCCAAGGGCCGGGGCGCGATCTCGCTCGACTCGGTGCCGCGGCGCGACGCCAGGGGCAACCCGCTCTCTCCCGCAGTGCGCCGGCTGATCGCCGAGCACGGGCTGGACGTTGCGGAGATTTCGGGGACCGGCCGGGGCGGGCGGATCACGCGCCAGGACGTCGAAGCCCTGGTCGATGGCGCGCCGGCCGCCGCCGAGCTCGTCCCGCTCAGCCGGATGCGCAGGCAGATCGGCGAGCACATGGTGCGGTCCAAGGCGACCAGCCCCCACGTGCTCCAGGCCGTCGAGATCGACTTCCACGCCGTCGAACGGGCGCGCGACCGGCACGGGGGGGCGTGGAAGGCGAGAGAGGGTTTCTCGCTCAGCTACCTCCCCTTCGTCGCCTACGCCGCGTGCCGGGCGATCCCCGATTTCCCGTATGTGAATGCGAGCATCGAGGCGGAGTCCTTGCGCATCCACCGCGAGGTCCATCTCGGGATCGCGGTCGATCTCGGCCCCGGCGGGCTGATGGCGCCGGTGATCCGCGACGCCCAGAACATGGACGTGCCGGGACTTGCGCGCGCCATCCGCGCCGCCGCCGCCGCCGCCCGCGACGGCTCGATCGGCCCCGACGACCTCGCCGGGGGCACCTACACGATCTCCAACTCCGGCACCTTCGGCACGCTGATCACCGCGCCGATCATCAACCAGCCGCAGGTGGCGATCCTGTCGACCGACGGGGTGCGGCGGAAGCCCGCCGTGGTTGAGACCGGGGGCGGCGAGGCGATCGCAATCCGCCCGCTCGGCGTGCTCGCGCACTCCTTCGACCACCGCGCCATCGACGGCGCCTACTCCGCCGGCTTCCTCGCCCGGCTGCGCGAGATCCTCGAAGCGACGGACTGGGAATCGGCGCTGGGATAGCGGTTGTAGGCTCTCGACCTGCCGGCAATATCGACCGAAGCCGACCGGGGCAGCCCGCCGGCGTTCATATGTCATTGACATATACGCCATCGGCGTATAGTACAGCGGCTAAAGACATGGCTGCAGGCAGTTAGCAAGCGGATCCTCGCGGCATATGGAGGCGAGCCATGACCGAATACAGGAGCGTGAAGAAGGGCCTGGAAGAGGCGCTCGCCTTCGCCCACGGCAAGACCGACGGCGCGACGGTGCACGAAATCGAGCTGCCGGATATCGACGTGGCGGAAATCCGCCGGCAAACCGGCCTGTCGCAAGGCGAGTTCGCCCGCAGCATCGGGGTGGCGAGGGGGACGCTGCTCAACTGGGAGCACGGGCGGCGGCGGCCGACCGGGCCGGCGCAGGTGCTGCTCGCGCTGATCTCCAAGAGGCCTTCGGTGGTTCAGGAGCTGTTGCGGTAGCCTCGCGCGTTCGGTCCCTCGGCGAGGCAATGATTCGGATCCTCGGACTTTCCCGGTTGTGCTGTCTTTCGGTCGTTCTTCCGGTTGCTCTCGCCGGCGATCCGAGAGCGGAGCTGTGGCACGGCACGCCCTTGGGCGAGGCAGACCGGCGGTGCACCTTCCGCGTGGAGTCCGGCAACGTGGTGATGCACCCGGTCGAGCGACTCCCGGTCGTCATGCACCTGTCGTCCGATCTGCCACCCGAAATAGTCGACGCCGCAATCGAAGCGATGAGACGGTGGAATCGCGGCTGGGCGAGGCATCTCATGGCCAGGTACGAGGGAGACCCGTTCGGCTCAGGCAAAACGGACTTCGGCGTCGTTTCCCTGCAATTGTTCGGATGGCGGTCCTTCGAGAGCGAATTGAAGGCCGCGGACGACGGCGTGAATGCCATCGTCCCGTCGGAGGGCGCGCCGGCAAGGCGAATGGCGGTAACCTCGATCTCCTGGACTTCCGGGCCTCCGACCGCCTCGTCGCCGGGCAGCCAAGATACCGGCAGCTCGATCACCGACGCCGACATCGAGGTATACATGCACAAGAGACCGCGCGTGAATTATGGTGAAGGGCTGCCGGGCAGGAGAGAAATGGATGCGTTGAGCGTCATGGCTCATGAATTGGGACATGTGCTGGGGCTGGGGCACTCGGATCGCGAGAAGGACAGCGTCATGACATTTCCTCTCATGGAAGGCGCAAGGGTCCTGCCGTCGGCGACGGATTACGAGAACCTGCTGTGTGCCTATGGTGCCGGGTTGCGCCGTCACCGCAGCGATGGCGGTCCGGTTCAGAGGCCCGAATGAAGACGCGGATCCCATTGGGCTTGGCGGCGTAACGAATGGCATTCCCGACCATGCGCGCGGTAGTCATGGAGAGGTTCGGCGAGCCGGACGTGCTTGGCTCCGCCGAGGTGCCGGCGCCCAGCCCGGCGCCCGACGAGGTGGTGGTGGCGGTCGAGGCGGTCTCGATCAACCGCAGCTTCGATCTGCTGGTGCGGCGCGACGGCAACAACCGCAACGTCGTGCTGCCGCACGTGCTGGGCGCCGACCCCGCGGGCACGGTCGTGGAGGTCGGCGAAGCGGTGGAGGAATTCGCGCCCCGCGACCGGGTCGCGGTGTCCTCGACCATCCGCTGCGGGCGCTGCCTCGAATGCGTCGAGGGGGACGAGGCTTCCTGCCGCGCGCCGGCGATGATGGGAGTCCATCGCTGGGGCGGCTATGCGGAACGGGTCGCCGCGCCCGCCGCCGTTGTCCATCGCATCCCGGACGGGATTTCGGCGGCCGATGCCTGCGTGATCGTCCGCCACGCGCCCGCGGCCTATGACCAGCTCGTCGACAAGGCCGCGCTGAAACCCGGCGAGTGGGTTCTGGTGATGGGCGCGGCAGGCGCGCTCGGCAGCTTCTGCGTGCAGGTCGCCAAGGCGCTCGGCGCGCGGGTGATCGCCGCCGCCGGCGCCGACAGAAGGGTCGAGGCCGCACTTGCGCTCGGCGCGGACCGCGGCGTCAACTACCGCAGCGAGGATCTGCGCGAGCGGGTGCGCGCGATCACGGACGACGAAGGGGCCGACGTGGTGTGCGAGAACATCGGCGACCCGGAGCTGTGGGATGCCGCGTTCGACAGCATGGCGCAGCGCGGCAGGCTGGTCACCATGGGCGCCCATGGCGGCGGCCGAGTCGCGCTCGACATCCGCAAGCTCTACGGCCGACGGCTGCGGGTGATCGGATCGGCCGGGGTGACGCGGCGCAACGTGGACGACACGCTCGCCGCGGCGGCTGAGGGCGGTCTCACGGCCTTGATCGACTCGATCCACCCGCTGGAGGCCGCCGCGGCTCAGCACCGACGTCTGGAAGAGTCGGATTCGGTCGTCGGCAAGGTGATCCTCGATCCCACCATGGCGGCGTAGGAGAGAGAATGTCCGTCGAACCCCTCCTCCCGGTCGCGCTCGGCAACGGCAGGGTCCACTACGCGCCTGGGATGCGCGCGGGCCCGTGGGTGTTCGCGAGCGGCCACATGGCGCAGGATTACGGGCATGGCATCGCCGCCTCGGTGCTGCGCGAAGCCGCGCCCAACGCCGCCGGTCCAAAATCGGTCCGCGAGGCGGCGCGCGTGTTCGACAATGTCGAGGCGGTGCTCGCCGCTGGCGGGTCGGCGCTCGACCGCGTCGTCCGCACCGACCAGTACTACACCACCGTCGCCATGGTGCCGCCCTACCAGGCCGAGCGGCGGCGGCGCTTCGGCGCGTCGATCCCGCCCAGCACGTCGATCGTCCAGCAAAGGCTGCTGCTGCCGGGCGCTGCGCTCGACCTCCAGGTCGTCGCCGTCGCCGCGGACGGACCTCCGGTCGAGCATATCGACCACGAGACCCTGAGCGGCCAGCCGACCTCGGGCTACTCGGCGGCGCTCACGGCGGGCGATTTCGTCTTCGTGTCGGGCAACACGGCAACGGCGGTCGCGGGCGAAGAGGTGCGCAACGGTGTCGCAGCCGGTGCCCTGATCAGAGAGGGCCAGCTCTGGGGCGGCGAGCGCCTCAGGCTGGAGGCCGGGTTCATCATCGAGCGCCGGCTGTTCCCCTCGCTCGACCTCGCGGGGCTCGCCCCGGCGGATGTCGTCAAGGCGCAGATCTACCTCACCGATCCGGCGGACTGCGCGGTCGTCCAAGAAGTCTGGTCGGAGCATTTCGGCGCCGGAGCCGCGCTTTCGGTTATCCCCTGCGCGCCGCGCGGGCTGGTGATCGAGGACGGCAAGATCGAGATCAACATCCTCGCCCACCGGGGCGGCGCGGCGGCCAAGACGGTGGTCGAGGCCGGGACGGCGCCGACCTTCGCCGGCCAGGCGGAGGCGGTGCGCTGCGGCGACCTGTTATTCCTGTCGGCGTTGATGGCGGCGGACGGGGACGGGAGGCTGGCCGCGCCCGATCCGCACCAGCCCCATTTCGGCGACCCGGCTGGGGACGAGGCCGAGGCGATCCTGGAGACCGCCGCGCGGATCTGCGCAGAGGCCGGCACGTCGCTGGAGAACGTCGTGCGGGTCCAGCAGTTCCACACCGACATCGCACCTTGCGGTGCTAACTATCTGAAACAGGGTCGTTTTTTCTCCCCAACC
>JAPPGP010000063.1 GCA_028821395.1 Defluviicoccus sp.
GAGATCGCCGAGCTTCCCAACCTGCGCAAGGGCTATTCCGACACCCACCGGCGCGGCGTCGCCAGCTACCGCGAGGTGTTCGAGCGGCTCGCCCGCCCGGCAGCCGGAGCGAGTGGCGATGCCGCCCAGGCGGTGGCCGCGCTGAGTGCCGCGCGCAGCGCCGCGCTCGCCGACCCGGAAGGCGACGCGCTCCGCACCGTTCTCGTCGCCCGGCCCGGCGAA
Organism: Defluviicoccus sp.; assembly: GCA_028821395.1. Classification (GTDB taxonomy): domain Bacteria; phylum Pseudomonadota; class Alphaproteobacteria; order MPNO01; family MPNO01; genus MPNO01. Next base: position 223 of record JAPPGP010000063.1, read on the forward strand.
CAGGCACAGGCTGCGGAGTAGGGGTTCCGCCGCCACGGCCGGCCTTCCGAGCTGGGCGGCCTATACGTGGCCCCTGGCGGCATCGCATTGGGCGTGCTTGCCCCCGTCGATGCCGTCACATTGATAAGATGCATTCATTGAGAGCGCGCAAGAGCACGAAGGTTACTCGACCATGGCCATGCTGACCGTCCGCAACCTGCCCGACGAGGTGCATCGCGCCCTGCGCGTGCGGGCCGCCCTGAGGGGCCGCAGCACCGAGGCGGAGGTGCGCGCGATCCTGGCGGAAACGGTCCTGCCGGAAGGGCGGGCCCGATTGGGGACGCTGCTGACCGCGATCGGCCGGCGCGCCGGGTTGACGGACGAGGAGTTCGCAGGCTTCGCGCAACGCGATACCGCCCCGGCTCGGCGGGTCGATTTCGAATGATTTTGGCGGACACCAACCCCGCATCCCGAGCGGGCGCGCCGATGCCGTATCCGCCCCGACACCTTTCGCTCCAGGACACCATCATCACCCGAGTCCGTCCGCCGACCCGCCGCCTGCTGCTCGGTCTCGCAATCGCCTGGTTCTGCGCGGCACCGGCCGGGGCCGCGGAGACCCATGAGTCGCCCTATGCGGGCGAGCACGTCCGTCCGATCAAGAGCCTGTCGCCGGATGATCTCGCCGAGCTCGGGCGCGGCGGCGGCTGGGGTCTCGCCAAGGCGGCCGAGCTCAACGGGATGCCGGGACCCGCCCACCTGCTCGAGATGAAGGACGAAGTTCCGCTCTCCGCCGACCAGGTGACGGCGGTCGCCGCCATATTCGAGCGGATGCGAGCGGCCGCGATCGCCGGGGGGCAACGCCTGGTCGCCGCTGAACGGGCGCTTGAGACGGCATTCGTCGGCAGAACGGTAAACGAGCAATCCTTGCGGACCCTGCTTTCCGAGATCGGCCGGGCCCGGACCGCGCTCCGCTACACCCATCTGGCGGCGCATCTGGAGACCTTGCCGCTGCTCACCGAGTCCCAGGTCGCGCGTTACAACGAGCTGCGGGGATATGCCGACCATCCCTGCGCCAACCCGCCCAAGGGCCACGACCCCGGGATGTGGCGCAAGCACAACGGCTGCGAGTAACCAGGACTACTCGAAAGAAGACCGCCGTTTCGAGAGACGCCTCGGTTCCGCCGCCCTACGCCTCGCCCCACACCTCCCGGGCGAGGTCGATCACCAGCGACAGCTTGGCGGCCTGGTTCTCGACGGCGATCAGGTTTCCGAGGTCGACGCTGGCGAAGCCGCATTGCGGGCTCAACCCCAGCCGGTCGAGGGAGACGTATTGCGCGGCCTCGTCGATCCGGCGCCTGAGCGCGTCGCGCTCCTCCATCTCGCCGCGCTTGGTGGTGACCAGGCCGAGCACCACGCAGCCGTCGTCGGGCATGAAGCGCAGCGGCTCGAACCCGCCCGAGCGCGCATCGTCGTATTCGAGGAACCAGGCATCGACCCCGACCACCGGGAACAGGGCCTCGGCCAGCGGCTCGTAGCCGCCCTCGGCGATCCAGGCGCTCTGCGCGTTGCCGCGGCAGAGATGGATGGTGAGGTAGGTCTCGGGGCGGCGCCCCGAGATGCAGTCGTTCAAGAGGCGCGCGTATCTGTGGATCAGCGTGTCCGGGTCCTCGCCGATGGCCCTCAGGTTCTCGCGCATCCTGGTGTCGACGAAGTAGTTGATGACGGGATCGTCGATCTGGATATAGCGGCAGCCCAAGGCTTCCAGCGCGGCGATCTCCTCGCGCCAGACCCGGGCGAGGTCGTTCCAGAACGCGTCCTTGTCGGGATAGGCCGCATCGTCGACCGAGGCGTCGCCGCCGTGGAAATGGACCCGCGTCGGCGACGGGATGGTCACCTTGGCGGTCTTCGAGGTCCGGGCGTCGAGATAGGCGAAATCGGCCGCCAGGATGTCGCCCTTCCGGCCGAGCTTTCCCGCGGTGCGCACGTTCTTGGGCACGTAGCCCGACGCCGTGCCCGGCGCCTTCTGGAACCCCGCCGCCTCGTCCGGGCTCGAGATCTCGATCCCCTCGATCGCCGAGATGAAGTCGATCCACCAGTTCTCGCGCCGGAACTCGCCGTCGGTGACGGCCTCCAGCCCGATATCCTCCTGCAACCGGACCGCATCGGAGATCGCCGCGTCCTCGATCTCGCGCAGCGCCGCCGCGCTCATCGCGCCCGACTTCCACGACGCGCGGGCCTCCAGAAGCTCCGGCGGGCGTAGCAGGCTGCCCACGTGATCGGCGCGGAACAGCGGTTTCCTCGGTGCAGCGCTCATCGATCATTGCTCCCTGCTTGCCGGCGCGTTGACTCGCCCCCGGCCACGCCGAACTATGTACCCCGTTCCTGGTGGTGCGTCACGACCGGGCCGGCCGGAGGGGGTCATGCGCATCGAGGACTATCCGCCGCAGGAGCCGTTGAGCGAGGCCGGCCAGGCCTTCGCCGACGAGGTCATGGCCCGGGGCGCGGGCGTGGCGGCGCTCGACGTGCAGTACGGCGCCGATCCCTACCAGTCGATCGCCATCCAGACCCCGGCCCAACCGAACGGTACGGTACTCGCCATGATGCATGGCGGCGGCTGGACGTCGGGCTACAAGGAACACCTCAACTTCGCCGGGCCGTGCGCCACCGCGCGCGGCGCGATCTACGCCAGCATCGGCTACCGCCTCGCGCCCAAACACCTGTTTCCGGCCGGGCTGGAGGACGCCGCCGACGCAATCGCCTGGCTTCATGACAACGTCGCCGGGATCGGCGGCGATCCGGAGCGCATCTTCCTCGGCGGGCATTCGGCGGGCGGACACTACGCGGCGCTGCTCGCGGTGACGACGGGCTGGCAGGCGCGGCGCGGGCTGCCGTCGGACGCGATCCGGGGCTGTTTGCCGATCTCCGGCGTCTACCGCTTCGGCGAGGGCAGCGGGCTCTCCGGGCGCCCGCGCTTCCTGGGGCCCGAGTCGAACGACGCCCCGGCGAGCCCGGTGCTCAACATCGAGGCGCCCCGCCCCTTCCTGATCGCCCATGGCGGCGAGGACTTTCCGCATCTGATGGTCCAGGCCGAGGAGATGGAACGCGCGCTCGGCGCGGCGGGCGGCGACGTGGCGCGCATCGAGATGGCGGGGCGCAACCACTTCTCCGCCTGCTACGCGGCCGGCGAGGCGGACGGCCCCTGGGCCGGCATCGCGCTCGACTGGATCGCGGCGCACTGATCGGCGGACCATGCCGGCGATCGAAGCGCGCGGCCTCTACAAGCGGTTCCAGGCGACCCGAGCGCTGGAAGACGTGTCGTTTGCGGTGGAGCCCGGCGAGATCCACGCGCTGGTCGGCGAGAACGGCGCCGGCAAGTCGACGCTGATCAAGATCCTGGGCGGCGTCTACCGGCCCGACCGCGGCATTGTCGCGGTGGCGGGCGAGAAGCGGCGCTTCGCCGGCCCGCGCGAGGCGCTGGCCGGCGGCATCGTCACCATCCCGCAGGAGATGCGCGTCGTGCCCGCGCTCGGCGTCGCCGAGAACGTGCTCATCGGGCATTTGCCGATGCGCCGCGCGCTCGGCCTGCCGGTGCTCGACCGGGCGGCGATGGCGCGCCGGGCGGCGGGCATTCTCGACCGCCTCGGGATCGACCTCGATCCCGGCGCGCGGGTCGACCGGCTGGGCTATGCCGAACGTCAGCTGGTGATGATCGCCCGCGCGCTCAGCCACGCAGCGCGGGTGGTGATCCTCGACGAGCCGACGGCGGCGCTGGAGGCGCGCGAGGTCGAGCGGCTGTTCCGGGTGATCGACGCGCTGAAGGCCGACGGCGTGGCGATCGTCTACGTCTCCCACCGGCTCGACGAGGTCGAGGCGCTCGCCGATACCTGCACCGTGCTGCGCGACGGAAGGGCGGTCGAGCGCTTCGCGCGCGGCGAGCGCGGGCGGGCGGACATCGTCCGCGCGATGACCGGGCGCGACATCGAGACCGCGCACGCCGCTCCCGGCGCGGCATCGACCGGGATCCTGCTGCGCGGGCCGGTGGGCGGCGAGCCCGAGGTCGCGGTCGGCGAGGGCAGGGTGCTCGGCCTCGCCGGGCTGCTCGGCAGCGGCACGACGGAGCTGCTGCACCGCCTGTTCGGCGGCGTGCGCCGACCGGTGGAGATCGAGAAATCGGGCGCGCCGGTCCGGCTCGGGCGTCCCGCCGACGCGATCCGGGCCGGCATCGGGCTGGTCCCCGGCGAGCGAGCGCTGGGGCTTGCGATGGAACTCACGGTGCGCGAGAACATTGTGCTCCCCAATCTGCCGCTGCTGGCGCGCGGGTTGCGGCTCGACAGGCCGGCGATCGACCGCCTGGTGGCGCGGCTGATCGAGAGCGTCGACATCCGCCCGCCCGACCCCGACCGGTCGGTGCGCCAGCTGTCGGGCGGCAACCAGCAGAAGGTGATCTTCGCGCGCTGGCTCGCCGGCCATGCCGACGTGCTGCTGCTCGACGAGCCGACCCACGGCATCGACATCGGCGCCAAGGCCCAGGTCCACCGCCTGATGCAGCGGTTCGTCGAGGACGGCGGCGGAATCGTCATGGCCTCGTCCGAAATGGCCGAGCTGCTGGCACTCAGCGACTCCGTGCTGGCGATGCGCCGCGGCACCGCGGTCGGCCGCCTCACGCGCGACGGCGAATACACCGAGGCCGCGCTCAGATCGGCGCTCGGCGGATGAGAGGCCCGGGGCAGGCCCGGATCGGCTGGCTTGCGGGGCAGATCCCGCTGCTGGCGCTGGTCGTGCTCTGCCTGGTCGCGAGCGCGCTGTCAGACCGGTTCTTCTCGCCGATCAACATCAACAACGTGCTGATGCAGGGCGCGGTCATGACGGTGATCACCATCGGCATGACCTATGTGATCATCTGCGGCGGGTTCGACCTCAGCGTGGGCTCGGTGGTGGCGCTGTCGGGCTGCATCGCGGCCATGGCGATGCTGGAAGCCGGCATCGTCGCGGGCGTCGCCGCGGGCGTCGCGGTCGGCGCCCTGGTCGGGCTGGTCAACGGGCTCGTCGTCACCCGGCTCGACGTCAACCCGTTCATCGCGACGCTCGGCACTATGGTGCTGTTCCGCGGCGTCACCTTCCTGATCACCGGCGGGCGGCCGATCGTCGGCGAGGAGGGGCTGCCGGAGCTCTTTCTCGACTTCGCCATCGAACGCCTGTTCGGCATCCCCTTCCTGGTCTGGCTGCCGGTGCTCCTGTTCGGCGTCTTCCACTGGCTGCTGCACCGCACGGCATACGGAATCCGCGTCTTCGCCACCGGCGGCAACACCGAGGCGGCCTATCTCGCCGGTGTCGCGGTGGGAAGGGTGCGGGCCTCGGCCTATGTCTGGTGCGGCGCGCTCGCCGGGCTCGCCGGCGTCATGCTCGCCTCGAGGCTGCAATCGGGCCAGCCCACGGCGGGCGCGTTCTACGAGCTCACCGCGATCGCCGCCGTGGTGCTCGGCGGCGCCTCGCTGTTCGGCGGCGAGGGGAAGCTCTACAAGTCGATCATCGGCGTGTTCATCATGGTGGTGCTGGCCAACGCGCTAAACCTCGCCAACGTCCACTCCTACTGGCAGCAGGTGGCGATCGGCCTGGTGATCGTCGCCGCCGCCGCCGCCGACCGCCTGCGCCGCCGCTGAGGGACGCGCCGCGCCGCCTGGCTCGCCAAGCCGTCCTCGGTCTCGCGCAGGGACGCCGCGCCCGAGAGCTGGCCGTAGAGCAGCGCCGGAAACCGGTCCCGCGTGCGCAGGTGGCGAACCCGCCGGTCCGAGCCGTGGCGCGACACGGCATCGTCGAACGCCGCCCACGGAATGTGCTTCGTCGGCGGGTGAAAGACGCTATTCTGGTGCCGCATGACATAGACCCTCGTTCGTGACCCAAACGCCGCGAAACGTCCGGAATCGAATGGATTCAATGTCATGCACCCTGTCCACCATCTCAGACCGGACAGCGGTGGACCTGGTCCGGGCATGACGGCCCGGGGGGTGGATGGCCCGGAGAGAGCAGCAAGCGATTCAGTGAAACGCGACACTGGATCCGAGGAGGAGCCACGCCATGGCCGAGATCCCCGTTCCCTACAGCTATGACGGCCGCGATTTCGAAGGGATGCTGGTCTGCGACGACTCGGTGACGGAGCCGCGCCCGGCGATCCTGATGCAGCCGGACTGGCTCGGCGTCTCCCGCCACGGCATCGAGATCGCCAGGGATTTCGGCGGCTCGGACTATGTCGTGATGATGGCCGACATGTTCGGCGCGGGCTACGGCGAGCGGGAAAAGACCTTCGACGAGCTGATGAAGATCTCGCGCGCCGTGCGCGCCGACCTGCCGCACATCCTGGGCTGCGGCCGGGCGGCGGACCGGGCGATGACGGCAGAGGCCGAGGCGCGCGGGCTGGTCGCGCGATCGGGAGCGCGCGGCATCATCGGCTACTGTATCGGCGGCGGCTTCGCGTTGGAGCAGTCGCGCGCCGGCGCGGACTACGCCGGGACGGTGGCGTTTCACGTGACCCTGCCCCAGCCGGTCGACGGGGATGCCAAGCCGGACTTCAAGGGGCCGGTGCTGGTGTTCCACGGCTCGGCCGATCCCGTCACGCCGCGCGAGATGATCGACACGCTGGAGGCGGAGCTCACCGGGGCGGGGATCGACTGGCAGGTGATGATGTACGGCCACGCCAGCCACTCGTTCTGCGACATCGGCATGTTCAACGAGCTGCAGCGCTACGACGAGAAGCTGACGCGGCAATCCTACGAGATGACGCGCTACTTCTTTTCCGGCCTGCTCTGAGCGGGCCCGCCGGTCACTCCGCCGCTGCGAGCCGGTCGCCAGGGTCGGCGAAGCCGGGCGCGACCTCCTCCATGAAGCGCTGCATCTCTTCCTTGACCCGCTCATGCGGCTTGAGGCCGACATTGAAGTAGAGGACCACCTCGGCAAAGCCCGCCTCCTCGACCTTCTTCAGGGTCTCGCCGATCGCGGATGCGTCGCCCACCAGGATCGACTTGTCGGTCAGGCTCTCGGGTGTCATCGACCTCAGGTTCTTCACCATGTCGACGAAATAGTGATAGGTCGGCGGCGCGGTCTTGATGTCCTGGGGCAGCGCGTGGATGCAGCATTCCTGGAAGTAGCGGACCTGGCTGGTGCGCGCGGCGAGGTCCGCTTCCGGGCTGTCGGCGAAATGCGCGAAGTAGCTGCAGATCATCCGTCCCGGCGGGTTGCCGGCCTTGGCGCAGGCTTCATGGTAGATATCGGCCATCTCGGCGAGGCCGCCGAACTGCATCGCCGCGGCGAACGGAGCCACGACGACGTTGTGGCCCAGCCTGCCGGCGAGTTCGAGGGACGGGCGCGAGAAGCTCGCGACATAGATCGGCAGCGGCGCCTGCACGGGTTTCGGCGTGATCGAGACGCTTTCGAAGTCGTAGAACCGCCCCTTGTGGGTGACCGGCTCGGTCTCGATCCAGAGTCGGTGAACGACTTCGAGTCCCTCGGCGAACGCCGCCGTGTTGTCCTCGTAGGGCGCGTTGAGCGGGCGATATTCGCGCTTGTCGTAGCCCCGTCCGGTCGCGAAATCGACCCGTCCGCCGCTCAACAGGTCGAGCGTCGCCCATTGCTCGGCGACCCGGATCGGATGGTGCAATGGCAGCACGTTGACCGCCGGCGCAAGTCGGACCCGGTCGGTCGCGGCGGCGACGTAGGCGAGCACGATATCGGGGCAGGACAACACGCCGAGCGTCGAGAAATGGTGTTCGCCGATCCACACCGAGTGCATGCCGACTCGCTCGGCGTGGATCGCCTCCGCCGCGATGGCGCGGATGTAGTCGTTCGCGGTGCGCGTGTTGCCGACATAGTGGTTGTCGCTGAGCGTGAAATAGCCGAATTTCATGACCCTTCCCCCGGCGGCTCAGCCGCCTTTCCTGATCGCGATGCGAAACACCCCGCCATCCTCCGCGGCATCCAGAAAGGCGTGCGAGGCGGCCTCGCAGAACGCGCGGAAATCCTCGACCGCGGCGGGATCGGTGGCGAGCACCAGGAGCTCCTGCCCCGGGTCTAGCGCCTTGATCGCCTTCCTCGCACGCAGCACCGGGAGCGGGCATTTGAGCCCCGTCGCGTCCAGACGCTGCGCCATTCCGCCTCCCTCGGAGCCTGCGATTGGCTGGGGCGCCAGGAATCGAACCTGGGATCACGGGATCAAAACCCGTTGCCTTACCGCTTGGCTACGCCCCACCGGCAGACCGGAGGCACCATAGGTTCAATGAATCGGACCCGCAATATCGCTCGCCGCGGGCTACGACGGGTGGAGCCGCGTCGAGCGCACCCACCAGCGGGGCCGGGCGGCGGCGATCCGGGCGGCGGCCCGGTCGGCGTGGTCCTGCGCGGGAAACAGCCCGAAACAGGTCGGCCCGCTGCCGGTGAGGCGCGCGAGCAGACAGGAGGGAGATGTCCCGATCGCTTCCAGCATCGCGTCGATGTCCGGGCAGAGACGCCGGGCGCCGGGGGCGAGATCGTTGCCGGTCTCGCTCAGCGCCGCGGCGAGCGCCGGGACGTCGGGGAGCGCGGCATCGAACCGCCGCGGCTTGGAGAACGGTCCCTCGCGGGCCGCGAATACCGCGGCGGTCGCAAGCGGCACCGCCGGATTGACCAGCAGAATCGGGGCGGTGGGCAGGGCGGGCGCGGCATCGATCCGCTCGCCGATGCCGCGTACCATGCTAGGCCGCGCCGCGAGGCAGACCGGCACATCGGCGCCGAGTCGAAGGGCGAGCGCGGCGAGCGCGTCGCCCGGCAGCGTCACGTCCCAGAGCGCGGCGAGGGCACGCAGGACGGCCGCGGCATCGGCCGATCCGCCGCCCAGCCCGGCCGCCACGGGAAGCGCCTTGTGGAGCCGGATGCGGGCATCGGGCGCTATGCCCGCCGCCTCCGCCAGCGCCCTTGCCGCCCGGACCGCCAAATTCTCCGCGCGCGGATCGAGCTTCGCGGCGAACGGCCCGCCGGTCTCGAATTCGAGGCGTTCGGCGGGCCGAACCTCGATGCGGTCGCAGATGGCGGCGAAGGCAACGAGGCCCTCGAGCTCGTGATAGCCGTCGCCGCGGCGCCCGGTGACGTGGAGGAACAGATTGACCTTTGCCGGCGCGTCGACCCGAAAGCCGGCTCCGGCCGCCGTCGGGGACGGTTCGACGGACACCGCCACCGGGCTAGTCCGCATGTCTCACCCCTGTCATGGCCTGCGTCGCGCCCGGGCGTTCGTCCCGCCAGGAGCGGGCCGAAGAGCGTATC
>JAPPGP010000235.1 GCA_028821395.1 Defluviicoccus sp.
GACAGCCCCGACCGGATCTCGATCGTGTTCTTCCACAACCCCAACTACGACGCCGAGATCCGCTGTATCGGGGCCGAGGGCGAGGCGGCGCGCTACCCGCCGGCCGCCTTCGATTCCTTCTATGTCGACAAGCTCAGGCGCGGCTCGTTCGGCGCCGCCATGCCGGCGGGGCTTGCAACGCGGGCCGACTGATGCCAAGAAAGCGCCGGATGGCGCAAAACACCAAGACGTATCTTGTTAGGCTCTAATCGCGTCTTATCAAGCTGCTCCTGGACTTGACCATCTCGACAACGTCCGCCGCGGGCGCGCGTCCGGGCGGATCGGCGACAACGCGAAAGGAGTAGCGATGCCTACCGGTACGGTGAAATGGTTCAACGCCACCAAGGGCTACGGCTTCATTCAGCCGAGCGACGGGTCGAAGGACGCCTTCGTCCATATTTCCGCGGTCGAGCGGGCTGGCCTCAACGGCCTTCGCGAAGGCCAGAAGGTCGAATACGAACTCGTCCCGGGCCGCGACGGCCGGACGTCCGCGGAGAACCTCGTCGCCCTCGACTGACCGGCCGGGGCGGGTGCCGCGCGCACCCGTCTCACGGCTTCCTCCCCTCCCCGACCGATCCCTCGATGCGGCCCCGCCGGCACCCTGAGTAATCCCCGGAGGGGCGTATCGAAGGGGCGCCTCACGCCGCCGCGCGCATCATCTCCGGCGGGCAGACGTCGCGCAGCAGGCGGCGGTCGGGGACGATCTCCCTGCCCTCGCGGAACACCGTCTCCGGCACCAGCCGGCGCTCGACCGCGAGCTCCTCGCCCGTTGAATCGGCGAGCGTCCAGCGGCCTTCCGCCAGATCCAGCACCGTGATGTCGGCGCGGCTGCCGGGCGCCAGCGTACCGATCTCGCCGGCCTCGCCCAGGATCAGGGCCGGGTTGAGCGTCGCGCGCTCGACCACGTCGGCGAGATCCATGCCGAGCGCCCACAGCTTCGACATCGCGCCGCACAGGCTGTAGTCGAGCTTCGAATCGTCGTGATAGGCGTGGAAGTCGGAATGCACGTCGCTGGAGATCGTGTTGGGCAGCACGCCTTCGGCCATCATTCGGCGCGCGATGTCGAAGGAAAAATTGACCCCGTGGCCGATATCGAAATGGATGCCGCGCTCCAGCGCCTCGTGGACCGCGCGGGGGACAGCGTCGCCCTGCCCCATGATCCCGTCGGGCATGGTTGAGTAGACATGCGCGAGCGTGGTCCCCGGGTTCAGCACGGGCACGACCTGCTCCAGCACGCTTGCCGGGTCGGGGCGCCTCGCCTCGTCGACCGGAAACAGCTCGCCGGTGTGGACGTAGAGCGGCAGCCCGGTCGCCGCCCCGGCCTCGACCGCCATTTTCAGCACCTCCAGCCCCCAATGCGAGAGCCCGCCCGACTCGCCGTGGCTCTTGATGCCCTTGACCAGGTTGGGCCAGGCGGCGGCCGCCTCGGCGATGGCGTCGATGCGCATCATGCCGGGGTTGTGCAGCGTGGTGCCCTCCATGCCGCCCTTGAGCGCGCCGGCGAGATTGGCCGAGACGAAGGCGCGCACGTCGGTCTCGGCCGGGCGCGCGACATAGGCGTCGAACCCGCCGATCGTCCAGGCGCCGGCGCTCCCCTGGTCGACGATCGTGGTGGCGCCCGAATGCACCCCCGCCTCGTCCGGGTGCAGGCCGAAATTGGTGACCCATTCGTAGACATGGACATGCAGGTCGATCAGCCCGGGGCAGACCAGCTTGCCGCGCGCGTCGACTTGCCGCGCCGCGCGGTGCGGCGGAAGCACGGGCGCGAACGCAGCGATCCGACCGTCCCGGACGGCGATCTCGGCGGGTCCGCGGAAGCCGCTGCCGGGATCGACCGCGTCGTCAGAGGCGATGACGAGGTCGTAGACCTCCGGCATCGCCCCTACTCCGCGGCTTCCGCCGCCCCGGCCGGCTCCGCGGCGGGCACGACCTCCTTGACCGCACCCTTCCAGCCGTTCTCGGTAAGGTCGAAGATCTGGCCCAGAGGGTCGCGGTACTTGACCTCGTAGAAGGTGTCGGGGTTGCCGGTCGGCTCGCCCATCACATGGGTGGCGCCCGCCGCCTCGACCTTGCGGCGCGCCTCGTCGATGTCGTCGACCCAGATGCCGAAATGCTCGATGCCGTAGAACGGCTCCTCGCCCTCGTAGCCGAGCGGGCGGCCCTCGCGGGCGAGCAGGGCGACGTTGATCGTGCCGTCCGACATGTAGACGCCCGAGCCGGCCTTGCCGACTGCCCTCATGTCGAAGGCCTCTTCGAAGAACTTCTGCGCGACCTCCAGATCGGCGACCGAAATCGCGATATGCCGCAGCTTGGCCATGAGACTCCTCCCGTTGGGCGGGGCGATGCTCTCAGCAGCAAGCGGGGGTGTCAACGATTCGTGAAGGGTGGGCCGCGCCGCTATTCCGCCACTTGGCGGCCGGCGATCGCGTCGCGCAGGCCTTCGAGGAGGCCTTCGAGCCTCGCCATTCGCTCGCGCAGGCCGCCGACGTCCCGGCGCGGCTCCGCGACCTCGGCGCGGGTGGCGCGTTGACCGGCCAGCATCACTCCGCCCAGAGCGACGCCGACGGCGAGCACGGCGATGGGTTCGGGCGACATGGGCCAATGCTAGCAGCGAACGGCGTTTCCATAAACCGGCATCGCGTGCGCCCGCCCGCCGGGCTGCGGCGCCGGGCGCGGCGTGGTAGAGCAGTGCCGGGGCGGACCGCCCCGGCGCAGTACGGACCGCAGATTTGACCTTTCCCGGCGGCGCGGCCGCCTTCCATGGCCTTCCGGGCGCCGTGCGCGCCGCGTTCTGGCTCATCGCGGCGGGCACGCTGTTCCTGCTGATGATGGCGCTGTCGCGGCTGGTGACCGACGAGCTCCACGTGCTGCTGGTGGTGTTCTGGCGCGCCGCCTTCGGCCTCGTGGCGATGGCGCCCTGGCTCGCGCGGCGCGGCAGGGCTGCGCTGGCGACCCGCAAGCTCCGCTACCACGCGCTGCGTACCGCGCTGAGCTATGCCGGGCTGCTCTGCACCTTCTACGCGGTCACCATGCTGCCGATCGCCGACATCACCGCGATCACCTTCATCCGCCCGGTGGTCGCCACCCTGCTCGCCATCGCCATCCTCGGCGAGAAGTCGCGCACCCGGCGCTGGATCGCCATCGCGGTCGGCATCGTCGGCGCGACGATCATCATCCGCCCCGGCTTCCAGGAACTCAACCCGGGGGTCTTCCTGGTCTTCGGGCTGGTGCTGGTAGGGGCGACCCATGCCATCCTCGCGCGCTATATCGTGCGCTACGATTCGCCGGACGCGGTGGCGATGTACATGGTGCTGTTCCTGCTCGCCTTCTCGGCCGGGCCCGCGGTCGCGGTGTGGCAGTGGCCGAACCTCGACCAGCTCCCCTATCTGGTGGCGATCGGCTTTTTCGGCACCTTCAGCCAGCGCTGCCTCGCCCGCGCGTTCCACGCCGCCGATGCCTCGGTGGTGGTCTCGTTCGACTATCTCCGCCTGCCGATCGCGGCCGCCATCGGCTTCCTGTTCTTCGCCGAGATCCCGGATATCTGGGTGTGGGCCGGGGGCGGGGTGATCTGCGTCTCGTCGATCCTGCTCGCGCGCGGCGAATCGGCGGCCGAGCGCGCCGGCGGGGGATCGGCGCGGTGACCGGGGACGCGTTCCGCCGCATGCCGGGCGCGGTGCGGGGCGCGCTCTGGATGCTGCTCGCCGCCGCCTTCTTCTCGGCGATGACCGCCTGCATCCGCCACCTCGCCGAGACCGGCTTTCACCCGCTGATGACCTCGTTCTGGCGCAGCGTCATCGGCATGGCGCTGCTGCTCCCCTTCTTCCTGCGGCAGGGCGTGGCCGGGCTGGCCACGAAGCGGCACGGGCTGTTCCTCGGCCGCGGTCTCGCCTCGGCGGCGGCCCAGGCGGCGTTCTTCCTCGCGGTCGCCTTCCTGCCGCTGGCGGACGCGGTCTCGCTCACCTTCACCGCGCCGCTGTTCGGCGCGCTGCTCGCCGTCCTGTTCCTCGGCGAGTCGGTCGGTCTGCGCCGCGCCGCGGTGCTCGCCGCGGGCTTCCTCGGCGTGCTGGTCATCCTCCGGCCGGGCTTCAAGGAGGTCGACTGGCAGTTCTCGATGCCGCTGGTCGCGGCGCTCGGCATGGCGACGATATGGATACTGGTGAAGCGGCTGTCGGCGACCGAGCCGACCGAGCGCATCGTGTTCTACATGATCGCCTACACCGTACCGGTCAGCTTCGCGATGGCGCTGTTCGTCTGGCAGACGCCCACCCTCGAACAGCTCGCATGGCTGGTGGTCACCGCCGTGGTCGCCAATAGCGGCCAGTTTGCGATGACCAACTCCTACCGCGCGGCCGAGGCCACATCGGTCTTCCCCTTCGATTTCGCGCGGCTGCCGCTGACCGCGCTGCTCGCCTGGCTCGCCTTCACGGAGACGCCGGATCTCTGGACCTGGGCCGGCGCCGCGATCATCTTCGCCGCCTCGGCGCAGCAGATGCGCGCCGAACGGCGGCGCCCCGCCCCATGATCCTCGCCCGCATCCGCGCCCTGCCGGGGAACGCGCAGGGCGCGGTCTGGATCCTCGTCGGATCGCTGTTCCTGTCGGCCAACGACGCGGTGGTGAAGACGCTGGGCGCCGATTTCCACCCGATCCAGATGGCGCTGTTCCGCTATGCCATCGGCATGGCGCTGCTCGCGCCATGGTTTCTGAAGGCGGGGCGCGAGAGCTGGCGAACCGAGCGCCTCGGCACCCATCTCGCCCGCGCGGTAGTCGCCGGAATCGGCCAGGCGGCGGTCTATTACGGGGTGATCCACCTCTACCTCGCCGACGCGACCGCGGTCGCCTTCAGCCGTCCCCTGTTCCTCACTTTGCTCGCGGTGCTGATCCTCGGCGAGGTGGTCGGCTGGCGGCGCTGGGCGGCGACAGCCTTCGGATTTCTCGGCGTCCTTGTGATGGTGCGCCCGGGCGGTGCGCCGTTCGACATCGCCTGGGCGGTTGCGCTGTTGGCGGCGGTCCTGTTCGCGCTCGGCATCGTCTTCATCCGGACCCTCGCGACCACCGAGCCGCCGATCCGCATCCTGTTCTACTACCATGTCTTCGGCATCGCGCTGTTCCTTGGCCCCGCCATCGCGCTCTGGCAGCCGCCGGAGCCGGGACAGCTCGCCCTGCTCGCGCTGATCGGCGCGCTGACCTGCGCCGGGATGGTCTGCTTCGTCCAGGGCTTCAGCGTCGGCGAGGCGAGCTTCGTCGGGCCGTTCGAGTATCTCCGGCTGATCTACGCCGCGCTGATCGGCTACTACATGTTCGCCGAGATCCCCTCGGTCTGGACCGGGGCGGGCGCGCTGATGATCGTCGCCAGCGCGCTCTACATCGCGCGGCGCTGAGACCCGGTCAGCCCGCCGGAGTCCACACCACGACGCGGATCGGGGTCGGGTTGTAGTCGTTGACCGGGTTGTTGATCTGCGGGCAGTTGGAGATCACCGCGAGCGCGTCGGTCTCGGCCCTGAGATCGACGTAGTCGCCGGGCTTGGACAGGCTCGGCCCCATGTCCATCTCGCCCTTCTCGCCCACCGGCACGTACATAAAGAAATTGATGTTGGCGACGATGTCGTCCTTCCCCATGCCGTGCCTGCCGAGCTCGGCGATGAAGTTGTCGCGGCAGTTGGGTTGGTAGGGAACGTCGTAGCGGAAGGCGTTGATCGGCGCGCTGCAGCACCCGCCGATCGTGTCGTGGAAGCCGCAGCTGTCGGCGACGATGGTGAACAGCGGCGTGACCTCGACGCTGTAGAGCACCGTGCCGGTGGTGAGGAAGATGCCGGACGGATTGATCTTCATCGTGTCGGCGGCGGCGTAGCGGTCGCCCGGATCGTGGGCGTTGTAGCACAGGAAATCGACCGCCTGGCGGCCCTCCAGATCGACGATGCGCAGCACCTGGCCCTTCTCGATCACCCGGCTCCAGGGCGCTCGCGCGGCGACCACCGTGTCCTCGACGACGGGGCCGTCGATCGCGGGTCCCGGTATGCCGGAGGCGGCCATGGCGTGCCTTCCCGGGTCAGTCCACCAGCTCGGATACCTTGTCGGGGTCCGAGCCGCTCCGTTTCGGACGCTTGGGCTTGGCGGGGGTCGGCTCGAGGAAATCGAACGTCAGGCGGTCGTCCTTGAGGTCGACCTGCACGGTGCCGCCCTTGGCGAGCCTGCCGAACAGGAGCTCGTCTGCGAGCGGCGTCTTGATGTGCTCCTGGATGCGCCGGGCGAGCGGCCTCGCGCCATAGGTCGCGTCATATCCGGTCCTCACCAGCCAGTCGCGCGCCGCGGGCGTCAGCTCGATGGTGACGTTGCGGTCCTGGAGCTGCGCCTCGAGCTGGATGATGAACTTGTCGACCACCCGGGCGACGATCGCCGGCGGCAGCGAGGCGAACTGGATGGTCTTGTCGAGCCGGTTGCGGAACTCCGGCGTGAACATCCGCTTGATCGCCTCCTCGTCCTCGCCGACCCGGGCCTCGCGCTCGAAGCCGATGGCGGGCCTGGCGAGCTCGGCGGCACCGGCGTTGGTGGTCATGATCAGGATCGCGTTGCGGAAGTCGACGCTCTTGCCGTTGTGATCGGTGAGCTTCCCGTGATCCATGATCTGCAACAGGATGTTGAACAGGTCGGGATGCGCCTTCTCGATCTCGTCGAGCAGCAGGACGGCGTGCGGGTGCTGGTCGATCGCGTCGGTCAGCAGCCCGCCCTGGTCGAAGCCGACATAGCCCGGCGGCGCGCCGATCAGCCGCGACACCGAGTGGCGCTCCATGTATTCCGACATGTCGAAGCGGATCAGCTCGATGCCCATCGTCATGGCGAGCTGGCGCGCGACCTCGGTCTTGCCGACCCCGGTGGGGCCGGAGAACAGGTAGCAGCCGATCGGCTTCTCCGGCTCGCGCAGCCCGGCGCGGGCGAGCTTGATCGCCGATGTCAGCGCCTCGATGGCGTTGTCCTGCCCGAACACGACCGTCTTGAGGTCGCGCTCCAGGTTCTGCAGCGTCTCCTGGTCGTTGCGCGAGACCGATTTGGGCGGGATACGGGCGATCTTGGCGACCACCGCCTCCACGTCCTTGACCGTGATCAGCTTCTTGCGCCGGCTCTCGGGCAGCAGGTTCTGGGCCGCGCCGGTCTCGTCGATCACGTCGATCGCCTTGTCCGGCAGCTTGCGGTCGTTGATGTAGCGGGCGGCGAGCTCGACGGCGGTGCGGATCGCCTCGGCCGTATAGCGCACCCGGTGATGCTTCTCGTAATAGGGCTTGAGCCCGCGCAGGATCTTCACCGCGTCGTCGATAGAGGGCTCGATCACGTCGATCTTCTGGAAGCGGCGCGCGAGCGCCCGGTCCTTCTCGAAATAGGAGCGGTATTCCTTGTAGGTGGTCGAGCCGATGCAGCGCAGCGTGCCGGATTGCAGCGCCGGCTTGAGCAGGTTGGAGGCATCCATCGAGCCGCCGCTGGTCGCGCCGGCGCCGATCACGGTGTGGATCTCGTCGATGAACAGCACCGCGCCGTCATAGGCCTCGAGCTCGGCGACCACCGCCTTGAGGCGTTCCTCGAAATCGCCGCGATAGCGCGTGCCGGCAAGCAGCGCGCCCATGTCGAGGCAGAAGATCGTCGCGTCCTGGAGGACGTCCGGCACTTCCGACTTGACGATGCGCCGCGCCAGCCCCTCGGCCAGCGCGGTCTTGCCGACGCCGGAGTCGCCGACATAGAGCGGGTTGTTCTTGGTGCGGCGGCACAGCACCTGGATGGTGCGCTCGATCTCGGCCTCGCGGCCGATCAGCGGGTCGACCTTGCCCGAGGCCGCCTTCTCGTTGAGGTTGACGCAGTAGGTGGCGAGCGCCTCGTTCTGGCGCTTCCCCGACTTGTCGGGCTTGTCCTCCTCGGCCTGGCGGGTGCCCTGCACGCTGCGGCTCTCCGACCGGCCGGGCACCTTGGCGATCCCGTGCGAGATGTAGTTGACCGCGTCGAAACGCGACATGTCCTGTTCCTGCAGGTAGTAGACGGCGTGCGACTCGCGCTCGGAGAACATCGCCACCAGGACATTGGCGCCGGTAACCTCCTGGCGCCCCGAGGACTGCACGTGGATCGCCGCGCGCTGGACGACGCGCTGGAAGCTCGCGGTGGGCTTCGGGTCCTCCCCCGAGCCGACCACCAGGTTGGACAGCTCCTTGTCGAGAT
The DNA here is from genome assembly GCA_028821395.1 of Defluviicoccus sp. Lineage (GTDB taxonomy): Bacteria > Pseudomonadota > Alphaproteobacteria > MPNO01 > MPNO01 > MPNO01. The sequence continues at coordinate 8,237 of JAPPGP010000235.1, forward strand.
AGGTCGTCAGGTCCTTGCCGAGACGGTCGACCTCGACCCCGCAGGCGCGCAGCACCGCGACCGCGTCCTGGTCTTCGGTCAGCGCCATCAGCAGATGTTCCAGCGTCGCGTATTCGTGGCTTCGCGCGCTGGCGAGCGCCAGGGCTCTGTGCAGGCTCTTCTCGAGATTGCGCGACAACATCGGGGCTATGCCTTCTCAAGGGTACATTGAAGAGGATGCTGGTGCTGGCGCGCGAGGTCCATCACCTGCGACACTTTGGTTTCCGCGATCTCGTAGGTATAGACGCCGCAAATGCCGACCCCCTTCTGGTGGACGTGCATCATGATGTGGGTCGCCTCGTCATGCGACTTGTTGAAGAACCGCTCGAGCACCATGACGACGAACTCCATCGGCGTATAGTCGTCGTTGAGCATGACGACCTTGTACATCGACGGTTTCTTGACCCTGGCCGCGGGCTTGACCGCGACGCCGGTGCCGGGCCCCCGCTCGTCGTCCCCCCCGCCCCGTCGGCTGAGGCGGAAATCCGATCCGTGGCCGGGCCGTCCGGTCATCCAAGGCACCTCCTGCAACCATGATATGAGAAGCGTCTGAGCGAGGCAAAGCGGTTTGCGCGCAACGAACGCGCCCGGATTCGCTTTGGTGTAGACTGGCATACCAAGCCGGCCGCAAGGGACATTGCGCGATGCTCTACGTACTCCACATGATCGACAAGCCGGGCGTGCTCGACAAGCGCATGGCCGCGCTGCCCGCGCACCGGGACTACCTGGAGCAGGCGCCGATCGAGGTTGTCATGTCGGGCCCGCTGCAGGCGGAAGACGGCGAGACCATCGTCGGCAGCCTCTATCTGGTGGAGGTCGAGAAGCGCGAGGACATCGACGCCTTCCTCGCCGAGGACCCGCTCGCCAATGCCGGGGTCTGGGACCGGGTCGACATCAACCGGTTCTTCCGCCGCGTCGGTTAGCCCGCATTTCCCGCCCCTGTCATGGCCTGCGTCGCGCCCGGGCGGTCGTCCCGCCAGGAGCGGGCCGAAGGGCGTAGCAGGCACTACGGTCGAGGCCCGCGACGCAGCGGGCGGGCGCCCGGGCGCGACCCTTCGGGGGGGGGGGGGGGGGGGGGGGGGGGGGGGGGGGGGGGGGG
>JAPPGP010000213.1 GCA_028821395.1 Defluviicoccus sp.
CCATGCAACCCGTCCACAAAAATAAACCGGACAGCAGTGGAACAAGTCCGGCCATCCATTGGGCGGCGGGACCGCAACAACCGCTCAGAGCGGATCGGCCTCCCACGCCAGCGCGAAGCCGAGCGCGCGGGCGACGGCGGCCTGCCTCGCGTCCAGCGTGGCGAAGGCAAGGCCGCCCGGCCGGGGCGAGGCGTGGAGCGCCGCCGCGACCTGCCACAGGTCCGCGCCCCGCAAGTAGCCCGCTTCGAGCACGGAAGCGAGCTCGGCGCCGAGCGGCCGGTCGGGCAGCACCCATTCGATCCGCGCGATCGTGTCCTCCCGGAACGCCAGCGCCTCGCGCGCGAACGCCGCCCGCAGCTCGGCTTCGAGCAGGTTGGAGGAGACCAGGCCGTCGAATCCGGCGAGCCTGTCCGCGTAGTCCGACGCGCCGGGCTTTTCGAAGGCTATGGCCGTCAACACCGAGGTGTCGACATAGGCCGTATTCATTCGCCGCGTTCTTTGAGGAAGCGCGCCAGCGCGCCGGGCCGCCGCGCCACCGGGCGGAACGGCTGCTTCGGGTTCGCCGCCGGTACCAGGACGCCTCTGCGCCTGAGCTCGTCCAGCCGCTCTTCGGTCGTCTGCTCCGGCTGCGACTCGATGGGGCGGATCTCCGCCACCGGCTCACCGCGATAGGAGATCGTGACGACCCGGCCCTCGCGCACAAGGCGGATGACCTCGGAGAACCGCGCCTTGGCTTCGTAGAGCGGGTAGGTGAGCGTCATGCAACCAATCTAACCGGGCTGACCGGTTCGTACAACCCGGGCGGGACCCGGTGGGGTGTATCGAAGGACGCCCTACCCGTAGCGGTGCAGCACAGCCCCGTTGTGCCGCAGCCAGGCGCGCGCGGATTGCGGGTCGTCGCAGAGGCGCCCGACATGGGCCCAGAAGCGCGCGCCGTGGTTGGGCTCGGCGAGATGGGCGACCTCGTGGGCGACCACGTAGTCGAGCACCGGGACGGGCGCCATCGCGATACGCCAGCAGAAGCTGAGGTTCCCCGCGGCCGAGCAGCTTCCCCAGCGCGAGGTCGTGTCGCGCACGGCGATGCGGCCGGGCCGCGCGCCGAGCCGGACCGCCTTGTCCCGCACCCGGGGCGCGATCTCCGCCCGCGCGGCGCCCCGCAGCCAGCTCTCGACCCGGCCGGGCAGGTCTTCCGGGCGGCCGGAGACCCTGAGCGTGTCGCCTTCGCGCCACGCTGCCGGACGACCGGCATCCGCGCAACGGACGGTCAGCGTCCCGCCGAGGAAGGGCAGCGCGGCCCCGTCGGCGAACGGCACCCGGGGCCGCGCCCGCGCGGTGCGCGCGGCGACCCATTCCCGCTTCGCCTCGAGGAAGGCGAGCCCTTCTTCCCGCTCCGCGCCCGGCGGCAGCACCAGCTCGACCGCGCCGCCGACCGGGGCGATTTTGATCTGGATGCGCCGCGCGCGGGCGCTCCTGCGGATCGCGACGTCGAGCGCGCGCCCGTCGGCGAGGCGGAGGCGGGCGCTCACTCCGCGGCTTCGCGCCGGCGCAGCTCGGCGACGCAGGCGGCGACGGTCCGCTCCATCGAGCGCGCGCGGTCCATGGTCTCGCGGGTCTCGTTTCCGTAGGGCGTCGCGTCGAGCAGGCGGAAGATCTCGGCCGCCGCCAGGTGGAAGCCGGGCGGCAGGCCGGCCGAGGCGTAGGTGCGCGCGATCTCCTCCATCTCGCGCACCCAGCGCCCGGCATCGGCCGGCAGGCGCGGGATGTTGGCCTGCAGGCGCTCGAAGACGGCGGGCACGGAATCGGCGATCTCGGCGCGCAGGATGTCGCCGACGCCGAGCGAATCGGCCGCGGTCATCGCCGCGGTGTGCAGCGCGTTGGTGCCCTTCGACACCGAGGCGTAGCACATCTTGACCGCCGAGGCGCGGCCGACCTCGGGGCCGCATTGGTGGATCGCGATGTCCTTGCCGTCGAACGCGTCCATCACCGGCGCGGCCTCGCCGGAGACGTAGATGCGCGTGGGCTTCCGCCCCTCGGCCGGCGGCAGGCCGACGATCCCGCCGTCGATGAAGTCCGCCCCGGTGCCGCGGAAGCAGCCCGCGATCGCCCGCGCGGTCTCCGGCGCGACTGCGTTGCATTCGGCGAAGGGGGGCGCCTTGCCGGTGCGCCGCATCGCGGCGGCGACGTCCCCGGCCACCGCCCGCGCCGCCTCCGGCGGCAGGATCGAGAGCACGATGTCGGCCTCGGCGACCAGCGAGTCGAGATCGGGGCAGAGCCGGAAGCCCAGCCGTTCGGCCCGCGCCACGGTCTCCGCGCCGCGCCCGGCGACACACGCGATCGGCTCGTGGCCGTGCCGGGCGAGCGCCGCGCCGACGCCGCCGCCCATCTCGCCCGGGCTCAGGATCGCAACAATCCGGGTCATCGCGCCGCTCCGTTCCGCCTATCCGACGATCTCGCCGTCCTTGATATAGCCCCGCGCGCGGCCTTCGTTCCACACCTTGCGCACCGCCGCCGCCCCGCCGGCGACGATTTCCTCCTCGTCGACCAGCAGATGGCGGCCGTCCTCGACCACCACCCGGCCGTCGACCAGCACGGCCGCGATGTCGGAGCTGCCGGCATGCCAGACCATGGTCTTGAGCGGGTCGCTGACCGGGGCGAGGCGGGCGCCGCCGAGGCCCACCACCACCAGGTCGGCGCGGCAGCCGGGCGCGATGCGGCCGATATCCCCGCGCCCGAGCGCCGCCGCGCCGCAAGCCGTCGCCGCCGCCACCAGGTCGCGCGCCGAGGCGTCCTCCGACCGACCGGAGGCCAGCTTGGAGACCAGGGCCGCCGTCCTGAGCTCGCCGATCGTGTCCATCGCGTAGCCGTCGAGCCCGATCCCGGTGCGGATCCCGCGCGCCGCCGTGCGCTGCCAGACCGCCGGCACCGCGCCGCGCGCGAACGAGGCCGGGCAGTTGACCACCGTCGCGCCGGCGTCCGCGATCAGCGCGAGATCGGCGTCGGAGGCATAGACGCAATGCGCGGCGACCAGGCCCGGGCCGAGCAGCCCGACATGGGCGAGCTGCTCGGTCGGCGTGCGGCCATAGCGCGATTGCAGCGTCTCGCCCTCGGTGGCGCTCTGCGAGACGTGGATGGTGACCGCGGCGCCCCGGTCGGCGACCGCGTCGCGGATCCCGGCGAGCAGCTCGGGATCGCAGCTGTCGGTGCCGTGCGGCCCGAACCCCGCGCGTATGCGCCCGTCCGCGCGCCCGTCATGCGCGTCGAACAGCGCCGCAGCGCGGACGAGGTCGCTCTCGCCCGCCGCGCGCGCGGCATAAAGCGGCCGGCCGTCGGCGCCGATGCCGAGATCTTCGGTCGAGAACAGGTATGGCATGCCGTAGAAGCGGATGCCCAGCTCGTCCGCCACGTCAAAGGAGACCGCCTGCGCGATGCGGAACTGGTCCATCACCGTGGTCGCCCCGCCCTTGACGAGGCCGAGCAGCCCGAGCGCGGTGACCGCGCGCAGCTCTTCGGCGTCGAGCACCTCCATGGCGAGGCCCTGCAGCGGCATGATCAGCCCGTAGACCGTGTCCGCGGCCCAGGAGGCGGTCGGGCGGTCCTCGACGATGCCGCGGAACAGCAGCGCCGAGATGCCGTGGTTGTGCAGGTTGACGAAGCCCGGCAGGACCAGCGCTTCGGCCACGTCGATGACGCGGTCCGCCCCGCCCGGCCGGTCCGCCGTCACCGCGGCGATCCGCCCGCCCTCGACCAGCACCCAGCGATCGGTCTCGATGCGCTGCCCCGCCCCGTCGGGCAGCAGCGCCCAGCGGGCGCGGATGGCGATGGTCTCGGTCACTTCATCGTCCCGTCGATTGTGTCACGCTGTGCCGTTGGATCCGATATCCGCCACATGCACCATGAGGTCCGACAGGTAGGGATGGGCCCGCACCTTGTAGTAGAAACGCATATCGGCCGTCACCACCGGATATTGCGTCTGGACGGCGAGCGCGAGATAGAAGCAATCGTAGACCGGGTGGTCCAGGTCGTCCGCCAGCCGCGCGGAGGCCGGCGTGAGTTGGAGCATGGAGACGGGTAGCGAGATCGGAGCCGTCCGCAAGGTCTCCACCGCCTCGGTCAGATCGTCGACCCCGACATGGCCGCGCCGATGCATGGCCCACAACGCGTTGGCGGCCTCGGCGAAGACCAGCGCGGGGGCGACGAACGTCGATCCGCCGTTCAGAAGCTCGGCCGCTTCCGTGGAATGAACCTCGTCGACCAGCCATTTCACCACGACGCTGGCATCCACCACATAGCCCGCGGTCACGCCTCGCTGTCCCGGTCGCGGTCGGCCCGGATCGTCTCGCTGCTGTCGACCGGCGAGCGAAGCCGCCGCCGGAGCGCCTCGGCCCGCGCCGCGAAATCGGTTTCCGTGCCGAGCAGGGTCGCACGCAGTATCTCCCGGTGCTCGGCTTCCGCGGAGCGCCCGTTGGCCGCAGCCCGCCGCCGGAGCGCGCCGACGACCTCCGGGCTCACTCTCCGTACCGTCAACTGCGCCATTCGTGTTGCCTGCATCGTTGTGCTGTCATTGCAGGCAACACTATAAGTTCACCGGACCGATCATGCAATGCGCGCCCTCTTTCGCTGCTCCGCTCACCCGGCCTGCGCGTCGAGGAAGTCGGCGAGCAGGCGGTTGAACGCTGCCGGTTGATCGAGATTGGCGATGTGGCCGGCGCCCGGGATGGTCTCCAGCCTGGCGCCCGCGATGGCGTCGGCGATCTGCTGCGAGTGGGCGAGGGGGGTCACCGCGTCCTGTTCGCCCCAGATCACCAGCGCCGGGGCGCGGACCGCGGCGGCCTCCCCTGTGAAGGCGATGTTGTCGAAGATCGCCTTCATCACGTCGATATAGGCCTCCGGGGGGACCTTGGCGATCGCCGCGGCGAGGTCGTCGCGCGCCGCGTCCGATGCCGCGACGGTGAGGCGGGACTCGACGTAGCGCCGGCCGAACTCCGCCATTGGGGTCGAGCGGATGGCGGCGGCCCATTCCGGGATGCGCGCGCCGCCGACCTCGCGCATGTCGACGAAGCCGTCGGCGAGCGCGACCGAGCGAACCGCGTCCGGCCACTGGGCGGCGAAGGAGAGCGCGATCGGCACGCCCATCGCGAGCCCGACCACGTGGCAGGCCCCGACGCCGAGCGCATCGAGCCCGGCCTTGAGGTCCGCCGCCGCCCCGGCGACGGTGAAGCGGGCATTGTAGGAGCTCGACCCGTGGCCCCGGCAGTCGAAGGCGATGCAGCGGTAGCGGTCGGCGAGCGCGGCGAGCTGGCCGTGCCACATCGTCGAATCCGCCCCCATCGAGTGGATCAGCAGCACGGCGGGTCCACCCCCCTCCTCCCGGTAGTGGAGCCTCTCGCCGTTGGCGTCGACATGGGGCATGGGCATTCTCCCTATGGGGCCGGGCCGGCGACATTCTAGCGTCCTGTGCCGGAGATCGCGTGACCTGGCATCCCGTCACCGCCGGCCGTCCGGCGCCCGCGGGGGCTGTCGCGCGAACGCCACTTGCGTCGCCGGAGTTTGCCTGTATGGTCCGCCCGGCGTTGCCAGGTCGTCGTTGGTGACCCGATTGCCCACGCGCGGGCGGCCAGGTTTCTTTCCCGACATTGCGAACGTCTTCTAGAGAGGTGCCGCATGAGGCGGCGCTTCGTCCAACTGTCGTGAAAGGACGCGATGATGCCTACAGGTACCGTCAAGTGGTTCAACCCCGCCAAGGGTTACGGGTTCATCGAGCCCGAGGATGGCTCGAGGGACGTATTCGTCCATATCAGCGCGGTCGAGAGGGCCGGGCTCGCCACGCTGAACGAGGGGCGCAAGGTGTCCTTCGAGCTCGTGTCCGGCCGCAACGGCAAGACGTCCGCCGAGAACCTCGCCCTCGACGGCTAGCCCGAATCGCGCCGCGAGCCTCGCCTGCCCGGTCGGCCGGACAGCGCCGCGCAGGCCATGGCAGGGGTGAGAAACGCGGGCTAGAGTCATGACGGGGCGGGCCCTGTCCGCCCCGCACCAACATCGCGGAGATCGTCCATGGCCCGAAAGCCGAACTACAGCTTCGAACGGCGCCAGCGGGAGATCGCGAAAGCCGAGAAAAAGGCGGCGCGGCTGGAAGCCAAGGCCCGGAAACGCGAACGGCAATCGGCCGAGAGCGGGTCCGGCGAAGGCGACCGTCAGCCCGAGGAGACGGGGTAGCGGCGTCCGCGCCGGATGCCGTTCAGCGCATCACCAGCCCGCCGTCGACGTACAGCGTCTGGCCGGTCATGAAGCCGCTCCACTCGGAGGCGAGGAACAGCACCGGGCCGGCCACGTCCTCGGGCGTCGCGATCCGTCTCAGCGGGGTGTCGGCGACGATGCGCTGCATGGTCGCTTCCGGCGTGTCGCGGCTCGAATCGGTCGGGTAGACCAGCCCGGGGGCGACGCAGTTGACCCGGACCCCCTGCGGTCCGAGCTCGGCGGCGAGGTTGCGGCTGAAGGCGACCAGCGCCGCCTTGGCGGTGGTATAGGCGTGGTAGGGGATGACGGGACGTTCCACGAGGTCGGTGGCGAGGTTGACGATGCTCCCCTTGGCCCGCCTGGCGAAGGCCGGGATCGCCGCCCGGCAGACGTTGAAGCTCGCGCGCAGCGTGCCCTCCATCTGGCGGTCGTAGTCCTCCCAGCCGAGCTCCCAGAACGGGGTGCGCGATGCCGGGTCGAAGGCATGGCCGGCAAACGCATTGTTGACCACGGCATCGAGCCTGCCGAACTCCGCCCCGACGCCCTCGATCATGGCGGCGACCGCGTCCGCGTCGCGCACGTCCGCCTGCACCGGCCAGCCGTCGCCGCCCGCCTCGCGGCACGCGGCCGCGACCCCGGCGGCGGCTTCGGCGCTCGCGAGATAGTTGACCGCGACCCGGGCGCCCTCGGCCGCGAACGCCCGGGCGATCGCAGCCCCGATCCCCCGGCTCGCGCCCGTCACCAGAACCACGCGGTCGCGAAAATCCATTGCCGTCCCCGCCGCGCCCTCAGTCGAGATAGTCGGCGAGCTCTTCGGCCGCCGCCTCGGCGCCGCGCTCGATCTCGACGATACGCACCAGGTCCAGGAGGTTGAACCGCCCGTCATGGTGCCAGCCGGCCTCCGGCGCGGTCATCTCGCCGAGCGCGCAGATCCTGGTGGCGCCCGCCTCGCCGAGCAGGGCGGACAGGTGGAACAGCGTCTCCGGCGGCGCCGCGACGCCGACGGTCTGGAGAAACGGGGCGTATTTCGCGATCTCCGGCATCGCGTCGACGAAGCGGTCCAGGGCGGCCACCTTGACCGTCCGGTTGGCGCCGCCGGGTGCCAGCGCAAGGTCGTCCTCGGCGTAGGCGACGCTCCACTTGCCCTCGTCGTCGCCCGCGACCTCGATCGCGCCGAGCACGGCGGCGAGCGCCGCGTCCTCGCGCAGCACGGAGAGCCGGGCCGCCTCGCTTGCGTGCAGCGCGCGGCGCGGGAAGCGGTGCGCGAGCGCGGCGATCTCGCTCCCGAGATAGTTCGCGAAGGCGCGCGGCGAGATCGTGCCGCCGCGCTGGACATAGAACACGTGCGGCGAGTAGCAGCCGTGCTGGTCGTAGCGGACCACGTCCCAGGCCGCCCTGCGCGCGATCTCGTCCGCCTTGTCGGAATCGAGCGCCGCCGCCGCCACCATGGCGAAGCTCAGCTTGTGGCCGAAGGGCAGGAACCGCGTGGTGACCGGGACCCGGTCGCGGATGTCTTCCAGCGTCTCGCTGCCGCCATAGGCGAGCACGAGGTCCGCGGCATCGAGCAGCGCCTGCTGGCGCTCGTCGTCGCCCCGCCACCAGACGATCCCGATGCACTCGGCGATGCCGGGGTCGATCTCGGCCACCGCCTCGGCGAACCAGCCGGCCAGCAGCGGCTCCGTGCTCGGCAGCTTGCCGATACTGGCGGACTTGACCAGCAGGCCGGAGATCAGGCTCCACAGCGGCAGGCCGGGCACGTTGCCGGCCCAGACATGGGCGATCAGCGACGGTCCGACGGCGCGGCCGTAGCCGCCCTTGCGCAGCGGCTGGAAGCAATCGAGTATCGCCGGGTTGGAGAAGTCCTCCGCGACGAAGGTGTCGAGCTGGGGCTCGCGGAAGGTCTTGAGATACGAGGTGAGGCCGAGGCGCACGGTCTCCGGGTCGTAGCCGGTGACCGCCGGCAGCAGCTCTTCCGCCTTGCGGCGGCGCGCATTCGAGCGGTCGAGCAAGGAGCGGACCGCGCGGTCGAGGACGTGCACGATCTCGCCGGTCGAGCGCCCGATGAGACGGCGGTCGCGGGCGTCCCTGACATTCGCCGCCAGCGCTTCCGTCTGTGCGTCGGTCAGCGCCGGCACGGCCACCTCGACGCGGCGCCCCCAGCCCTCGAAGCGCAGCGTCTCCCGGGCCACGCTCTCGGCCGGCAGCCCCGGAAGATGGCCGGCGAGCTCGGCCACTACCCCCTCGCGGCCTCCAGGAACTCGGCGACCGCGACCGAGCAGCCCTGGGCGTCCTCGTCGTCGGCGCGGCCGAGCAGCACGAAGCCCCCTTCGCAGGCGACCCCGACATCCTCGGTCATGATCGCCGCCGCCGAGTTGTAGTTGGCGAGGTCGCAATGGACCAGGATGCCCGGTTCGCCGTCAGGGACGTCGGCGCCCGACAGCGGGTCGACGACGCGCGAGCGGATCCAGTGCGGGCCGGATTTGGGGGCGCCCTCCCGGTCGTTGCCGTCGTCGTAGAACTGGGTGCTGAGCTCGGTCATGCCGTACATGTTGATGCAGCTCGCGGGTGCGATGCCGAGCAGCGCCTCCATGCGGGCGTAGAACTCGCTCGCCGCCACGTCGCGCGAGCGGCCCTTGAACCCGCCGGTATCGAGCACCCGGCTGCCCGGCGGCAGGCGCCAGCTCCTGCTGCCGCGCCCCATCTCGTCGAAGGCGTGCACGAAGCTGTAGGTCGCGCCGAGCAGCGCGTAGGGCTCGCCGGTGCCCGCCGCCTCGTCCAGCGCGCGGAACAGGCGGTCGTTCTCCAGCCCCTTCTGGTCGAGCAGGTGCTCGCTGTCCGGCGTGCCGAAATTTCTTGCCGCCAGCGCGAGGTAATGGGCGAGCGACGAGTTGGGCATCTCCTCTTCGGTGGGGAACAGGATCCCCATGCGGATGCGCTCGCGCCCGCGCATGAAGCGGGCGCGGAAATTGGCGGTCATCGACCGGTCGTAGACCGCGAGCGTCGGGTGGTAGCAGCGCCCGCGCGCGCCCCCGGTGGTGCCGCTGGTCATGAACACGCGCTCGGTCTCCTCGGGCGCGACGCAACTCAGCGTCAGCGTCTTGAAGGCGCTGATCGGCACCGGC
>JAPPGP010000009.1 GCA_028821395.1 Defluviicoccus sp.
CGACCCGGGCGTCGAAGTCGCGGTCGCAGATGTCGTTGAACGTGCAGCCGGCGCCCCGCATCACCAGGGCGCCGATGCCGAACAGGGCGAACAGCACCAGGCTCTCGCGCGAAAGCGGCTCGGGCGAGGCGAAGGCGATCGACCACCAGCAGGGAAACAGCAGCAGCCAGGTGCCGATCGGCCTGTCGAGCCGCGCGAGGCGCGCATAGGGCCGCCAGGAAGCCGGCAGACGGCGATCGACCCATCCGCCCTTGGGAATATCGCTCGCGGCGTGGTCCATGCCCGACATTGCTCTTTGGCTCCGCTCCGATTATATCCGCACCGCGTATGGTTACGACGGCGGCGCGATCAGCGATGCAGTCACCTTCTCCGCGCGTGAGGCTTTTTCTCGACCAGGCTCTCGCACAGGGCGAGGCGGCGGTGCTCGACCGCGACCGCACCCACTATCTGAAGAACGTGATGCGGCTCTCCGCCGGGGATGCGGTCGCGGCGTTCAACGGAAGGGACGGCGAGTGGCTGGGCAGGATCGAAACGGTGGATAGACGCTGCGTCGCGCTGCGCCTCGAACGCCGGCTCGCGGCGCAGCCCGTCGGCGGCGATTTCTGGCTCCTGTTCGCGCCGCTCAAGCGCGGGCCGGGCGAGCTGCTGGTGGCCAAGGCGGTCGAGCTCGGCGCCACGGCGCTGGTTCCGGTGACCACCGAGCGCACGACGGCATCGCGGGTCAGGACGGATCGGATGCGGCTGCTCGCCATCGAGGCGGCCGAGCAGTGCGGGCGCTGCGACGTGCCGGAGATCCGCGCCGCCACGCCGCTCGGCGAGGTGCTGAGAGACTGGCCGGCCGGGCGGCGGCTCGTCTTCTGCGACGAGAGCGGCGGCGGTCGGCCGATCGTCGAGTGCCTGACCGAGGCCCGGGACGGCGACGCGGCCGGCCCCTGGGCGGCGCTCATCGGACCCGAAGGCGGGTTCGCCGAGGAAGAGCGCGCTTCGCTCCGCAGCCGGCCCTACGTGCATGCGGTCGATCTCGGGCCGCGGCTGCTGCGTGCCGAGACCGCGGCGATCGCCGCGCTGGTCTGTTGGCAGGCGGTGATGGGCGACTGGCGCCGACCCGGCGATCTGCCGGCGGCGGCGCGGGCCTGAGGCGGGGAGTCATGGCCGCACCGCCTTCGAGCCAGGGCGCGCCGATCGAGGACCGGCGCCAGCTCGTCGAGTATCTGGAGGCCGGGTGCAAGCCGCCGGAAGACTGGCGGATTGGCACCGAGCACGAAAAATTCGTCTTCCATCTCGAAACCCTGGACTCCGCCCCCTATGACGGCGCGTGGGGCATCCGCGCGCTGCTCGAAGGGCTGACGCGTTTCGGCTGGGAGCCGGTGCTGGAGAACGGCAACCCGATCGCGCTGGCGAAGTCGGACTGCAACATATCGCTGGAGCCCGGCGGGCAGCTCGAGCTGTCGGGCGCGCCGCTGGAGACCATCCACCAGACCTGCGACGAGGTGCATACCCATCTCGCGGAGGTCAAGGAGGTGGCGGGCGAGCTCGGGGTCGGGCTGGTCGGGCTCGGCTTCCACCCCCGCGCCAGGCGCGAAGACATCCCGTGGATGCCCAAGGGGCGCTACCGGATCATGCGCGACTACATGCCCAGGAAGGGTGGCATGGGGCTCGACATGATGGTCCGGACCTGCACGGTGCAGGTCAATCTGGACTTCGAGTCGGAGCTCGACATGGTGCGCAAGATGCGGGTCGGTCTCGCGCTCCAGCCGGTCGCGACGGCGCTTTTCGCCAACTCGCCCTTCGTCGAGGGCAAGCCCAGCGGCTACTACTCCTATCGCAGCCATGTCTGGGAAGACACCGACCCGGATCGCTGCGGCATCCTGCCCTTCGTCTTCGAGGACGGCATGAGCTTCGAGCGCTATGTCGACTACGTGCTCGACGTGCCGATGTACTTCGTCTACCGCGACGGAACCTATGTCGATGCGAGCGGCCAGTCCTTCCGCGACTTTCTCGACGGAAGCCTGCCGGCGCTGCCCGGCGAGAAGCCGATGATGTCGGACTGGGCGGACCATCTGACGACGCTGTTCCCGGAGGTCCGGCTCAAGCGCTATATCGAGATGCGCGGCGCCGACGGCGGGCCGTGGCGGCGGCTCTGCGCGCTGCCGGCGCTCTGGGTCGGGCTGCTCTACGACCGGGGCGCGCTCGATGCGGCCTACGATCTGATCGCCGACTGGACGGTCGAGGACCACCACCGGCTGCGCCACGAGACCTCGATCCAGGCCCTCAAGACGCCGTTTCGCGGCGGCACCCTGCTCGACGTCGCGCGCGAGACGCTGCGGATCGCCCATGAGGGGCTCAGGGCGCGCGCCCGTCTCGACCGGGTGGGCGACAACGAGACCGGATATCTCCGCATCCTCGACGACATCGTCAGGCGTGGCTCCTGCCCGGCCGAGCACAAGCTGGAGCGCTTCTACGGCTCGTGGAACGGCGATATCGACCGCGTGTTCGAGGAATACGCCTACTGAGCCGCTCAGGCGGCGGTGCCGCCGACGGTGAGATTGTCGACCAGCAGGGTCGGCTGGCCGACGCCGACGGGGACGCCCTGGCCCTCCTTGCCGCAGGTGCCGACGCCGGGGTCCATGCCCATGTCGTCGCCGACCATGCGGACCCGGGTGAGCGCATCCGGCCCGTTGCCGATCAGCGTCGCGCCCTTGACCGGGGCGCCCAGCTTGCCGTCCTCGATCAGATAGGCCTCGGATGCGCTGAACACGAACTTGCCCGAGGTGATGTCGACCTGCCCGCCGCCGAAATTCACCGCATAAAGGCCCTTCGGCACCGCGGCGATGATCTCGTCAGGCGACCGCTCGCCGGCCAGCATGTAGGTGTTGGTCATGCGCGGCATCGGCGCATGCGCGAAGCTCTCGCGCCGCCCGTTGCCGGTCGGCCTCGCGCCCATCAGCCGCGCGTTCATCCGGTCCTGCATGTAGCCGGTGAGGATGCCGTCCTCGATCAGCACCGTGTTCTGGGTGGGCGTTCCCTCGTCGTCGATGGTGAGCGAGCCGCGGCGGTCGGCGATGGTCCCGTCGTCGACCACGGTCACGCCCGGCGCCGCGATCCGCTCGCCGAGCAGGCCGGAGAATGCCGAGGTCTTCTTGCGGTTGAAATCGCCTTCCAGCCCGTGGCCGATCGCCTCGTGGAGCAGGATGCCGGGCCAGCCGGGACCGAGCACCACCGGCATCTCGCCGGCCGGCGCGGGCACCGATTCGAGGTTGACGAGCGCCTGGCGCAGCGCCTCCTCGACCTGGGCCTGCCAGGACTCCTCGGCGAAATAGGCGCCATAGGAAGTGCGTCCGCCGGCCCCGTGGCTGCCGGTCTCCATGCGCTCGCCCTCGGCCGCCACGACCGACACGTTGAGCCGCACCAGCGGGCGGATGTCCGCCGCCCGGCGGCCGTCGGCGCGGACGATCTGGATCGCCTGCCACTCGCCCATGATGGAGGCGACGACCTGCACGACCCGGGGATCGCGGCCGCGCGCGTAGGCGTCGATGTCCTGCAGCAGCTTGACCTTGCGCTCGAACGGTATCTCGTTGAGCGGGTTGTCCTCGACATAGAGCGCCGTGTTGGTGGCGGCCGGGCCGTCGGCCGCCGTGCCACCATGGCCCGATCTGACCGCCTTGACCGTCCCGGCCGCGCGTTCGATCGCCGCTTCCGACAATTCGGCGGCGTGCGCGTAGCCGGTCGCCTCGCCGGCGACGGCGCGCAGCCCGAACCCCTGGGTGGTGTCGAACGACGCCGTCTTCAGGCGCCCGTCGTCGAAGCCCAGCCCCTCGGACTGGCGGTACTCGAGAAACAGCTCGCCGTCGTCGGTGCCGTCGAGCGCATCGGCGACGATCGATTCGACCCGGGCCCGGTCGAGCCCGGTGCGGTTGAAGAAAAGCTCGTCCGTTTTCGCGAGATCCGCCATTTCCGGCCTCCTGGCGCCAAGATCGGCGCTACCCGCTATATGATGGTGTCGCCGCCGCGCGATGTCACCCCGCGATCCGAAACCGGCGCCGGGCGAAGGGGGCGAGCGACAAAAAAATCCGCTACCGGAAGCCCACCGAACGCCCGAATTCGGGTAGAATCGCCCGATGACGGGGGGAGCTTGTGTTTGCCACTGCCGCTGTGTATCAATCCGGCGATTTCCGTGCCTTTGCAGGGTTTCCCGCGTCGGGAGCGCGCCTGAAGGGTATCGCTGCTCGGGGGCGAGCATCCCGCGGACGATAAGGACTCGATTCGAATGCCGATGAGCCGAGGACGCATTCTCGCAGCGGGCGCGGCGGCGGCCGCCGGCCTGACCGGAACCGGTGCGTGGGCGAGCGAGCCGGTGCCCTGGCAGCTCGGGCTGCAGCCGGCCGCGACCCCGCTGATGCAGAACATCGACGATCTGCACGACATCCTGCTGGTCGTCATCACCCTGATCACGCTGTTCGTGCTGGGGCTGCTGCTCTACGTCATGTGGCGCTTCCGCGAGAGCAGGAACCCGACGCCCACCCGCACCACGCACAACACGACGGTCGAGGTTCTGTGGACGGTGATCCCGGTGGTCATCCTGGTGCTGATCGCGATCCCCTCCTTCAAGCTGCTCTACTACTCCGATACCATCCCCAAGGCCGATCTGACGGTGAAGGCGATCGGCCACCAGTGGTACTGGAGCTACGAGTACCCCGACCACGGCGACTTCACCTTCGACGCGACGATCCTGGCCGACGACGAGCTGAAGGAAGGCCAGCCGCGGCTGCTCTCGGTCGACAACCGCGTCGTGGTGCCGGTCAACAAGGTGGTCCGCGTGCAGGTCACGGCGGACGACGTGCTGCACGCCTGGGCGATACCGGCGTTCGGCGTCAAGATCGACGGGGTGCCGGGGCGGCTCAACGAACTCTGGTTCAAGGCCGAGCGGACGGGGGTCTATTACGGCCAGTGCTCGGAGCTCTGCGGCGTCAATCACGGCTTCATGCCGATCCGTGTCGACGTCGTCACGGATCGGGAGTTCGACGCCTGGGTTTCATGGGCGAAGAAGGAATATGCCGCGGAGGACGACGGCACCGCGCCGCCGGCGACCAGGGTCGCCGGCCTAGAGTCCACGCGCTGAGTCGGGACGGAGGAGCAGGGGAATGAGCGATTCCGCGGCGGCCCACGACCACCACGAGGCCCATCCCACCGGGTGGCGGCGCTTCGTCTATTCGACCAACCACAAGGACATCGGCACGATGTACCTGGTGTTCGCCGTGGTCTCCGGAATCATCGGCGGCGCCATGTCCATCCTGTTCCGGATGGAGCTGAACAGCCCCGGCGACCAGATCCTCGGCGGCGACTACCACATGTTCAACGTGCTGATCACCGCCCACGGGCTGATCATGATCTTCTTCATGGTCATGCCGGCGATGATCGGCGGGTTCGGCAACTGGATCGTGCCGCTGATGATCGGCGCGCCGGACATGGCGTTCCCGCGGATGAACAATATCAGCTTCTGGCTGCTGATCCCGTCCTTCATCCTGCTGCTGGGCTCGCCCTTCTTCGGCGGGGTGGGCGGCGGCTGGACGATCTACCCGCCGCTGAGCTCGGATACCGGGCAGCCCGAACCCTCGGTCGACATGGCCATCTTCGCCCTGCATCTGGCCGGCGCCTCGTCGATCCTGGGCGCGGCGAACTTCATCACCACGATCTTCAACATGCGCGCGCCGGGGATGACGCTGCACAAGATGCCCCTCTTCGTCTGGTCGATCCTGGTGACCGCCTTCCTGCTGCTGCTCTCGCTGCCGGTGCTCGCGGGCGCGATCACCATGCTGCTGACCGACCGCAATTTCGGCACCACCTTCTTCAAGGCGGCGGGCGGCGGCGACCCGGTCCTGTTCCAGCATTTGTTCTGGTTCTTCGGCCACCCCGAGGTCTACATCCTGATCCTGCCGGGCTTCGGCATCGTCAGCCAGATCGTGGCGACCTTCTCGCGCAAGCCGGTCTTCGGCTATCTCGGCATGGCCTACGCCATGGTGGCGATCGGCTTCGTCGGCTTCATCGTCTGGGCGCACCACATGTACACGGTCGGCATGGATGTCGACACGAAGGCCTATTTCACCGCGGCGACGATGGTCATCGCGGTGCCGACGGGCATCAAGATCTTCAGCTGGATCGCCACCATGTGGGGCGGGTCGATCCGCTTCGACACGCCGATGCTGTGGGCGGTCGGCTTCATCTTCCTGTTCACCCTCGGCGGGGTGACCGGGGTGGTGCTCGCCAATGCCGGCGTCGACCACGCGCTGCACGACACCTACTACGTGGTGGCGCATTTCCACTACGTGCTGTCGATGGGCGCGGTGTTCGCGATCTTCGGCGGGTTCTACTACTGGCTGCCCAAGATGTGCGGCCGGCGCTACCCGGAGATGTGGGGCAGGATCCATTTCTGGATCATGTTCATCGGCGTCAACGTGACCTTCTTCCCGCAGCACTTCCTCGGCCTGGCCGGGATGCCGCGGCGCATC
This sequence comes from Defluviicoccus sp., assembly GCA_028821395.1. GTDB lineage: Bacteria > Pseudomonadota > Alphaproteobacteria > MPNO01 > MPNO01 > MPNO01. Next base: position 6,507 of record JAPPGP010000009.1, read on the forward strand.
CCGGACTACCCGGACGCCTATGCCGGCTGGAACATGGTCTCCTCGCTCGGCGCCTACATCTCGGCGGCCGGCGTGCTGCTGTTCCTGTGGATCTGCTACCGCACGTTTACCGCCGGCGAACGGGTCGGCGAGAACCCGTGGGGCGAGGGCGCGACGACCCTCGAATGGTCGGTGTCCTCGCCGCCGCCGTTCCACTCCTATGACGAGCTGCCGCAGATCCGTTAGCGGCGGAGCGAATCGTGGCCGAGCGACAGATCGAGCTGACCGCGGGCGCGGCGCCCATCGACGGGCCGGCGATCGGCGACTTCGTGGCCCTCCTGAAGCCGCGGGTGATGTCGCTCGTGGTGTTCACCGCGGTGGCCGGGATGGTGCTGGCACCGGGCGCGCTGCACCCGGTGCTGGCGGCGATCGCGGTGCTGTGCATCGCCGTCGGGGCTGGCGCGGCGGGCGCGATCAACATGTGGTACGACCGCGACATCGACGCGGTGATGGCGCGCACCAGCGACCGCCCGCTGCCCGCCGGGCGCATGACCCCGGGCGACGCGCTCGGCTTCGGCGCGGTGCTCGGCGTCGGCTCGGTCAGCGTGATGGCGCTCGCGGTCAACTGGACCGCGGCGGCGCTCCTGGCGCTCACCATCGCCTTCTACGTCTTCGTCTACACCGTCTGGCTCAAGCGCCGCACGCCGCAGAACATCGTCATCGGCGGCGCCGCCGGCGCGTTCCCGCCGATGATCGGCTGGGCCGCGGTCACCGGCGATGTCGGTCTCGGCGCGATCGCGCTGTTCGCCCTGATCTTCATGTGGACCCCGCCGCATTTCTGGGCGCTCTCGCTCTACAGGAGCGGCGACTACGCCGCCGCCGGCATTCCCATGCTGCCGGTGGTCGCGGGCTCGGACGAGACCAAGCGCCAGATCGTGCTCTACGCCCTGCTGCTGCTGCCGGTCTCGCTGGCCCCCGTGGTTCTCGGGATCGCCGGGCTTGGCTACGGCGCGGTCGCGGCGGCGATGAGCGCGGCCTTCCTGGTGCTTGCCTGGCGGCTCCGGCGGGCGGACGGCCATGAAGGCGCGCCGCGACTGTTCGGCTTCTCGATCCTCTATCTGTTCGTGCTGTTCGCGGCGATGATTGCCGAACGCCTGATCCCGGGCGCGTCATAGGGGGATGGCGATGCCGCTGAGCGAGCTTCACAAGCGCCGCCGGGTCCGCAATATCGCCATGCTGACGGTGCTTCTCGGGCTGGTGGCCCTGTTCTTCGTGATGTCGATGGTCCGCATGGGAGGGTGGTGAGATGGCGCGCACACCCGGACGGCGGAACGTGGCGACCGCGGGCGCGCTGCTCGGCATCGTCGTCGTCATGGGCGGGCTCGCCTATGCCTCGGTGCCGCTCTATCGCTGGTTCTGCCAGGTGACCGGCTTCGGCGGCACCACCCAGGTCGCGGAGGCGGCGCCCACGGAGCTCCACGAGCGCTCGGTGACGGTGCGCTTTAACGCGGACGTGAACTCGGCGCTGCCGTGGCGCTTCCAGCCGGTGGAGCGGAGCGTCAAGGTGCGGCTCGGCGAGGAGCGGCTCGCCTTCTACCGGGCGAAGAACCTCGCCGACCGGCCGGTCACCGGCACCGCGACCTTCAACGTCACCCCGGCCAAGGCGGGTCCCTACTTCTCCAAGCTGGACTGTTTCTGCTTCACCGAGCAGACCCTGGAGGCGGACCGCAGCGTCGACATGCCGGTCTCGTTCTACGTCGATCCCGAGCTCGCCGAAGACCGCAATCTCGACGACGTGACGACGATCACGCTCTCCTATACCTTCTTCGCCGCGCCCGGGCAGCCCGAGTCCCGGGACAGCGCGCGGATCGCCGCCAAATGAGAGAGGGGTAAGCCATGGCGCCAGCCGATTCGGCGGCCGAATACACCCACCACGGCCACAAGCATCCCTACCACCTGGTCGATCCCAGCGTCTGGCCGGCGGTCGGCGCGGCGGCGGCGGGCGCGCTGTTCATCGGCGCGGTCTGGTACATGCACGAGGGCTCGTGGTGGCTGATGGCGCTCGGCTTCGTCGGCATCGCCGTCACCATGGTCGGGTGGTGGCGCGACGTGATCCGCGAGGCCACCTTCGAGGGGTACCATACGCCGATCGTGCAGATCGGCATGCGCTACGGCATGGCGCTGTTCATCGCCTCCGAGGTGATGTTCTTCGTCGCCTGGTTCTGGGCCTATTTCAACGCCGGGCTGTTCCCCCCCGCGGCGATCGAGAGCCAGTGGCCGCCGCCCGGCATCGTCACCTTCGATCCGTGGGACCTGCCCTTCCTCAATACGCTGATCCTGCTGATGTCGGGGGTCACGGTGACCTGGGCGCATCATGCGCTCAAGGAAGGCAACCGCCGGCACGTCCTGCAGGGGCTCGGGCTGACCATCGGGCTTGGCATCCTGTTCACCTGCGTGCAGGCCTACGAGTACAGCCACGCCGCCTTCGCCTTCTCCGACGGCATCTATCCGAGCACCTTCTTCATGGCGACCGGCTTCCACGGCTTCCACGTGCTGGTCGGGACGATCTTCCTGATCGTCTGCTTCTTCCGCGCCTACAAGGACCACTTCAAGCCGGATCACCATTTCGGCTTCGAGGCGGCGGCGTGGTACTGGCATTTCGTCGACGTGGTCTGGCTGTTCCTGTTCTGCTGCATCTATCTGTGGGGCGCCGGTCCGAACCCGGGAGGCCACTAGCCCGCATTTCTCATCCCTGTCATGGTCTGCGCGGCGCTGTCCGGCCGACAGGGCAGGAGAGGCGCGCGGCGCGATGCGGGG
>JAPPGP010000093.1 GCA_028821395.1 Defluviicoccus sp.
GCCGCGACGGGTTCGAGCGGCGGTGCCGCGCGCCCGGCGGCGATGCGCGCCGCGCCGACCGGGCCGTATGTCGTCGAGCGTTGGCGCGGCAGGCGCCCGGCACCCGCGATCAGCGCGTCCATCTCTTCCGGCGGCAGCTCCTGGCCGTGCGCCGTGCCCGCGGCGCGCGAGATGCTCTCGTTCATCAGCGTGCCGCCCAGATCGTTGACCCCGGCGCCGAGGCTGGAGGCCGCACCCTCGCGCCCCATCTTCACCCACGACACCTGGATGTTGGGGATCAGCGGGTTGAGCGCGAGCCGGGCCACGGCGTGCATCAGCACGGCCTCGCGCCAGGTCGGGCCCTTGCGCGCCTTGCCGCGGAGATAGATCGGCGCCTCCATGTGGACGAAGGGGAGGGGGACGAACTCGGTGAAACCGCCGGTGTCGGCCTGCAGGTCGCGCACCGCAGTCAGGTGGCGCGCCCAGGAGGCCGGACCCTCGACGCTGCCGAACATGACGGTCGCGGTGGACTTCAGGCCCAGACGGTGCGCGGTGCGGATCACCGACAGCCACTCGTCGACCGTCACCTTGTCGGGGCAGAGGATCTCGCGGATCGGGGGATCGAGGATTTCCGCCGCGGTACCGGGCAGCGAACCGAGCCCGGCATCGATCAGCCGTTCGAGGAAGGCGTCCACCGGCAGCCCCAGCGTCGCCGCGCCCTGGCTGATCTCGAGCGGCGAGAAGGCGTGGACGTGCATCTCGGGCGCCGCGCGCTTCACCGCGCGGGCGATGCCGACATAGGTCTCGCCGGTGTAATCGGGGTGGATGCCGCCTTGCAGGCAGACCTCGGTGGCGCCGCGCGCCCAGGCTTCGGCGACGCGCCGCTCGATTTCGTCGAGATCGAGGTCGTAGGGGGTGCCGCGCAGCCCGGCGCTGGAGCGCCCCTTGGAGAAGGCGCAGAACCGGCAGGCATAGGTGCAGATGTTGGTGTAGTTGATGTTGCGGTTGACGACATAGGTCACGACTTCGCCGGACACTTCGCGCCTGATCGCATCCGCCGCCGCGACCACGGCATCGAACCGCCCGGCCCGCGCGCCGAACAGGTGCGCGATCTCCCCGGTCTCCAGCCGTTCGCCGCTGGCTGCGCGGTCGAGGATCGGCGCGAGGTCGTCGGTGCGGATCGCCGGCGCCCGGACTGCGCGGTCCGCCGGCGGGTCTTCGGCGACCCCGGGGGCCCAGAAGTCGGGCCTGGCGAACCCCTCCGCGTCGATCATGCGGCGCACCGCGGGCGCCAGCGCAGGATCGACCCAGCGTTCCGCTTCCAGCGCATAGGCCGGGTAGACCGCCAGACGCTCGACCAGCACCTTGCCGGCGGCGGCGCTACGCCGCGCGAGCGAGCCGATCTCCGGCCACGGCGCTTCCGGGTTGACGTGGTCGGGGGTGACCGGCGAGACCCCGCCCCAGTCGTTGAGCCCGGCGGCGATCAAATCGGGCCAGGTCCCGGCACTCAGATTGGGCGGCGCCTGGATGCTCATCGCCGGGCCGAGCACATGGCGTGCGGCGGCGACCGTCCAGGCGAGCTCATCCGGCGCCGGCTCGGGCGAGTCCGCCATTCGAGTGCCCGGCTTGGCGCGGAAGTTCTGCACGATGACTTCCTGGATGTGGCCGTAAGCGCGATGCAGCTCGGCGATGGCGAACAGGTCATCCAGCCGTTCCGCCCGGGTCTCCCCGATGCCGATCAGGATGCCGGTGGTGAAGGGGACGGCGAGCTCGCCGGCCACGCGGAGCGTCGCCAGCCTCGGTCCGGGCCGCTTGTCGGGCGAGCCGAAATGCGGGCCGCCGCGCCGCGCCAGCCTGGGCGACAGGCTTTCGAGCATGATCCCCTGCGACACCGAGACCTCGCGGAGCGCGGCGATTTCGGCGCGGCTCAGCACCCCCGGGTTGACGTGCGGCAAGAGCCCCGTCTCTTCGAACACCAGCCGTGCCGCGTGGACCAGGTATTCGATTGTGGTCTCGAAGCCCAGCGCCGCCAGCGCCTCGCGCGCCGCGCGGTACCGCAATTCGGGCTTGTCGCCGAGGGTGAACAGCGCCTCCTTGCAACCGGCCTCCCGCCCCGCCTCGGCGATCGCCAGCACCTCGTCCGGCGACAGATAGGCGGCGACGCCGCGCCTCGGCGGCGCCGCGAAGGTGCAGTAATGGCAGACGTCGCGGCAGAGCCGGGTCAGCGGCACGAACACCTTGCGCGAATACGACACCGTGTGACCGAACCCGGCATCGCGCAGCCGCACCGCCTCCGCCGCCAGCTGGTTGAGCGGGGCGGCGAGCAGGTAGTGGCGGAGGTCCTCGCGGTTCATTGCGCCGCCTCGCCCGTCGCGGTGTTCGCCGCGATCGCCTTCAGCGACTCCTTGTCGATCTTGCGCGACGGGCCGAGCGGCATCTCCGCCACCAGCTCCAGCCGTTCCGGCAGCTTGTACTTGGCGATGCCCCGCTTCAGCAGCCAGGCGCAGAGCCCGTCCAGCGTCACCGCGCCGTCGTTGCGGGCGACGGCGAAGGCGCAGCCGATCTCGCCGAGCCGCGCATGCGGCGCCGGCACGACCGCCGCCTGGTCGATCTCGGGGTGGTCGAGCAGCAGCTCTTCGACCTCGCGCGTCGAGTACTTGACCCCGCCCCGATTGACCGTGTCCTTGATGCGGCCCTTGAGCACCACATTGCCGTGAACGTCGACGGCCGCGAGGTCTCCGGTGCGGAACCAGCGGTCATGGGTGAACGCCTCGGCGTTCGACTCGGGGTCGCGGAAATAGCCCGGGAAGACCGAGGCGCCGCGCACCTGGAGCTCGCCCTCGGCGCCTTGCGGCAGGGCCTCGCCGTCCCCGGACGCGATGCGGATCTCGGTGCCGGGGCTCGGTCGCCCGCAGGTCTCGGCCGCGAAATCCACCGGGTCGTCGGGGCGGGTATAGAGCCCGGCCTGCATCTCGGTCATGCCCCAGAGCTGGACGACCCGCCCGTTCGGCAGCCTGGCGTCGAGCTCGCGCACCAGCTCGCCCGAGACCGCCGCGCCGGCGATCGACAGCAGCCGTACCGAGGACCAGTCGCGCCCGTCCATCAGCCCCTCGGCCAGGCAGGGGAGGACATGGGCGGGGACGGCGAAGATCACCGTCGGCCGCGCGGTCTCGACCAGATCGACGAATGCCGCCTTCTCGTAGGTCGGCAGGATCACCTGGGCCGCCCCGGTGAGCAGCGAGAAATGCGGGGCGTGCAGCGAATAGAGATGGGCGAACGGCCCGGCCGCCATGATCCGGTCTTCCGCGGCGATGCCGAACACGCCGGCGCTGCCGCGCGCATTGGTCAGCAGGTTGTTGTGGCTGAGCGGCACCGCCTTGGGCCGGCTGGTCGATCCCGAGGTGTAGAGCATGATGAACGGCCCGGACGCATCCGCCCGCTCGGCGAGCGGCCCGGTCTCGTCCTCGAGCGCCTCGAGCGCAATCGTCCCCGCCGGGCCGCCGCCCGCGACGATGACGTGTTCCAGCGCGGGCAGTCGGCGCTTCAGGCGCAGCATGGTATCGGCGATGGCGAAATCGCCCGTCGCCCTTTCGCAGACGATCGCCGCCGCCTCGCCGAAGGCGAGCGCGCGTTCGCACTCGGCCTCGCGGAAGGTGAGATGGATGCCGGTCATCACCGCGCCGATCCGCACCAGGGCGACGTGGATCGCGACCCACCAGGGCCCGTTGCGGAGCTGCACGCCGACCACGTCGCCCGTGCCGATGCCGAGCCGGCGGAACCCGGCGGCGAGGCGGTCGCTCATCGCCGCGAGCTCGGCGAAGGTGAGGGTTTCCCCGGCGGTGACGATGGCGGTCGCGTTCGGCGTCGCTGCGACAATGCGGTCGAGCCAGTCGGTCAGCAGCTCGTCGCGCCACAGCCCCTCGCGGCGATAGCGCGCGGCAAGACCCGGATCGTAGGCCATCGCCTCGGCCAGCCGCGCGCGGGCCTCGCTCCGGTGGTTGGATCTCTGCGGCGCCTCGGACATCGGCCGCGAATGTAGCCAAACCGGCCGCCGACCGCCACCTGGCGTATCGAAGGACGGTCGCTCAGGAGACCCGCAGGAGGGCGACCGCGGCGGCGAGCAGGACGATGGCGGCGAGGCGCACGGAGCCCGGCCTTTCCTTCAGCACGATCACGCTTATCAGGGCGGCGAACAGGATGCTGCTTTCGCGCAGCGCGGCGACCACGGCGACCTGCGCCTGCGACATCGCCCAGACGACGATGCCGTAGGCCAGCATGGAGAGCAGACCGCCTGCCAGCGAGCGCGCCACGTCGCCGCGCGGGGTCTGCCGAAACCGGCCGTGGCGCAGCCAGAGGATGGCCAGGATCGTCGGCCAGGCATCGAGGAAAAAGAGCCAGACCAGATAGCCGATCGGATCGCCCGCTGCCCGGCCGCCAAGCCCGTCGGCGATGGTGTAGCCGGCGATCGCCAGCGCAGTCAGCCCGGCCAGAGGGAGGGAGCGGTCGACGGGTCCGGCGGTTGCGTCGCCCGTGCCCACACGGCCCCAGGCGACGCCGACGATGGCCAGCAGGATCAGCCCGATCGCTGTCAGCGCCCGGGCGCCGAGCGCCTCGTCGAGGAAGGCCAGCGAGACCAGGGTCACCAGGAGTGGCGCACCGCCACGCGCGATCGGGTAGACGCGGCTGAATTCGCCGTGACGATAGCTCGTTGCCAGCAGCAGGTTGTACGCCGTGTGGAGTGCGGTCGACACCGCCAAATAGGGCCATGCGGCGGCCGGCGGAACCGCCGCGAAGGGCAGCGCGATGCAGGCCGCCGCGCCGGACGCGACCGACAGCCATGCCATGCTGATCAGCGGGTCGGCGCGCGACTTGACCATCGCGTTCCAGCCCGCGTGCAGCAGCGCGGCGCCCAGTACCGCCAGCAGGACGGGGGTGGAAATCATGCCGGTTCCATAGACGCGCGCGCGAGCTCCGGCGCGAACCTAGCCACACCCACCGCCCGCCGCCAGCGCGTACCGCCCTTGCCCGCACCGGCGCGGGTCCGCAAGATCGGCGGATGGCGATCCGGTCGGTAGCGGTGATGGGAGCGGGGCATGGCGGCTATGCGGCCGCGGCCGACCTCACGCGGCGCGGCTTCGAGGTCCGGCTGCACGGGCGCCGCGAAGAGAGCCTCGCGCCGATTCTCGAAAACGGCGGCATCGACGTGCACGGCGTCTTCGACGGAAGCGAGATGCCGGCGCTTCTCACCACCGACGTGGTCGAGGCGGTCGATGGCGCCGACCTCGTCATGCTGGTCGTGCCCTCGGTGGCGCATGCGTACTACGCGGAACGTTTGACCGGCGTGCTGCCCGAGGGCGTACCCGTGTTCCTCGACCCCGGCCATACCGGCGGCGGGCTCCATTTCCGCGCCGAGATGCGCCGCGCCGGGCACGCCGCCCCGCTCGAGACCTGTGAGACGGTGACGCTCACCTTCATCAGCCGGATCGAGGCGCCGGCCACCGTCGGCATCTACGGCTACACGAAATCGCTGATGTTCGCGGCGCTGCCCGGCACCGCGACGGCACGGCTGCACGAAGCGGTCTCGCCGCTGTTCCCGGAAATCCGCCCCGCCTCCAGCGTGCTGGAGACCGGGCTTGCCAATATCAACGCCGTCTTCCACCCGCCCGGCATGCTGCTGAATGCGGGGTGGATCGAATCGACCGGCGGCGACTTCCTGTTCTACCGGGAGGGGGTGACCGATGCGGTCGGGAGGGTGACGGCGGAGATCGACGCCGAACGCCTCGCCGTCGCGCGCGCGCTGAAGGTCCCGGCGACCCCCTTCCTCGAAATCTTCCGCAATGCCGGGCTCACGACCAGGGAAGCGATGGACAGCGGTTCGATCTCGCGCGCCTGCCGGGAGAGCGCGCCCAACGCGACGCTCAGGAGTCCGCCCTCGCTCGACCACCGCTACGTGCACGAGGACGTGGGCTACGGGCTGGTTCCGTTTGCCGCCTTCGGGCGGCTGGCGGGCGTGCCGACGCCGACCATCGACGCCCACGTCGCGCTGCTCTCGGCGGCGACCGGAATCGACTACGCCGGCGAGGGACTCACTCTCGAACGCATGGGGATCGCCGGCCTCGATCCGGCGGCGCTGCATCGCCTGGTGCGGGAGGGATGAGCGGCTTCGGGGTTAGCTTCGACGGCTTCGCGCGCTTCGGCGACGCGCTTGCGCTCGCCCGCCGCGCCGAGGAGGCCGGTGCCGGCGGGCTTTGGATGGCCGAGCATTTGGGCTACCGCCAGTCGCTGGTCTCCTGCGCCGCCTTCGCGCTCCAGACCGCGCGCGCCACCGTGGTGCCGACCGCGATCAGCCCCTATCTCTGGTCGCCAGTCTCGGTCGCGATGGCGATGGCGACCATCGCCGAGGCCGCGCCGGGGCGCGCCGCGCTCGCGCTCGGCTCGGGCAACCCGATGTTCCTCGCCGAGGCGGGAGCGAAGCTGGAGAAGCCGCTCACCGCCATGCGCGAGTTCATCGCCTGTCTCCGTCAGCTCTGGTCCGGAGAGAAGGGCGCCTTCGAGGGCGAGATGTTCCGCCTCGACGGCATGCGCATGGCCTTCCTGCCGCCTGAGCCGATCCCGCTCTACCTCGCCGCGATGGGACCCAGGATGCTGCGGCTCGCCGGCGAACTCGCCGACGGGGTGGTCCTGTCGGCCGGTCTCACGGCCGAGTACGCGGCCGACTCCCTCGCCATGGTCGAGGCCGGAGCGACGGGAGCGGGACGCGACCCGGCGGCGCTCAGGCGCGCGGCCTATGTGTACATCGCCGTCGATCCCGACCGGGCGGCGGCGATCGGGCGCCTGCGTCCCAAAATCGCCTTCATGATGCGCAACGACTTCGTCGCCCCGAGCGTCGCCGGCTCCGGCATCGCCGTCGACCGCGATGCGGTCAAGGACGCGATCGCGCGGCGCGACATGGATGCGGCCGCAGCACTGATCCCCGATGAGGCGGTCGAGGCGTTTGCCGTCTGCGGTTCGCCGGAAGACTGCGCGGCGCGCATTGCCGAGTACCGCGCCGCCGGGATCGAGGAGATCGTGCTGTTGATCGCGGGCGACGCGGCGGGCGAGACCGCCGCGCTCGAGCTGATCGGCGACCTCAGCCGATGACGATCAGCCGGTCGTTGTCGGTGGCGTCGGACAGCAGCTCGGCGCCGCTCTCCGTGACTGCCACCATGTCCTTGAGCTGCATGCCGTAGCCGTGGCCGGTGCGGTAGACCAGCGGCTCGAAGCCCATCACCGTGCCGGCCTCCAGCACCGTGTCGTCATGCGCCGCGAGATAGGGCGCCTCGTGCAGGTTGAGCCCGATGCCGTGCCCGACGAAGGCGATGGGCGGCAAGCCGAGCTTGCCGAACTCGGCGAGGAAGGCGGCGTAGATGTCGCTGGCGACGGCGCCCGGGCGGATCATGTCGAGCAGCATGTGCTTGCAACCCACCAGATTGGCCCAGATCCCCTCGGCATGCGCGGGCGGCTCGCTTACCACCGCCGTGCGGCAGACGCCGGCGTGGTAGCCGCCGATCATCGAGAAGATCTCGACCCGGCAGACATCGCCCGGTTGCAGCACGCGGTCGGTCGGCCCGACATTGGGAAGCTCGCTGCGCGGGCCGGTAGCGACGATCATCAGCCGGAACTGCTCCGCTCCCAGTTCGTAGACGCCGCGCGTGAGCGCCGCGCCGAGGTCCATCTCGGTATCGCCCGGCGAGACCGCGGCGAAGGCATCGCCGATCGCCGCGTCCGAAATCCGCGACAGCCGCCTGAGAAGGTCGATCTCGTCCGGCGTCTTGATCCGCCGCATGCGGTCGAGCGCCGCGTCGATGGCGACGAACTCGGCCCCCGGCATCGCCGCCCCGAGGCGGGCGAAATCGGCCGCCGGCAGGTAGTCGAGTTCGATCCCGATCCGCGCGAAGCCGCGCCGGGCGAGCTCGTCGGCCAGGACCGCCATCGCGTCGTCGGTGAACTCGCCCCAGGCGCGCACCGGCACCCCGGCCGCCCGCCCGGCAACGGTGGTCTCCTCCATGTCGACGCAGACATAGGCGGTGTCCGCGTGCCCCACGACCGCCATCGCGTGGCGCCAGCGCATGATCGGCTGCGAGGGGACCACGAAGCCCGCGACCCAGCCAAAATTCTCCGGCGAGACCGCGACCGCAGCGTCCAGCCCGGCGCGTTCCATCTCCGCCCGCAGGCGGGTCAGCACCGCTTCACGCATCGCCCGTCTCCACCCGGTAGCGCTCGATCTTGGCCTCGTCGATGTCGACCCCCATGCCGGGGCCGTCCGGCACCGGCACCGCCCCGTCGACATGGGCGAGCGGGGCCGAGATCAGGTCGTCGGTGTAGTAGACCCCGCCGATGCGCCCCTTCCGGTGCTCCGCCGGCATCGAGACCGGGACCACGCAGCTCAGCGTCACCGGCTCGGCGGCGGCGGCGAGCTGGAGGTTGGCGAGGTTGCCCACCCCGGTCTCGACCGAGCCGTTGACGTTGGATATCAGCCCCGCCGCCCGCGCCACCGCGGCGACCTGCATGGCGCGGTAGAGACCGCCCGGCTTGGTGGTGTAGATCGAGACGATGTCGGCGGCGCGCCGCTCGGCGATCTCGATCACGTCGCGCGCGTTCCACGCGCTCTCGTCGGCCATCAAGGGCACGCCGATCGCGCGCCGCACCTCGGCGAGCCCGTCGATGCCCTCGACCGGCTGCTCGGCGTAGATCAGCCCGGCGGGCTCCATCCGGCGGATGATCCTGACCGCCTCGTAGGGCGTGGCGTAGCCGCAATTGGCATCGACGCAGAGCCGGGTCGCCGCTCCCACGGCCTCGCGGATGCGGCGCACGATCTCGACATCGCGCTCGGGATCGACGCCGACCTTGATCTTGATCGTCTTGATGCCCTCGGCGACGACGGTCCTGCATTCGTCCACCGCCTCGTCGATGGCGAGCAGGCCGATCGAGTGGGTGATCGGCACCGAGTCCCTGAGCTTCCCGCCGAGCAAGCGGTGGACCGGCACGCCGAAGCTGCGCCCGGCGAGGTCGTAGGCCGCCATCTCGACCGCGCCCTTGGCATAGGGGTAGCCCTTGACCGCGGCGTCCATCGCCGCGTGCAGCAGGGCCGGCTGCGCCGCATCCAGCCCGATCGCGGCGGGGGCCAGGTAGGTCTCGATCACCAGCCGCGCGGTGGCCGGCGACTCGCCGAAATAGCGCCCGTAATCGCCGCCCCAGTCCTTCAGCGCCGGCGCCTCGC
>JAPPGP010000202.1 GCA_028821395.1 Defluviicoccus sp.
CGCCCATCACGAACCCGTCGCGGTCGCGGTCCCACGGGCGCGAGGCGCGTTCGGGGGTATCGTTGAAGCCGGTCGAGAGCGCCCGCGCGGAGGCGAAGCCGGCGATGCCGATCCGGCACACCGCCGCCTCGGCGCCGCCGGCGACCATCACGTCGGCATCGTCGAGCATGATCATCCGCGCGGCGTCGCCGATCGCATGCGCCCCGGTCGCGCAGGCGGTCACCACGGAGTGGTTGGGGCCCTTGAAGCCGTAGCGGATCGAGACCTGTCCGGAAGCCAGGTTGATCAGGCTGGCCGGGATGAAGAACGGCGTCACCCGGCGCGGGCCGCGCCGGTCCATCGTCAACGACCCGTCGAAGATGACCTTGAGGCCGCCGATCCCGGAGCCGATCAGCACGCCCGTCCTCTCGCGGTCCTCCTCCCGTTCCGGCGTCCAGCCCGAATCCCCGACCGCCTCGGCCGCGGCGCCCAGGGTGTAGACGATGAAGTCGTCCATCTTGCGCCGGTCCTTGGCGCTCGACACCGTGTCGGGATCGAACCGCCCGTCGTCCCCGTTGCCGAGCGGAACGGTGCCGGCGATCTTGCAGGGCAGGTCGGAGACATCGAAGGCCTGCACCGCCCCGATGCCGGATTCGCCGTTTATCAGGCGAGCCCAGACATGCCCCACCCCCGCCCCCAGGGGGGTCACCAGTCCTAGTCCGGTGATGACTACGCGTCTCATCGCCGCATCGGCCGTTGTTACTTCATCGCCGGCCGAGCGCTGCCGCCGGCGGGCTCAAGCGTCCGCGTTTTCTTCGATGAAGTTGATCGCATCCTTGACAGTCAGAATCTTCTCCGCCGCGTCGTCCGGTATCTCGCAGCCGAACTCCTCCTCGAACGCCATCACGAGTTCGACGGTGTCGAGGCTGTCGGCGCCGAGGTCGTCGATGAAGCTCGCATTGTCAGTGACCTTGGCCTCGTCGACGCCAAGATGCTCGACCACGATCTTCTTTACACGGTTGGAGGTGTCGCTCATGTCAGGGTTCCTCGGTGTGGTAGACGCCGGACCCGGCACGGGGGAAGGACCGACGCGATACTTGGCCGCAAGGTGAGGTCCGATACCTATCACAGTCGCCATGCACTTGCCAGCGCGGGGCCGAATCCGGCGGCCCCCTACAGCATCGCCATGCCGCCGTTGACGCTGATCGTCTGCCCGGTGACGTAGGCCGCCTCGTCGCTCGCCAGGAAGACCACGCAGGCGGCGACGTCCTCGGGCGTGCCGAGGCGGCCGGCCGGTATCCGCTCGGCCAGCCGCGCGGTCCGCTCGTCGCCCAGCCCCCGGGTCATCGCGGTGTCGATGAAGCCGGGCGCGACGCAGTTCACGGTGACGTTGCGCGCCGCCACCTCGGCGGCGAGCGCCTTGCTCATCCCGGTCATGCCGGCCTTGGCGGCGGCGTAGTTGGCCTGGCCGGGGTTGCCGGTCTGGCCGACGATCGAGGTGATGGCGACGATCCGCCCCCAGCGTGCGCGCATCATGCCGCGCAGCGCCGCGCGGGCGAGCCTGAACCCGGCGGTGAGGTTGACGTCGAGCACGCTGCGCCAGTCCTCGTCGCCCATCCTGAGCGACAGGCTGTCGCGCGCAAGCCCCGCGTTGTTGACCAGGATGTCGATCCCGCCCATCGCCTCGGCCGCCGCCTTGGCGAGACCGTCGGTCGCGCCCGCGTCGGCGAGGTCGGCGACGAGCGGATGGGCGCGTTCGCCGAGCGCGGCGGCGCGTTCCTCCAGCGCCGCGCGGTTGCGCCCGGCCAGCGCCACGGTCGCCCCCTGGCGATGCAGCGCCGATGCGACCGCGCCGCCGATTCCGCCCGACGCCCCGGTGATCAGCGCGCGCCTGTTTGCCAGATCGAACATGTCCTTGAGCCTGCGATAGTCACAGCTTCAACAGCTTTTCGAGGTCGTCGGGGCTCTCCACGGAGAGCGCGCCGAGATCCGGATCGATGCGCCGGGCGAGCCCGGCGAGCACCTTTCCGGCGCCGAGCTCGACCAGCGTCTCGACCCCGGCATCGCGCATCGCCAGCACGCATTCGCGCCAGCGCACGCGGCCGGTCACCTGGGCGACCAGCAGCTCGCGTATCTCGTCGGGGTCGGAGACCGGCTCGGCGGAGACGTTCGCCACCAGCGCGGGCTCGGGCGGGGTCACCTCGGTATGGGCGAGCGCCTCCTCCATCGCCTCGGCCGCCGGCTGCAGCAGCCGGCAGTGGAACGGCGCCGAGACCGGCAGCATGACCGCCCGCCGGATGCCGCGTTCCCCGGCGAGCGCCACCGCGCGCTCCACCGCCCCGGCATCGCCCGACAGCACCACCTGGCCGGGCGCGTTGTCGTTGGCGATGTCGCAGACCTGGCCTTCGGCCGCATCGGAGGCGATCTCGCCCGCCTGTTCGAGCGTGGCGCCGAGCAGGGCCGCCATCGCGCCCTCGCCGACCGGCACCGCCGCCTGCATCGCCCGGCCGCGGGTCTTCAGGAGACGCGCCGCATCGGGCAGGGAGAAGCTGCCCGCGGCGGCGAGCGCGGAGTATTCGCCGAGCGAATGGCCGGCGACGTGGCTCACCCGCCCGGCCATGTCGAACTCCGTCTCCCGGGCGAGCACCCGGAGCGCGGCGATGCTCACCGCCATCAAGGCGGGCTGTGCGTTCTCGGTCAGCCTGAGATCTTCTTCCGGGCCCCGGCGGACGATACGCGACAGGTTCTGCCCGAGCGCGTCGTCGACCTCTTCCAGGGTCTCCCGGGCGACCGGAAAGGCGGCGAGGAACGCCTCTCCCATGCCCACCGCCTGGGAACCCTGCCCGGGAAAGACAAAGGCGATCGTCATTCGCGTCCCGCAGAAGCCCGGAGGGGAGAACCGGCCGGGGCCGGCGGCGACAACAGACATCGGCCCCTTCATCCTGTCAAGCCGCGCCCCCCCGGGTCGGTACGCGGTCAAGGTTGCAAACGACCGACCGATGTGCCACCGTCTGGATGCCGACCGCCGCAATTTTCATGGCGGCCGGGGAAAAGGGGGCGCCAGACCCCCGCAGCAACGCCGTGTCACAAGGAGGCTAACAAGACAAGATAATCGAAGAACGGAGGAAGCCATGGCTAATACTGTGTTTCGGGCAGAAATGGATAAATGGCCCGAGGATCAAGCAGTAAAAACTCATAATCGCTGGCATCCTGACATCCCAATAGTGGAGAACTTCAAGCCCGGCGACGAGTTCCGGGTCGAGTGCTACGACTGGACCGGTGGGCAGATCAACAACGACGAATCTGCCAACGACATCCGCGATGTCGATCTGTCCAAAGTGCATTACCTGAGCGGACCGTTCGGCGTCGAAGGCGCCGAGCCGGGCGATCTGTTGGTGGTCGACATCAACGACATCGGCTGGCTGGAAGACTCGAAATGGGGCTTTACCGGGATCTTCGCGCTGGAGAATGGCGGCGGATTCCTGGACAGGCATTTCCCGGAGGCACGCAAGGCGTGCTGGGACTTCCACGGCATTTACACGACGTCGCGCCACATTCCCGGCGTGCGCTTCCCGGGGCTCATCCATCCCGGGCTGATCGGCACATTGCCCGACGCCGATCTGCTGAAGCGCTGGAACGACCGGGAATCGGCCCTGTTCAACACCGATCCGGACCGTGTGCCGCCTCTGGCCACCCTGCCGGACGGCCTGGCGGGGACGACCACGGCGCTCATGGGCCAGATGTCCGGCGATGCCGGGCGCGCGGCAGGGCTGGAAGGCGCCCGCACGGTGCCGGGACGCGAGCATGGCGGGAACTGCGACATCAAGAACCTGTCGCGCGGTTCCACCTGCTACTTCCCGGTCTTCATGCCGGGCGGCGGGCTGTCGATGGGCGACATCCACTGGTCGCAGGGGGATGGCGAGATCACCTTCTGCGGCGCCATCGAGATGGCCGGGTGGATCGACATCGGCGTCGACGTGATCAAGGGCGGGGTGGAGAAGTACGGGATCACCAACCCGGTCTTCAAGCCGAGCCCGATCGAGCCCCACTACTCGGAGTATTTGATCTTCGAGGGGGTCTGCGTCGACGAGCATGACGGCTCGCAGAAATACCTGGATGCGACGGTTGCGTACCGGCGTGCCTGCCTGAACGCGGTCGAATATCTCAAGAAATTCGGCTATTCGGGCGAGCAGGCCTACATGATCCTCGGCACCGCGCCGGTCGAAGGCCGGGTCAGCGGGATCGTGGACATCCCCAACGCGTGCTGCACGGTTGCGGTTCCGACCGAGATCTTCGACTTCGAAATCCGGCCGAACGCTTCCGGACCGACCGTCCAGGTGAGTGGGGTAGACGTTACGTCCTGCAGCTGATCGATGCGCGGCGGAGGCGGGGTGGCGATCGCCCCGCCGCCGCTTTGCATCCGGAGCCGCAGACGATGACCGGCAGGGGTTCGCGCGGTGCAGCCCATTGTCGTGCGCCCGCATCGAAACCGGTGTCTCTGCGGATGGACTGAAACGCGGAGGACTCGAAGATGCTCGGACTTGCGTTGCTATGGGTCGGAGCCGTTCTGTTCCTGAACGGGCTCTGGCTGTTGGGCCGCATCGGCGATCGCGAGATCGCCATCATCAACATCTTTTCCGGTCTCGTCACCGCGGCCGTGGCCGCATTTCTGGCCTTCGGGCCCGGTGCCGATGAACAGTCGATCAGAGCCGCGGCGCTGACGCTGCTGTTCAGCTTCACCTATCTGTGGGTGGCCTATAACCGGTTCCAGGACGTCGACGGGCGCGGCCTCGGCTGGTACAGCCTGTTCGTCTCGATCACCGTCGTCCCGGTGGCCGTGGTGCAGTTCATGGCCGCAACCTCGGCGCTGGGATGGTGGTTGGGCGTGTGCTGGGCCGCGTGGGCGGTACTGTGGTTCATGTTCTTCCTGCTGCTGGCGATGCAGAAGCCGATCCTCAAGGCGACGGGAGCCATGACCTCGATACAGGGCGTGCTGACCGCCTGGCTGCCCGGCTACCTGATACTGGAAGGCTGGCTCGTCTAGCCGGACGATACCGTCCGGTCCCCCGGGGGCCGGACGGTATCGGGCTGGACCAGGGGGAGAGGGCGATGCCGATCTACGGCTACGACTGCGATGCGTGCGGACCGTTCACCGAGATGCAGCCGATGAGCCGCGCCTCGGAGCCGATGCCCTGCCCGGACTGCGGCGAGGCGGCGCCGCGCAGCATCAGCGCGCCGTTCATCGCCAACATGGACCCCAACAACCGGATCGCGCATCAGCGCAACGAGAAGAGCGCGCACGAACCCAGGGTATCCGGCACGCCAGGCGGCCACGGCCACTCCCACGGCCATTCCCACAGCCACGGCCACAGCCACGGTGCGCGCCGCAACACCGGCCTCGGCGAGGGCCTGCGCAACACGCACACGCGCCCCTGGTCGATCGGCCACTGAGAACCGGGCCGGCGCCGCGCCGGTACCGACAGGCGCGGGTCTGATCGCGGCATGACCTATTTCTGGGTCGCGATCGGCAGCGCGCTCGGCGGGGTCGGGCGCTACTGGTTCGGCGCGATGTTCGCGCAGCGCCTGGGCGAGAGCTTCCCCTGGGGCACGATCTTCGTCAACGTGACCGGGTCCTTCGTCATCGGCGTCGTGGCCGCGATAGGCGCGAGCCTCGACTGGCCGTGGTTCCCCGCCAACCACGTCCGCGCCTTCGTCGTGGTCGGTCTCTGCGGCGGCTACACCACCTTCTCGGCGTTCAGCCTGCAGACCCTGACGCTGCTGCAGGACGGCGCCTGGGTGGAGGCGCTCGGCAACGTGCTGCTCTCGGTGACGCTCTGCCTGATCGCCGTCTGGCTCGGCTATCTCGCCGGCGCCGGGCTCGGTCAGGCCCACCCGGGCTGACCGGCCGGCCGCCGTCGCGCCTTGCGCGGCAAGGGGAAACATGTATAGTCCGCGCGCCGTCGAGCGGATCGGCCTCGCTTGTCTGCGGCGGTTTGCCTAAATCGGTAGTCCGGCCGGGGGCACACAGTCGCCAGACAGCGGGGCGTATGCCGCCCGTCCCGGCAAGGCAGCAAGGAGCGCCGCGAAGTGGCATTCTACGAGAGCGTCTTTATCGCGCGTCCGGACATCTCGACCGCGCAGGTGGAGGCGCTGACCCAGCGCCTGACCGAGATCGTCGAGTCGGGCGGCGGGCGGGTGACCAAGAACGAGTACTGGGGCCTGAAGAACCTCGCCTACCGGATCAAGAAGAACCGCAAGGGCCATTACTCGCTGCTCAATATCGACGCCCCGAGCGAGGCGGTCGGCGAGTACGAGCGCAACATGAGGCTCAGCGAGGACGTGCTGCGCTATCTCACCGTCCGGGTCGACGCGCTCGACGACAACCCGTCGATCATGATGACCCGCGGCTCGCGCGACGACCGCGGGCGCGGGCGGGGCCGCGGCTTCGGCGGGCGGGACGGCGGCAGGCCGCAGCAGAGCGCGCCGCCGGCCGCACCGGCCGCCGCGAAGGCCGATGAGGCGAAGGCCGAAGCCGCGAAGACCGAAACCGCCAAGCCCGATGAGGCGAAGGAGACCACGGAATGAGCCGGCGGCCTTTCTTCCGGCGCCAGAAGAGCTGTCCGTTCTCGGGGCCGAACGCGCCGAAGATCGATTACAAGGACGTGCGGCTGTTGCAGCGCTTCGTCTCCGAACGCGGCAAGATCGTGCCGAGCCGCATTACCGCGGTGTCGACCAAGAAGCAGCGCGAGCTCGCCCAGGCGATCAAGCGCGCGCGCAATATCGCGCTCCTGCCCTTCATCATTCGCTGAGGGCGCCCCCCGGGCGGCGTCCGATGTCCCGCCAGCTCATCCTCGCGGTCGGCGCGGGTGCACTGGCGGCGCTGTTCTACGTCGCGGTCGGGCTGGGCTCGTTCGGCTCGCTGATCCTCGCCTATCTCGCCCAGCTTCCGCTGTTCGCCATCGCGCTCGGCGCCGGGTTCGCGCACGCCGCGATCGCCGTCGGGGTGGGGGTCGTGCTGATCGCCGCCGCCCTGCCGCTCACCGTGGCGGCGCTGTTCCTTGCCACCGTCGCCCTGCCGGTGCTGGTGCTCGCCAACCGGGCGCTGCTCAGCCGGCCCGCCCCGGACGGCAGCACCGAGTGGTACCCGCCGGGCCACCTTCTCGCCGCGCTCAACGCGCTCGCGCTGGCCGGGCTGGTGGCGGCGACTCTCCTGCTCTGGAGTCACGACGGGGGGATGGTCGGCGCCGGCAAGGCGCTGTTGGCGGAGATGACGCGGGGGCTCGTTGCCGACGCGGCGAGCCGGCAGGCCATGGCGGTGGCGCGCGAGCGGCTCGCCTGGCTGCTGCCGGCGCTGGTGCTGGTCTCCTGGCAGATCATGGTGATCGTCAACGGGCTGCTGGCCCAGGGCGTCTTGTCCCGCTTCTCGCTCAACCTGCGCCCCGGCGCGCCGTTTCGCGAGCTGTGGCTGCCGCAATGGCTGTCGTTTGCGCTGGTCGCGGCGCTGATCGCCTCGTTCATGCCGGGACGGATCGGCGACCTCGGCGGCAACGCCGCCATCGTGGTCGCGCTTCCCTTTGTCTTTCTCGGCCTGTCGGTTATACATGCGCTGTCGGTGCGCTGGCCCGCACGGACGTTTATCCTGGTCTGCGTCTATTTCGGCGTGGTCGTGGCAGGCTGGCCCGCGCTGATCGTCGCCGCGATCGGCGTTCTCGAGACATGGCTTTCCCTGAGACAGCGATTTTCGGGCGGTCGCCCTCAGGACGGGGAGGAGTAGCGATGCAGGTGATCCTGTTGGAGCGTATCGAGAAGCTCGGCCTGATGGGCGACGTGGTCGACGTGAAGCCGGGCTATGCGCGGAATTTCCTGCTGCCGCAGAACAAGGCCCTGCGGGCGACCGAGGCGAACATCCAGTCCTTCGAGTCGCGGCGCGTCCAGCTCGAGGCGGACAACATCGCCAGGCGCGACGAGGCGGAGGGGGTTTCGGGCCGGATCGAGGGGCTAACCGTCGTGCTCACCCGCCAGGCTTCGGACAGCGCCCAGCTCTACGGCTCGGTGACCAAGCGGGACATCGCCGAGGCCGTCAGCGAGTCCGGGTTCACGATCGCCCGCACCCAGGTCGCGCTCGACCGCCCGATCAAGACCGTCGGCCTGCACCCGATCCGCATCCAGCTTCACCCCGAGGTCTCGGTGACGATCACCGCCAATGTCGCGCGCAGCCAGGAAGAGGCCGCGGCGCAGGCGCGCGGCGAGACCGTCGGGGCCGAGCTCGACGAGGACGGGGATGACGCGTTCGACGCCGAGGGCGCCCCGGAACGGGCGGAGCTTGCCGAACCGTCGGACGAGGCCGAGCTCGCCGAACCGCCGGACGAAGGCTGACCCGCGCGGGCGCCGCATCGCCCGCTTGTCGCCATGAACCGACGCGACCGAATCGCCTTCGTCGCCGGGTCCACCCGGCAGGCGCAAAGCGCACTCAAGGCGCTCAGAAAACGCTACGGCTCGGTTCCGCCCGACGAGGCGGAAGTCATCGTCGCGCTCGGCGGCGACGGCCACATGCTGGAGACGCTGCACCGGTTCATGGGGCGCGAGGTGCCGATCTACGGCATGAACCGGGGTACGGTGGGCTTCCTGCTGAACGCCTACTGCGATAGCGGGCTGCGCGAAAGACTCGCCGCCGCGCAGCTGGTCGAGCTGAGGCCGCTGTCGATGAAGGCGATTTCGCTGGACGGCTCCCGGGTCGCCGCGATTGCGATCAACGAGGTGGCGCTGCTGCGCGAGACGCGGCAGGCGGCGCGGGTACGGATTCGCATCGACGGTACGGTACGCATGCCGGAGCTGGTATGCGACGGCGCGATCGTCGCCACGCCGGCCGGCAGCACCGCCTACAACCTCTCGGCGCACGGGCCGATCATCCCGCTCGGCGCGGAGTTGCTCGCGCTCACCCCGATCAACGCCTTCCGCCCGCGGCGCTGGCGCGGCGCGCTGCTGCCGTCCTCGGCCAAGCTCAGGATCGACGTGATGGAGCCGAAGAAGCGGCCGGTCAGCGCGGTCGCCGACTACACGGAGGTGCGCGACGTGCGCTCCGTCGTCGTCCAGGAAGACCGCTCGTCGACGCTGAACCTGCTGTTCGATCCGGAGCACAATCTGGAAGACCGGATACTGAACGAGCAGTTCACCCCCTGAGCCGCGCCCGTCGCCGGCGACCAGTGGATGCCCGGAACAAGTCCACTGCTGTCCGGTTTAGGTCAGGGCCCATTGTATG
>JAPPGP010000065.1 GCA_028821395.1 Defluviicoccus sp.
GGGGCTGCCTGGAATGCCGAAAAACCTATCACGGGCGGCCGGACCGCAAACCCGGCTTTATTGAAATACTTTCACACTCTGAGCAGCAACGGCCGGAGAGGACGCGGTTCCGCTGGGGCGGGCTACCCCGCCGGATCGAGCAGCGGGCACAGCAGCATCGGGCCGTAGGACATGACGAAGAGCGCGAAGGCCGCGATCCAGGCGGCGGCGGAGGCATGCAGCAGCAGGGAGCCGCCATCGTCCGCCAGGCCGCTCGCCAGACGGGCCGCAGCGGCGACCGTGACCAGTATGTAGATCGCGGCGGTCGCGCGTGAGGCGGTCAGCGGCCGCCCGGTATGACCCAGGGTCGCGCGCGTCATCATGGCGAGGATCATGGTGGCCATGGCGCCGGCGGTGAGCGCATGCAGCGCGACGCCTTGCGGCACTGCCGGGACGAGCATTGAGACGGCTAGCAGCGCGAGACCGACCGGCAGCCAGAGATAGCCCAGATGCAGAACCCAGAGGAGGGGTTCCGATGTCGTCGAGAGGCCGCGCCAGCGCGCCAGGCGAACGGCAAGCGCGACGGCGGCCAGCCCAAGCAGTGCGCCAACCAGAGGATGGTCGCTTACGGCGACCCAGGAGATCGCCGCGGCGACGGTCAGTGCCATGGCCGCGCTGTCGAAGTGGTCCCGTTGCGGCGGAAGCTTCGCCGCCCCGCGCCGCACCAGCCAGTTGCGTGTGAACTCCGGCACGACGCGTCCGCCGATCAGGGTGATGAGCGTGACGATGGTCGCGACGGCGGCCCTCTCGGCGATTTCGGTCTCGCCGAGATGGAAGAGTGCGTTGGCCGCGATCAGGATCGCGAGCAGCGCAATGACGACCAGGTTGCGCCAGTTCCGCCCGATCGCGATCTCGCGGGCGCAGAAGGTGGCGAGGACGGCAAGAAAGGCGATGTCGACCGCCGCCGCCACAGCCGCACCGACCCATGCCGAAAGCGCGACGGCGAGACGCCCGGCGAGCCAGAGCGCGGCGAGCGCCGCCAGGGGAAGCCTCCGAAGCGGCGGGCGGCCGGTCCAGCCGGGGACCGCGGTCAGCAGGAACCCGGCGATGGCCGCGGCGACGAAGCCGAACAGCATCTCGTGGACATGCCAGGCGACGGGGTCCATCGCGGTCGGCAGTTCGAGGATGCCAGCCAACATGGCCAGCCACAGCAGCAGGGCTGCGGGCGCCCAGAGGCCGGCGAGGAGGAAGAACGGCCGGAAGCCCCGTTCGAACAGCGCGGGCATTGCCGGGCGGTGGGGTTTCCCGCTCAATGCCAGGCGCCGCCGTCGGGATCGTCATCCTCGGCCTGCATCGAGGCGGCCGCCATGGCGGTCCAGGCCTCGCGGTCGTAGCCGAGCCTCCGGTTCAGCTTGTCGCAGATCGACTGCGCATCTTCGAGCGTGAGCGCAATCAGCGCGGTCGGAACATGGCCGGCCAGGCCTTCGATGACGATCCGGATCTGCTGCACGTCGGTCTCGACGTCGTAGGCGGGCACGAAGCAGAAGTTGGGGCAGTCCGGCAGGGTCTGCGCGGTCATGGCGGCGTTCTCCTTGGTCGGGAAGGCGGGTCCGGCGCGTCGGGACTGTCTATCCCGCACGCGCCGGCGACGGAAGCACCGGGCCCGTCGATGCCGACGGGCCGGCGGCATGTGCAGTGCGTCTTGCAACCCGCGGCGGTCGCGCCGGCGGCACGGGCATGGCTCAGGTGGCGAGGGGCCAGCGGTCGAGGAGCCGTTCGAGCGCCTCGGGCTTGGGCACGAATATCCGGGCGCGGAAGGAGACGATCTCCACCGTACATCCCAGGCGCCGCAGCGCCGGGAGGTCGGTATCGGCCGGCCCCTCGATCTCGATCCGGTCGGCGCCCATGAGACGCCTGCGTGCGAGCCGCCAGCCGTTGGCGAGCGTGAGCGCGTTGCCGCGCCCCATGACGGCCTCGAATGCTTCCACTCCGGTCATGGCGGGGCCGCCGTCGAGGCCGAAGCTCTGGCGGACGGCCCGCACCTGTTCGGCGTCGAGCACGCGGCCGATGAGGGCGATACCGTCATCCGACGTGAGGCGTCGGACCCGCATGTTCTCGGCCGGCAGGCGGTCCCACACCGGCAGCAGCAGGCCGGTGGCGAGCCAGAAGCGCGAGTCCCGGTGCGACGGCAGGCCGGCGATCTCCGCGTCCCACACGCGCCGCCATGCGGCTTCGTCGGCGCGGCGCCAGTTGGAGGCGTCGAGCTCGGCCCGCGCCATGGTCTCGGCCGTCGCGGGCCGGATGAGGCGGACGCGCTCCCGCACCCCGCCATCGTCGAGCATGCGGGAGGTTGCCGGCAGGATGACGGCGGCGCGCTTCGAGCGGGCGTTGACCGCGAGGCGGGGCTTCCCGTCCGGACCGGGATCGCGCTCTCCGACCTCCAGCGCCGATTCCGCCGCGAGCGGCGCCAGCCTGTCGCGGCGGACGATCTCGACCAGCTCGGTCGCCGCCCCGGTGCCGGGGTGCTCGTAGAGCGTCTCGCGCCCGGCGACGACCAGCGAGTCGGCGGTCACGGTCTCGACGCCGACCTCGTAGCTGCCGGCTTCGATCGCTGCCTCGATGTTGCTGGCGATGCGGTCCTCCAGCTCGGCGAAGAGCTGGTTCTGCTCGGCGATGGGCAAGGCCAGCAGCCGGTTGAGGAATTTCGGCATCGGCGGCAGGTCGTCCTTGAGCCCGCCCTCGTGGACGATCTTGAGGCCGGTCGACTTCTGGAAGCGTTCCACGTTCCAGCCCTCGATGCTGCCGCGCCAGAGCGCGCCGTAGAACTGGCGCAGCGCCGCCCTGGCATAGTCGCTTTCGAGATTGTCGCTCTCGCGGAACAGCGCCGCGTCGCTGCCGCCCATGGCGGTCTGGGAATCCCGCTGCCCCCGCGTGATGGCGCCAAGACTGTCGAGCCGTCTGGCGATGGTGGCGATGAACCGCCGCTCGCCCTTCACGTCCGTGGTCACGGGCCGGAACAGCGGCGCGGAGGCCTGGTGCGTGCGGTGGGTGCGCCCCAGGCCCTGGATCGCCTGGTCGGCGCGCCAGCCCGGCTCCAGCAGGTAGTGGATGCGCCGCTCCGTGTTCCCGCAGCTGAGGTCCGCGTGGTAGCTCCTGCCGGTTCCCCCGGCCATGGAGAACACCAGAATGCGCTTCTCGCCGTCCATGAAGGCGGCGGTCTCGGCGAGGTTGGCCGACGCCGGCCGGCTGCGCAGCGCCAGGCGCTCGCCCTTGGCGTCCGTGATCCGGAGCACCCGCCGCGACCGTCCGGTGACTTCCGCCACCGCCTCGTGCCCGAAATGCTGCACGATCTGGTCGAGCGCCGTCGGCACCGGCGGGAGCGCGGCGAGCTTCTCGATCAGTGCGTCGCGGCGGTCCTCGGCCTCCTTGCAGATGACGGGGTTGCCGTCCGGGTCCTTGGCAGGCCGGCTCAGCAGGTTACCGCCGTCGTCGGTGAAGGGCTCCTGGAGCTGCACCGGGAAGGCGTGCATCAGGTAGGACAGGATCGCGTCCCTGGGCGTCAGGTCGATGTTGAGATCGTCCCATTCGGATGCGGGGACGTCGGCGATCCTGCGTTCCATCAACGCCTCGCCGGTGGAGACGAGCTGGACCACGGCGGACCGGCCGCCGGCAAGGTCGGCGTCGATCGCGCGGATGGTCGAGGGACACTTCATGCCGGTCAGCAGATGGCCGAAGAAGCGCTGCTTGGTGCCCTCGAAGGCGGACAATGCCGCTGCCTTGGCATTCCTGTTCAGCGTATCTTCGCCCTGGACGATGCCGGTGGCCTTGAGCGCCTCCTCGATGTTGGCGTGGATCACCTTGAAGGCGCCGGCATAGGCGTCGTAGATGCGCCGCTGCTCGGGCGTCAGCGGGTGCTCCAGAATGTCTACCTCGATCCCGTCATAGGCGAGCGCGCGGGCCTGGTAGAGGCCGAGCGCCTTCAGATCGCGGGCGACCACCTCCATCGCGGCGACGCCGCCCGCCTCCATGGCGGAGACGAACTCGACGCGGGTCTCGAACGGCGTCTCGCCGGCGGCCCACAATCCCAGCCGGCCGGCATAGGCAAGGCCGGGCAGCGTGGTTGCGCCGGTTGCCGACACATAGGCGATGCGTGCATCCGGCAGCGCGTTCTGCAAGCGCAGCCCGGCGCGGCCCTGCTGGGAAGGCTTGGTCTCGCCGCGTTCGGACTTCGAGCCGGCGGCGTTCGCCATCGCGTGCGCCTCGTCGAACACGATCACGCCGTCGAAGGCGTGGCGGTCCTCCTCGTCGAGCGAGCCGGCCAGCCATTCGACGACCTGCTCCAGCCGCGACGGCTTCCCCTGCCGGGACGGCGAGCGCAGCGTGGCGTAGGTCGCGAACAGGATGCCGGCGTCGAGCGGGATCTCCATGCCCTGGCGGAAATTCCCCAATGGGATGACGTCGCTCTCCAGCCCACCCAGGGCCGTCCAGTCGCGCCTTGCGTCCTCCAGCAGTTTGTCGGACTGGCTGAGCCAGAGGGCGCGCTTCCTGCCGCGCATGCGGTTGTCGAGGATGATGGCGGCGACCTGCCTGCCCTTGCCGCAGCCGGTGCCGTCGCCCAGCATCCAGCCCCGGCGGAAGCGCACCGGCTCCGACAGGGTCTCGCCTTCCTGGGTGACGAGGGAGGTATCGACCTCCTCTTCGTTCCCGTCATCGTCGAGCTTGCGGCGGTGGACGGTCTCCCACTGCGAGCCGATGCGGTATTCGGCCGCCAGGTGCCGGGCATGGGCCTCGCCCGCCAGCACGACGCTTTCGAGCTGGGCGTCCGACAACAGGCCGTCGGCGACGATGCGCTCAGGCAGCAATGGCCGATATGCCGGCACGGGATGGGGCACGGCGGCCATGGCGGCGGACTGCACCAGCGGCGTCGGATGCTCGACCGCGCCCGCCACCCGCACGGCGCCCGGCCGCCAGGGCGCGTAGGGGCCGGTGTCGGTGGCAGGGGAATCGCCATCGGCGGCGGGCTCCACCGCGCCGGACTCGACCGCGAGCTCGGAAACCGGCCCCCAGTCGTGGGACTGGCGCGACTCCGGGGTCGAAGCGTGCCTGGGGCCGCGGCGCTTCTCCGGCTTGGGCGCGACCGGCTTGCCGAACAGGTCGCGGGCCGGACCGGCGGGAACGGGGATGGGCGCAATCGGCTGCCGCTTCGGGACCCGCGCGATCACGGCATCGAGCAGCTCGGCGGCGTTCGCGGCGCGGGCGGTCCCGTCCAGATCGACGGCCGGTCCGGCGCCGCGCTCCAGCACGGTGAGGCGGGTGTCGAACCCGGTGCCCCTCCGCGCATAGGCGCGGCCGTCGATGGCCATGGTGAAGACGCAGCGGGCCGGAGGATCGAGACGGCCGACGGCATCGCCCAGCACGCAATGGGCCGAGGTGATCGTCACCAGCCGGCCGCCGGTTGGCAGCATCGAGGCGGCCGAGCGGACATGGCGCAGGTCGGCGTCGTGCCGGCTGCGGTCGACCCCCGGCGTCGCCGAAAACGGCGGGTTCATCAGCACGACGGTCGGGCGGACGTCGCGCAGGCGGTCGGCAATGGCCTCGGCGTTGAACGCCGTCACCGCGGCCTCGGGAAACAACCGGGTCAGGAGCCGTGCCCGCGTCTGCGCATATTCGTTGAGATGGAGCGCGTCCGCAGCACGGTCGCCCAGCGCGCACTCCGCCATGACCGCCAGCATGCCGGTTCCGGCGCTGGGCTCCAGCACGATGTCGCCCGGCCGGATGGCGGCGGCCTGCAAGGCGGCATAGGCGAGCGGCAGCGGGGTCGAGAACTGCTGGAGCCTGACCTGCTCCTCCGACCGCCTGGTGTGGGAGGGCTCCAGCGCCGCGACCGCCTCCAGCATCGCCAGCATGCGGCGCGGCCCGTCCGCACCGGCGCCGCAGGCCCGCCGCATGCCCCGGCCGTAGCGCTGCAGGAACAGCACGCAGGCGGCTTCGGCGGCCTCGTAGGCGTCCTTCCAGACCCAGCCGCCCTCGGCGTCGGACGCGCCGAAGGCCTCCGTCATGGCGTCCCGCAGCGTCGCGGCATCAAGCGCTCGGCCCGCCTCCAGCACCGGCAGCAGGGTTTGGGCCGCGGCGAAGATCGCGTCGCCCTGAACCGGGCGGGCCGGCGATGCGGGCGGATCGATGGCGGCGGAAGGAACGGGCGGACGCGCGAGGTCGTCCGGCGCCGAATGGGCGTCGAGCATGGGCCGGTCTCCGTGCTGAAGGGCATCGGACCGGCGTTGGCTGGATGCGGAGTGCGACTCCCGTCCCGCCCCGCCGGACCGCCCCAGGCCGGCTGGCCTGCCTCCTGGCGGCGCGGAGCGCGGAGGGGGAGAGTGCGTTCGGGGAAGTGGAAGCGGGATCGGGCGGGACGGTTCAGCCGAAGCGTTTGCCCTCGGCCGTGAAACTGAACGCGTTGGCGTCCAGCGCCTCGTCGACGACCTCATCGGAGGTCTGGTGCTCGTATTCCGAGCGGAGCTGGCGGTAGAGCCAGCGCGCCAGGTCGCGCAACGCCTCGGTCACCGCGTCCTCGGCGCCGTCTGTCGGGGGCTGCCAGGTCGGGCTGTCGCGCTCGACCTCGATCGCCATGGTGTATTCGTGACAGTAACGGCCACGGTGCCGGACGGTCGCATTCAGCTGGTAGAAGTTGCGCTTCGCCGTCTCCTGCAGAACATCGGCGATGCGGTGGAGCCCCTCGTCTTTCGGTGCGTGGGCGCGGATGGCCTTGCGGGAACCCCGGGCGTGGCTCCACCAGCCCTCGAAGCACGCACCGTCCCCCTGGTTGGCGAAGCCGCTGAACATGATTCGCGGCTTGTCCCGCGTTCCGCCGCCGTAGAGCCGCACCGGGGTGGTGGCGAGGGTGATGCCGAGGATTCGGCAGATCGTCTCGAAGTCCTCGTAGACGAAATCGTACCACTCGTCGTGGATGCCGGCCTGTCGATACCAGCACCGGGCGGACTCCTTGGCCTCGTCCGACAGCTCGTCGATCGTGTAGACCGTGGTCTCGATGATCCGGGGCATGGCTCAGCTCCCCTGCGGCTTGGGCGTGGGCCCGGCGGCCGGCACGAACCGGACGGCCTCCCTGATGCGCCGCCTGGCGACGCGGGCGCAATCGGGGTCGGAGCGGCTCCAGGGCCGGGATTTGCGGGAAAGCCAAGCACCCGAGTCCGACACGAATCCGTCCGCATAGGCGACGAAGTGATTGTCGGCCGAAATCGCCCAGGTCCCGGCCGGCGCGGCGTCGAGGAAGGTGCCGAGCGTGACCGCGCGGAGCGTGTAGGGAAGTTCGGCGAAGATGCGCTCCCAGACCTCTTCCCGGCGCGCGAAGCGGCGTTCGCGGCACTTCGGATGACGCAGCGCGAAATCGGGAACGAAGCCGAACTCTTCGAGGGCGGCGGCGAGTTCGTCGGTGTAGACGCCGTTGACCGAGGGCCGGTCGAACAGGCGGCGGATGACGGCGGCGGCCTCGTGGGTGGGGACGCCGGCGATCGCGGAAATCGCGGCGGGGCCGCACTTGGTGGCGCGGCCGGTGATCCGGTGAAGCATGGCGGACTCCGGGCTGGAGGGACGTCGATGTGCGAGTGCGGCGGGCGGAGAGGCGCGACGGCGCTTAGTCGTCCTCGGAGAACATCACGGTCACGACCGGCTCACCCCGGTCGCCGGCGCCGATCGCCACGATGGGGAAGTGTTTGCGGGGCGGGCGGTTGCTGTCGCGCAGGTCCTTGCGGATGTCGCGCACCAGCACGCACATCCGCACGCGGTCGCTGTTCGAGGCGCGGAGCGCGTAGTGGCGCGCCATCCAGAGCACGTCCCACAGGCGGCCGACCTCGTCCTGGAAGCCGCGATACCCCTCGGGCAGGGCGACGAGTCGCTCCCACACGGAGCGGGAGAGCGCGACGGGGATCCTGAAGCCGGCCTCGCGGGCGGTCTCGGTGACATCGACGAGCACGCCGTCCTCGATCGCTTGGGCGCGCGTATAGGCGAACAGGACGGGGCCGAACGGCTCGGTGGTGCGGGGATCGGGCATGACGAACTCCTTCATGGGGTCGAACGGAAACGCCCCGGATCGGAGTCCGGGGCAGGCTCCCGCCCCGCGGACTCCCGGATCGGGTCCGGGACAGGCGGGACGGGGCGTTCTCTTGCGGCGCGGCTGCGAAACCGGCCGGGTCAGCGGACCGCGGCCTCCGGCGCCGGGCCGGGCGGGCCGAGCTCGACCGCGACGCGGCCCCGCGTCACGGTCACGGTGACGGTGCGCTCGGGCGGCATGAGCCAGAGCAGGTCGGTCCACACGGCATCGGCGATGGCGCGCTTCTGCGCCTCGTCGGTCGGAACCTGCGGGATGGCGGCGGTAACGGTCATGAGCGGGGTCTCCCCTGGATGGCGAATGCCGGCTCGACCCCGGCGGTGGGGCGGAGACCGGCGTTGGTGGACGGGCTGCCGGCGCGGGCCTATGACGGCTCGGCGGCGGCGAGGGTCACGGTGACGTCGGGCCGGCGGATGCGGATGTCGATCGCGCGGTCCTTGGGGCAGAACCACATCAGCTCGCGCCGCACCGCCTCGGCGATGGAGGATCGGCAGGCCTCGTCGTCCGACAGCAGCAGGCGGGTCGCGATGTGGAGCGCCTCCTCGTCGAAACGGTCGCGCTGGGTCTCCCAGCTGTCCGAATCCGCATCGTCCGACGGCGAGAAGAACGCGGCGCGCATGAGCCCGGCGAGCTCGAACGGCCGGATCGCGCTGCCGGCGGCAACCAGCGGCAGGGCGTCGCCGACCCACGACCAGGCCTCGCCGGCGAAGGCGAGATCGGCGTCGAGGTCGATCATGCGCCCGACCCCCTTGCCGGCCCGCGCGGTGAGGCTCATGCGGATCGCGTCGGGACGCCGGGGAAGCGGCGCCTCCGGTGCGCCGGTGCGCTCGGGAACGGGATATTCGTCGAGCGCATAGGGGCGGCGCTCGACGGTCGCCTCGGTGTGGATGCGCACGACCCTCCCGATGGCGTCGTACCAGGGGTAGCCTTCGAGCCGGCGGTCGGCCTCGAACAGGCGCGCGGCGATGCCGGCCCGCTCGGCGGCGCGCCAGAGCGCCTGCGCCTCGGGCGGTTCGGG
>JAPPGP010000119.1 GCA_028821395.1 Defluviicoccus sp.
CCCGAATCGCGCGTCCGGACCCGGAGAGGACGACGGCGGGGTTCGGCGGGGACGCCCGCGAGGCGAACCCGCGCTTCTCGCGGTCGCGCACGGCGACGGGGCGCGAGGTTCTGGGCGCCTCGTCCCTGGCCCTGACGGGCGGGACGCTCGAGCGCGGAGCGGCGACGCTCTGGGGGCGCGGAGCGGCGACCCGCTTCGAAGGGGGCGGCGGCCAGCGCGGCGTCGACGGCGACGTGGTGAGCGCGATGCTGGGGGCGGACTTCGCGAGCGGCAAGGCGCTCGGCGGGCTGGTGCTCTCGCACAGCCGCGGCACGGGCGGCTATCGCTCGGGGTCGGACCGGAACCGCGCGGAGTCGACGCTGACGGCGCTCTTCCCCTACGGGCGGTTTGCGCTGTCCGACCGGGTCTCGCTGTGGGGCATGGCGGGCTATGGCGCGGGGCGGCTCGAGGCGACACCCCCGGGGCAGTCCGCGCTGCGCCCCCGCCTGGACTTCGTCATGGGCGCGGCCGGGCTGCACGGGGTGCTGTCGGACGGCGCCGCCGGGGGCGTGTTGCTGGAGGCGAAGTCGGATGCGATGGCGGTGCGCACCCGCACCGACGCCGTGTCGGGATCGGACGGCGGGCTCGCGGCGACGGAAGGCGACGTGACCCGGCTCCGCCTCGCGCTGGAGGGCTCGCGGCCCTTCACGCTCCGCCGCGCCACGGTGCTCACCCCGAGCCTCGCGCTCGGGGCGCGCCACGACGACGGCGACGCCGAGACCGGGTTCGGGGCGGATATCGCCGCTGGGGTCGCGCTGACCGATACGGCCCTCGGGCTCTCGGCGGAGTTCCACGCGCGCGGGCTGCTGACCCACGAGGACGCCGACACCGAGGAGATCGGGATTTCGGGGTCGCTTTCCTTCGATCCGGCGCCGGACTCCGACCGCGGGCTCAGCCTCCTCATCGCGCAGGCGGTGGGCGGGGAGGCTTCGAGCGGCGCGGATGCGCTGCTCGCGCGCCCGACGCTTGCGGGCCTCGGGGCCGGGGAGGCGGACCCCGGGCATCGGCTGGAGGCGCGTCTCGGGTACGGCTTCCCGGTCTTCGGCGACCGCTGGACGGGAACGCCCGAGCTCGGGCTGGGGCTCTCCGATGCCGGCCGCGACTACCGCCTCGGCTGGCGGCTCAGCGAGAGGCCGGCGGCGGGGCATCGCTTCGCGCTCGGCCTCGAAGGGACGCGGAGCGAGGCCGCCGGGCGGGCCGGGCACGGGCTGGAGTTCCACCTCGGCTGGCGCTACGGCGCGCCGCGCGCGGGCAGCGCGGTCCTCGAGCTGCGCCTGGAAGCCGGACGCCACGATGCCGCCCACGACGACCGCGGGCCCGAGGAGCGGATCGGGTTCAGGGCCACCGCCCGCCACTGACCGGTCGCGCGCGGGCCGCGAATTCAGCCCGGAGGGCGTTCGGGCTCCGACGCCATCGGGCGGCCGGGGCCGAGGTGGACAGGTCTTCGACGGCCAATTCGCCGCGAAACCGGGTCTCGATGGGATCTATCGAGCGGCCGCGCCGCCGCCCGCCACATCAGGGCAGGCGATCTTCGGGCTCGGGCGGCCAACCGCCGTCCCTGAACAGAATGCGGCGCGCGCGCTCGAAATCGGCGTCGGACCGGCATTCGGCGAAGAATTCGGCCGTCCGCATGGCGGAGAGCTTTTCGGCGACCGCCGTGGTCACGAACCGGTCGATGCTGGTTCCGTCCCTCCTGCTCGCTTCGGCGACCGCGGCTTTCGGCGACTCGGGCAGGCGCAGCGGATAGGTGGCCAGCTGCTTCTTCATGACCGGATCCTCCTCAATGCCTCCCGCGGCGACAGGAGTTCCACCGCGAATCTTCCGACGACGCCGGAATAGTCCCGTTGGTTGAAGGTCACCAGGGCTTCCGCGCGGCCGTTGACGGCGGTGTCGAGCACCATCTCGTCGACCGGGTCCCGGAGCTGGGGACGCCAATTGCAATATGAACGGCCAAACCATCCGATCAAGGAAAGAAGCGCCCTACCCCTCCTCGAAGCCGTTGGCGAACATCGCGGCGATGGCGTCCACCGCGGCCGCCGCCTCGGCGCCGGTGGCGCTGACCTCGAGCCTGGTTCCCCGCGTGGCGGCGAGCATCAGCAGGCCCATGATGGAGAGCGCCGAGACCTCCGCCCCCTTGCAGGCGAAGCGGATGTCGGCGTCGAACGCTTCCGCGGCGGCGGCGATGCGGGCGGCGACGCGGGCGTGCAGGCCACGCTCGTTGACCACCTCGACCGCGCGACGGACGACGCCGTGCGGGTCCGTCATCCGTCCTTGTCGCGCAGCAGCCGCGAGGCGACGCTGATGTATTTCCGCCCCGCGTCCTGCGCCTGGACCACCGCGTTCTCCAGGCTCTCGCGGCCGCGCACGCTGGAGAGCTTCACCAGCATCGGCAGGTTGACGCCCGCGATCACCTCGATATGGCCCTCCTTCATCAGCGAGATCGCCAGGTTGGAAGGCGTTCCGCCGAACATGTCGGTGAGCAGGATCACGCCGCTGCCGCCGTCGACCCGCGCCACGCAGTCGGCAATATCGCCGCGCCTGGCCTCGACGTCGTCATTGGGGCCGATACAGACCGTCTCGGCCCGCTCCTGCGGACCGACCACGTGTTCGAGCGCGGCGACGAGCTCCTTCGCCAGGTTGCCGTGCGTCACCAGCACCATGCCGATCATGTCCACCGCCCCATCCTGTCACGCGGCGCCGTCGGTGGCGAGGTCGCGGTGGGTGGCGGTGGCGGGCTGGCCCTGTCCGGCCAGCAGGGCGGCGAGCCTGTCGACGACGAAGACCGAGCGGTGCCTTCCGCCGGTGCAGCCGATGGCGACGGTCAGGTAGCTCTTGCCCTCGGCCCGGTAGCCGGGCAGGGCGGCGGCGAGCAGGGCGGCAAGCGAGTCGAAGAACGGCGCGAAGCCGGGATCGGCCTCGATGAAGGCGCCCACCGCCGCGTCGTGCCCGGTGAGCCCGGCGAGCTCCGGCCGGTAATGCGGGTTGGCGAGGAAGCGCACGTCGAACACGATGTCGGCCTCGGGCGGCAGCCCGTGGCGGTAGGAAAACGACATCAGGGAGACCGCCGGCGCCGGCGCTCCGTCCAGCCCGCAGACCGCGGCGAGGCGGTGCTTGAGCCCGGCATGGCTGAGGGCGGAGGTGTCGATCACCGCAGCCGCGCGATCGCGCAGCGGCGCGAGCAGCACGCGTTCCCGCCCGATCGCCTCGATCAGCCGGCCGGCTTCGGCCAGCGGGTGGCGTCGGCGGGTCTCGGAATAGCGCCGCCGGAGAACCTCGTCGCCGCAGTCGAGAAAGATCGTCCGGGCGGCCAGCGCCTCCATCCCGGCGGCGAAGCCGGCGACGGTGAAGTCCCGCGTGCGGATGTCGATGCCGACCGCAAGCGGGCGCCGTTCCCGCCCTCCGGCTTCGACCAGCTCGTCGACCAGCGCAAGGGGCAAATTGTCGACCGTCTCGTAGCCCAGGTCTTCGAGCGCCTTCAGCGCCACCGTCTTGCCGGCCCCGGACATGCCGGTCAGGACGACGACTGGGGGCGCCGCTGTCTCGTTCGCCGGCGCCGGAGAAACGGCGACGGTGTCGTGCTCGGCGGCTGTCATCGCTCGCGCTCGGGGTTGGGGGCGGCCGCACTATCGGCCGCGGCGGCGCGGACGGCAAGCCGAACCTTGGCGGCCGCCGATGCCTCGAACGGGGCGAGCCGGATCAGCGGTAGCGCGACCCCCTCGAAGCGGCGCTCGGCCGGGGCGGGGAGCCGCTCGGGGGGGCGGTCGGTCAGCAGCTCGACCGCGAGTCGGAGCGGCGCGGATCGCTGCCAGTCGACGGCGAGGATCCCGAGCCCCCGCAGCTCGATCTTTCCGGCCAGCGCCGGCGGTGGGGACGCTTCGAGGCGCCCGGCGGCGGCCCGGATATCGACCTGGTCGTCGGCGACCAGGGTCGCGCCGCCGTCGACCAGCCGGAGCGCGAGGTCCGACTTGCCGCTCCCCGGCGGGCCGAGCAGCAGAACCCCTTCCCCGTCGACGGCGACGCAGCTCGCATGGACCAGGGCCATCGTTCACCCCGCGGGCAGGCGCACGGTGAAGCGCGCACCGGCGATGCCGCCGTTCCCGTCATAGCGGTTGGACGCCGCGATCGAGCCGCGATGGGCCTCCACGATCTGCCGCGAGATCGCGAGCCCGAGCCCGGAATGGCCGCCAAACTCCTCGCTCGCGGGGCGCTGGCTGTAGAACCGCTCGAAGACCGAGTCGAGGTTTTCCTCCGGGATTCCGGGGCCCCGATCGTCGACGGTGACGGTGAGCACGCCGTTCCCGCCCGCCGCGGAGATGCGGACCGGCGCACCCGGCGGGCTGAACGAGAACGCGTTTGCGAGCAGGTTCTGGAACACCTGGACCAGCCGGCTCTCGACCCCGACGGTGGGCAGCGGTCCGTCCCCCAGCGCAAGCTCCAGCGCGTGGGATGCGTTTCCCCCGGACGCCCCATGGACCTCGACAAGGGCCTGTAGCAGGCGGCGGAGGTCGATCTCGGTCATCTCGGCCCGGGCGAGCTCCGCGTCGAGCCGAGAGGCGCTCGAAATGTCGGAGATCAGGCGGTCGAGCCGCCTGACGTCTTCCTGGACGATGGCCATCAAACGGCGCTGCTGCGCCGGATCGGAGATGCGCGCGGCGGTCTCGACCGCGCTGGCCAGCGAGGTGAGGGGATTCTTGATCTCGTGCGACACGTCAGCCGCGAAACGCTCGACCGCCTCCATCCGGTTCCACAGATCCGCCGTCATGTCGCGCAGCGCGGCCGAGAGATCTCCGATCTCGTCGCGCCGCGCCGTGAAGTCGGGGATTTTCAGATGTTCGTCGGCGCCGCCCTTGACCCGCCGCGCCGCCTCGGCGAGCAGCTTTACCGGCCGGGTGATCGCGTTGGCGAGGTAAAGCGAGAGGATCACCGTCACCCCCAGCGCCACCGCGAACACCTTGAGAATGCCGAGCCGCACGTCCCGCACCGCGGTCCGGATGTCGCTGCCGTCGGTGCTCAACATCATGACGCCGAGCACCCGCTTGAAGCGCTGCACCGGAACCGCGGCGATCAGCATCATGCGTTCGTTCTCGTCGAAGCGCAGCGCGGCGCGCGCCTCGCCGGCGAGCGCGGCCCGCGCCTCGGCGTAATGGCCGGCGCGCTGGACCGCCCGTTCGGCGTAGGTCCGCGGTCGGGGACGGGCCGGCAGGAGGTCGAAGACCCACTCATAGGAGGCGACGATCAGCCGGGCGACAAAGCCCTCTTCGCCGGGCGGCGGCAACGCCTCCTCCTGCACCGGCGCGCCGGGCCCGACCATGTCGCGGCTGTCGGCGACCAGCGCGCCGCCGGCGCCGAACAGCCGCGCCCTGGCGCGGGTCGGACCGACCAGGCGGCGGAGCATCGGCCGGGCGATCGCGGGCAGCAGCGCCTGGCCGCCGCCGTCGGCCCGTCCGGCCGCGCTCTCGCCCAGCGCGCCGGCGAAGATCTCCGCCTGGGTGTGCAGCGAGGCGAGCTCCGCCTCGACCAGCCCATCCTCGTACTGGCCGAGGAAAAGCAGGCCTGCCACCAGCGCGCCGAGGGCCAGCATGTTGACCACCAGCACGCGCCGCGTGAGTGGCGAGATCATGGCGGCACCCTCGCTGGCCGAATCGCCGCGTGTGGCGGGCGCGGCGGTTCAATCCTCCCGGTAGCGGTAGCCTATGCCGTACAGCGTTTCAATATGGCGGAAATCCTCGTCCACCAGCCGGAACTTCTTGCGCAGCCGCTTGATGTGACTGTCGATCGTGCGGTCGTCGACATAGATGTGCTCGCCATAGGCGGCGTCCATCAGCTGGTCGCGCGACTTGACATGACCCGGCCTGAGCGCGAGCGCCTTGACGATGAGGAATTCGGTGACCGTGAGGTCGAC
This sequence comes from Defluviicoccus sp., assembly GCA_028821395.1. Classification (GTDB taxonomy): domain Bacteria; phylum Pseudomonadota; class Alphaproteobacteria; order MPNO01; family MPNO01; genus MPNO01. The sequence continues at coordinate 5,942 of JAPPGP010000119.1, forward strand.
CGGGTGGCCGCGCCAGGCGCAGAGATGGCGCGACTCGTCCAGGGTGAGATCGCCGCGCACCAGCGCCGCGGCGGGAGCCTCGTCGACGGCGCCGCCGCCCTTGCGGTGGCGCCTGAGCACGGTGCGGATGCGCTCGAGCAGAAGCCGCTGCGAGAACGGCTTCTTGATGTAGTCGTCCGCGCCCATGCGCAGCCCCAGCAGCTCGTCGATTTCGTCGTCCTTCGAGGTGAGGAAGACGACCGGCATGTCGGAGCGCTTGCGCAGGCGCTGCAGCAGCTCCATCCCGTCCATGCGCGGCATTTTGACGTCGAGCAAGGCGAGGTCGGCGGGCTCGTCGGTGAGGCCCTGTAGCGCCGCGGCGCCGTCGGTGAAGCAGCGTACCGAGAAACCCTCGGTCTCCAGCAGCATCGACACCGAGGCGAGGATGTTGCGGTCGTCGTCGATCAATGCAATCCGTTCCGCCACGACACCCCTTCCCATGGGCGCAGGCCGCGCTGCCCCGGATGGAATTGAGATGGGGTCTTGAACGCCTGCGGCAAGCCCGCACCGGGTCGCGGCACGAACTTGCCTGCCGCGCTCCGCCGCCGGTTGAACCGCCGGAGCGCAGGCACTAGTTTGCCGCGCAACGGACCCCCGCCGGCCGCGCGCGACGCCCGGTCGCGCCGGCAGGGCCGTGCCGTGTCCACGCCCTTCCCGGGAGGTCGATAGTGCCTGCTACCGCATCCGCCGCAAGCTCATGGGGGCTGGAAAACCACGGGGTGGTCAATCCCGGTCCGGTGCACTGGAACCCGACGGTGCCGGCGCTCTACGAGCATGCGCTCAGACGCGGCGAGGGCGGGCTCGCGCTGGGTGGCGGCTTCGTCACCCGGACCGGGGAGTACACCGGCCGCTCGCCCAGGGACAAGTTCATCGTCGACGAGCCCTCATCGTCGGACGACATCTGGTGGGGGCCGGTCAACAATCGCATCTCGGAAGCGCATTTCGAAGCGGCCCACAAGCGGATGACCGCCTATCTGCAGAACCGGGAGCTGTTCGTGCAGGACGTCCATGCGGGGGCCGATCCGGAATACCGCCTGCCGGTTCGGGTGGTGACGGAGCAGGCCTGGCACAGCCTGTTCGCGCGCAACATGTTCATCCGGCCCGAAGCGGCGGAGCTGGCGGATTTCAAGCCCGAATTCACCGTCCTGCACGCGCCCAACCTCCACTCGGTGCCGGAGGTCGACGGCACCCGCTCCGAGGTCGGCGTGCTGCTCAACTTCGCCTCGCGGACCATTCTGGTGACCGGCTCGCACTACACCGGCGAGATCAAGAAGACGATCTTCTCGGTGCTCAACTACATCCTGCCGGGCAGGGACGTGCTGCCGATGCACTGCTCGTCCAATATCGGCCCGAAGGGCGACACGGCGATCTTCTTCGGCCTGTCGGGGACCGGCAAGACGACGCTGTCGGCCGACCCCACGCGGACGCTGATCGGCGACGACGAGCATGGCTGGTCGGATAACGGCGTGTTCAATTTTGAGGGCGGGTGCTACGCCAAGACGATCAACCTCTCGGCCGAGGCCGAGCCCGAGATCCACGCCGCCTGCTTCCGCTTCGGCACGCTGCTGGAGAACGTGGTGATCGACCTGAGAACCCGGATACCCGATTTCCACGACGGCTCGCTCACCGAGAACGCCCGCGCCTCCTACCCGCTGCATTTCCTGGGCAAGGTCGAAGCGTCCGGGCTGGGCGGACACCCGACCAACATCGTGATGCTGACCGCGGACGCCTTCGGCGTGCTGCCGCCGATCAGCCGGCTCACCCCGGAGCAGGCGATGTACCACTTCCTGTCGGGCTACACCGCGAGGCTTGCCGGCACCGAGCGCGGGCTCGGCAACGAGCCCGAGGCGACCTTCTCGACCTGCTTCGGCGCGCCCTTCCTGCCACGCCACCCGACGGTCTACGCCAGGCTGCTCGGAGAAAAGATCGCGCGCCACGGCGCCACCTGCTGGCTGGTCAATACCGGGTGGAGCGGCGGCGCCTTCGGCGTCGGGAAGCGGATGAAAATCGCCCACACCCGCGCCATGGTGCGCGCGGCGGTCGAGGGCGGGCTCGCCGCGGTGCCGGTCGCGCCGGATCCCAATTTCGGGGTGCTGGTGCCGGAGAACGTGCCCGACGTGCCGCGCGAGGTCCTGAGCCCGCGCAACGCCTGGTCGGACAAGGGCGGCTACGACTCCACCGCGCGCGGGCTCGCGCGGCGCTTCCAAGCCAATTTCCGGCAATTCGAGGACGCCGTCGACGACAAGGTGAAAGCCGCGGCGATCCGCGCGGCGGCGTAGCCTGGGAGAATAGGGCGGCCCCGCTCAGACCGCGACGACGCGCTCCACCTCGATCGTCCGTTCGAGATGGCGCGACCGCGCGAGGTCGAAGGCGAGCTGCATGCCGAGCCATGTCTCCGGGGTCGAGCCGAACGCCTTCGACAGGCGGTAGGCCATCTCGATGGAGACGGACGACCTCTCGTTCACCAGGTTCGACAGCGCCTGCCGTCCGACGCCGAGCCGCCTGGCGCCCTCGGTCACCGACAGGCCGAGCGGCCGCAGGCAGTCCTCGCGCACGATCGCACCGGGATGCACCGGGCTCTTCATCGCCATGTCACGACCCTATGGCGGTAGTCGATCCGGGGCTAATGTATGGTGCCGACCGACACTCATCAAAGAGGCCGGTGCTTCATGAGACGGTGAAAGCTGCGGCGACCTGAGCGGCGGCGCAGGGCGCACGCCATGCGGCGGACAGGGCGGCTACGGGAACTCCTTGAGTTGCCGAGTATCCGTAGCTACAATACCACTACAGATCGGGAGCGACCCCAATGAGCGCCGATACCGTCGTGCGCGCGAGGATCGACAGCGACACCAAGGCGCGGGCCACGGAGGCGCTGCATGCCATGGGCCTCACGATGTCGGACGCGATCCGGCTCCTGTTGCTGAGGGTGGCCGACGAGAAGCGCCTGCCGTTCGACGTGCAGGTGCCCAACGCCACCACCCGCAGGGCGATGAAGGAATTGGAGGCGGGCAAGGGCAAGCGCTTCGCGAGCGCGGAAAAGCTTTTCGAGGACATCGGCGCTTGAGGTGCTCACCCCGGTCCGGTCCGCGCAGTTCAAGCGGGACGTAAGAAGAGCGCAACGGAGAGGCAAGGATCTGGCCAAGCTCCGCCCACCGCTGACCGCCCTGATTCGACAGACCTCATTGCCCACGCGCTATCGCGACCATCCGTTGCGGGGCGATTGGCAGGGCTATCGGGAAATCCACATCGAGCCCGATTGGCTGCTGATTTACCGTATCGAGGGAGAAGAGCTGCGCCTGGTCCGCACCGGCTCCCACGCCGATCTGTTCCGGGAATAGGGCAAGACCCGATTGCGGGATGGTGTCGGCCCGGCGTGGATGGGCGCGACGGCGAGCCCGCTCATCCGAACCTCTGGCCGCGCCTTGCCCCTCAGAACCGCATGTTGAGAGTGAGGAAGAAGGTGCGGCCCCAGCCGGCTTCGGTCGGGCCGTCGACGCTGCTGGGGTTGGAGGTGTCGACCGAGAGACCGGCATCGGTGAGGTTGAACGCGCCGGCCGTGACCCGCGCGCCGTCCAGCCCCAGCGGGTCGGCCCAGTCCAGCACCAGGTCGTGGCCGGTCCAGGAGTCGAACTCTCCGGTGCCCGCCCGGTTCTCGTAGCCGGAGCGGTAGTTGGCGGTCCAGATGGCGCTCAGCCCGCCGCGCCGCGCGAGGAACCCGACGCGGACCATGTTCTTCGCGATGGCGAGCCGGTCCTCTTCGCCCGCGATGCGCAGCTCCGCGTCGGTGACGCGACGCCAAGCGCCGCGCATGCCGACGACGCCCCAGCCGGTCCGGAAGCCGCCGCCGAACCGCGTGGTGATGCCCGTCAACTCGCTGTCGACCACGTTCGCATAGCTGTCGCGGATGGTGATGTCGCCGCCGGTGCGCTCGATGCAGTTCGTCCTGTCGCCGCCGGCGCATTCGGGCAGGTTTTGCATCGCCCAGTCGGCGCTGTTCTGCCCCGCCCCGCCGGAGCTCGAGAGCCGGTACCATTCCACGCCGAGAAAGAACGGACCCCGGCGGGCCTCGGCGCCGATGGCGATCCGCCGGGAGGTCGAGGGATCGAGGTCCGGGTTGCCCGCGGTCGTGCGCGTCACCTGCCGGGGATTGGATTCCGGGCAGGTGCGGGGCGGGGGCCCGCTGCCCGGATCGCAATCGATATAGGGGTGGCCCTGGACCTCCGAGCTGTAGAGGCTCGACATGGAGGGCGATCTGTCTCCCTCGCCCCAGGAGGTGCGGAGCGTGATCGGATCGACCGGCCGGTACTCGGCCGCGAGACGCCACGACGTCAGCCCGCCGATGTCGTCGTATTCGTCCGCGCGGCCTGCCGCCCTGAGATCCAGCTCGTCCAGCACCGGCACCGACAGCTCGGCGAAGGCCCCGACGGCCCTGCGGTCCCCGGCGTAGCTGACCCCGCCGGAACCGAGCACATCGGCAACCCGATGGGTCGTCCCGTCATTGGCGCGGAAGACCATGAGCTGATGCACGTCCACGGTGCCGGCTTCGACCCCTGTGGTCCAAGCGGCGTCGCGGCCGCCGATGGCGAATCCGGACCCTTCCAGCGCCAGCCGTGCGCCCAGGTACTCAGACTTGGAATCGATCTCCTCCCGCAAGCTGGCGTTGTCCATCGCCCGCAAGTGCTCGGGCGCGTTGGAGAAGGGGTTCGCGAGGTCGTAGTTTCCTGCCTCGATTTCCTCCTTGATCCTGCCGCCATGCACGAAGGTGTCGCCGTCGAGGACGCCGGTCGCCCGGTAGGCTGAGATGCGCGCATCGTAGCCGAGACCCGCCGTCAGCCGCCCCTCGACGCGGACGGCGAGGTCGTATTCCTCGCTGTCCGTGCGCCAGTCCCGATTGCCGAAGCCGACGAAGCGGTGCGCCGCGGCGAAATCGTCGTCGGCATCCGCCTGGAAGTCGGAGCCGGCCGCATCGTTGATCGCCTCCAGCAGGTCCGCGTTCCGCACCGCGTCGAGGTCGAGCGAGAACGAGCCGACCGACGGCGCGTATCGGAACGCCGAGTCGCCTTGCAGGACTCTCGCGTAGAGGTGGAGATCGGCGTCTTCGCCGAGCGGGTGGTCAAGGTTCGCGACCGCGCTCTTCTGCTCGTAGCGGGCGGTCTCCCACATGATGGCGCCGTAGGCGAAGCCGCAGCCCTTGTCGCCGTTGCGGATTCCGGGCGGGTTGCTGAGCGGGCCGGTATAGCCTCTCGCCGGGTCGCAGTCGCCGAGCGCGACCGACCTCACGCCCGTCACCGCGCCCGCGTCGTCGCGCTGGACGATCCAGACCGTGTTGCCGCCGACGCTGACGTTCTGCGCCTCGTTGAACGCGCCGCCCTCGCGCCAGGCGGAGCGGCTGTAGTCCCGGCTCCGCGAAGCGATCTCCTGGCGCTTGAAGTAATCCGCGCCGATGGTCATGCGCCCCTTGCCGACCGCGCCGCCCCAGAACGCGCTGCCCTGCCAGCCGTCGCCGCCCTCGCGGCCCGGCATGCGCGCGAGCGCGCGGGTCTCGAAGCCGTCGAGGTCGTTGCGCAGCACGACGTTGAGCGCGCCGCGCACCGCGCTGCCGCCGAGCGTGCCGAGGCTCTCGCCGCTCAGCAGCTCGATGCGCTCGATGGCCGAGATCGGCAGGCCGTCCAGGTCGCTGGAGGTGGTGGCGTAGGGCGTGCCGTCGATCAGCACGAGCAGCGACTGCCCTCCGGTGAGGAAGTAGCGGACGATGCCGGTGTCCAGCAGTTCCTGGAGGGTCTGGGCGCCGGACCGCTCGAGAAAGGCGCGCTCGTACTTGGCGATGACGCGCGGCTTGGGCGCGAGGGGGCCGGCATGGGCGGCCTGCGTCGCCACTATAGCGACGACCGCGAGCGAGGCCAGAAAGGCATAGATTTTTTTCATGAGATATCAACTCCGCTTGGGCAGGGTCATTGATAGCGTCGATCCTTGCCCGCGCAAGCATTGATTAAGCGGTCGGGTCGCGGCGGAGAGCGGTCTCAGAGATCGAGCCGGTCGAGGATCCAGTTGTCGATCGCGTGCACCAGCGGCTCGCGGTGCGAGAACCTTCCGGGCCGGGCGAGCGGCGAGGCGAGCCCGGCGAACTGGCGCTCGGCGATCTCGTTGTCCTCGGCGATCGCGGTCTCGAAGCGCCGGTAGTAGTGCCGGACGACGGTCTCGAAATCGGCACGCGCCGCGGTTTCGCGCGGGAAGCAGATGGCGACCACGTTGCGCACCCGGTCGGGCCCGTCGGGCAGCATCTGCTTGAACCACATCGAATCGACGTCGCAGCCGATCATCGTAGCCGGGTAGACCAGGAGATATTGCGAGCCCCGCGCCGCCGGACCGGCGAGCGTCGGGATCGGCGGGAAGCCCTCGGCGCCCTTGAGCAGCGCCCGGGTCCGCCCGCCCGAATCGGACTGCACGAGTACGTACTCGCCGGGCGCGCCGCGGACCACGGTCTTTCCGATCGACGGGTCGTTGACCGAGCTGCGGTGGACGGTTGCGTGGTGGAAGGACTCCATCGAGTTCTCGACATAGCTCTTCCAGTTGGTGCGGACGGAATACTCGGCGCGCCGCACGGTCACCATGTCATCGAGCCCGTAGGATTCGAGGTGGCGGCCGAGATCGCCCAGATAATCGGCGAGCGGCGCGCAGCCGGGACCGAAGTTGACGAAGGCGAAGCCCTGCCAGCAGCCGAGCGGGATCTCGACCAGCCCGTACTCTTCCGTATCGAAGTTGCGCGCCCGCTCCATCCCGTTGGCGAAGTCGAGCCGGCCGTCGAGCCCGTAGGTCCAGCCGTGATAGGGGCAGACGATGCTTTCGCAGCGCCCTTCGCCGTCGAGCAGCCTGGCGCCGCGATGCCGGCAGCTGTTGGCGAAGGCGCGGAGCCGCCTTTCGCCATCGCGGATGACCAGGTATTCGGCGCCCGCCAGGTTCAGCGCCGCGTAGTCGCCGGGCTCCGGCCAGTAATCGGCGCGGCCGATCAGGTTCCAGCTGCGCAGGAAGATGCGCTCGACCTCCCGCCGGAAAAACGCTTCCGAGGTGTAGCATGCGGGCGGCAGGGTCTCGGCCTCGGCAAGCGGCCGCCGCACCGCCCGAAAATCCATCTCCATCGCGGTCCCTCCGCCCCAAGGCTAGCCCGGGCGACGGTGCGGGGGTAGTGGCGTCTCTACTCGTAGTCGGCGTGGTCGCGGGTCCTGCCGGCGCCGTCGTCGGCGATCATCGCCGGCGTCGCCACCCGGTCGGCGGGCGGGCCTTCGAGGCCGAAGAAGCGGCGCATGCGCTCGTAGACGATCTCGTGGCGCAGCGCCGGGTCCAGGCCCCTGAACATCTCGTAGAAGATCGGCGACGGGTCGGGCCAGGTGCCCTGCGGGTGCGGGTAGTCGGCGCCGAACACCAGGATGTCGCGCAGCACGTTGTCGGGATGGGTGATCGCCTGGGCGGCGATCGCGTCCTCCTCGAAGGTGACCAGGACCTGACGCCGGACGTAAGCGCTCGGCAGCTCCCGGAGCCCGGTGTCGCGGAACAGGCCAGGGCGCTCCTCGGCCTGGCGGTCCATCCAGTAGACCAGGAACGGCACCCACCCCGCCCGGCACTCGGCGAACAGCAGCTTGAGCCCGGGATGGCGCATCAGCGCGCCGCAATAGACCACGTCGGCGAGCGGGCGCGACAGCGAGAACGGCGCGCAGGAGAAATAGGCCATGCGCTCGCCGCGGCCCGCCGGCGGGATGGTCGTCTTGACGTGGCCGCCGATATGGCAGGCGCACACCATCCGGGACTCCTCGAAGGCGGACCAGGCGGGCTCCCAGCATTCGTGGAACATCCCGTGCGGGCCGTCGAAGGGAACGAACTCGGCCGCCTTGCAGCCCATCGCGGCGAGCCTCCGGATCTCGCCCGGCACCGAAGCGGGGTCGAACACCGGCAGTATCGGGAGGATCATCAGGCGGTCCGGATCGCGGGCGTTGAGCTCCATCACCCAGTCGTTGTAGACGCGGTGCACCTCGTGGCGCAGCGCCGCGTCGTCGATGTCCCATTTGCGGGTGGAGCCGAACCCGACATAGCCGTAGACGCTGCCGTGGTCCATGTGCTCGAGCAGCAGCTCGGGGTCGGAGGGGGGCAGGCTGCCGTCCGGGATGCGCGCGCCCGACCGGCCGAAGAACTGGTCGAGCAGGGCGCGGTTCTCCGGGCCGTCGGCGGTGCCGCCGTCGCGCCCGCCGGCGATCTTGCCCTCCCAGCTCCAGAGCAGCGCGCCCTCGTGCTCGACCACCCTGGGCGCGTGCTCGCGGAACTTCGCGGCGACCCGATCCTGCCACAGCCGGGCCGGGATCCAGCGCTGGTCGAGGTGGTTGTCGGCCGAGTTGTACTTGTAGAGAGTCACAGGACCGCCCTCCTGCGGCGCGCGAGATAGTCCTTGCCGACGATCAGCCCGCCGAGCGCGAGCCCGGCGACGTTGAGCCACAGCCCGTAGGCGATCGCATGCGCCGGCAGCAGCAGTAGGATTCCGGCGGCGAAGACGAGGAGGCGTTCCGCCGCGCCGAGGCGCGAGAACATGAAGCCGATCAGCCCGCAGGAGGCGATCCAGACGCCGATCATCGCGGTCGCCGCGGCAGACACGATCTCAAGCGCCGTGCCCTGTCCGATCAGCGCCGGCGACAGCACGAACACGAAGGGGATGACATAGGCGATCCAGCCGAGGCGCACCGCCGTCGCCCCGGTCTCCATCGGCCGGGCGCCCGATAACGACGCCGCCGCGAAGGCGGCGATCGCCACCGGCGGGGTGATCATCGACATCAGACCGAAATAGAGCACGAACATGTGGGCGGCGATCGGGTGGATGCCGAGCTTGATCAGCGACGGCGCGATCATCGTCGCCAGCAGCAGGTAGATCGCCGAGGTCGGCATTCCCATGCCGAGCAGGATCGAGACGATCGCGGTCAGCACCAGGAGAAGGAACAGGCTGTCCTCGCCGACCGCAGCGAGGATCAGGGTCAGCGCCTGGCCCAGCCCGGTGCGGTCGAGGATGGCTATGATGATGCCGGCCATGGCGCCGATGACCACGATGTCGGCCGAGGCGCGGCCGCAATCGGCGATCGAGTCCCAGAGCTGCCGCGGCCTGATCCGGCGCCGCTTGTAGCCGAAGACGATACTGACCGCCGCCACCGAGATCGCCGCCCAGAACGCCGCCTCCTGGGCCGGCAGGTTGAGGGTGAAGAGCGCGTAGACCAGCACCGCGTAGGGCAGGGTGAAGAACCAGCCCTCCCTGAGCACCCGGAGGACCGGCGGGATGCGCTCCTTCGGCATGGGCGCGATGTCGTTCTTCGCCGCCTCGAGGTCGACCTGCACGAACACCGCGAGGTAGTAGAGGATCGAGGGGATCAGCGCGGCGAGGATGATCTCGGTGTAGTCGAGCTCCAGCAGCTCGGCCATCAGGAAGGCGGCCGCGCCCATAATCGGCGGCATGATCTGGCCGCCGGTCGAGGCCACCGCCTCGATGGCGCCGGCGCTCTTGCGGTCGTAGCCCGCCTGGCGCATCAGCGGGATGGTGATCACCCCGGTCGAGGCGACGTTGGAGACCGCCGAGCCCGAGATCGAGCCGAACAGCCCCGAGGCGACGACGGCGATCTTGGCCGAGCCGCCGCGCGAGCGCCCCATGACGGCGGCGGCGAGGTCGGTGAACCACTCCGAGGCGCCGGTGTGCAGCAGAAGCTGGCCCATCCAGATGAACAGCACCACGGTGAGCACGATGATCTTGAGCGGCAGGCCCAGGAGGGCGACGTTGGTGACGCCGAGCTCGGCGATCATCCGGTAGCCGTCCTGCTCGTAGCCCTTGAGCATGCCGGGGGCGAGATGGCCGACGAAGGCGTAGGCGATGAAGACCGAGAGCACCGCGGTCAGGCTCCACCCCGCGGTGCGCCTGAGCGCCTCCCACATCAGCGGCAGCAGCACGGCGCTGATCCAGAACATCTTGCCACGCATGGCGAACGGGTTGAGCTCGATGTCGCCGTAGATCCATATGAGGTAGGCCGACGCACCGACGCCGACGACCGCGCACGCCGCGTCGTACCACGGCACCGACGGCCGGTCGCGCCCGCCGGCGAACGGGAAGCGGATGAACACGATGGCGAGCGTCAGCCCGAAACAGGCGACCAGCGCCTGCTCGTCGAACCACTGGAAGCCGAGGGCGAGCCACAGCTCGATCGCCCAGGTCAGCGCGATCAGGGTGATGGCCGCGCCGAGAACCCGGGTCGAAGCTGTGACGAAGCGCCCCTCGCGGCGCTCGGCGAGGAGCTGCGCCCCGCGGTCCCTGCGGCGGCCGCCATCCGCCCCGGTCGACTGTTCGGCCATTTGAACCCTGCCGCCGGACGGGAGCCCGCGCCCCGAGCCGGACGCGGGCGTCTCCGTTGCCGCTATGCCGCCTGCCGGGCTAGCCGGCGGGCCACAGCCCGACTTCCTTGTAGTACTTCACCGCAGCCGGGTGGTAGGGGTAGCCGTGCTGCTTGGCGAGGCGCTTGTCGGCGCTGAAGGAACGCCACAGCGGCCCGCCTTCCTTGAGCTGCTTCTCCTGGGTGTGCATCACCTTGGCGACCTTGTAGACGACGTCGTCCGACATGCCCTTGTGGGTCCACAGCAGGAAGTCGTAGGTCACGAACACCGTCGGCTCGACCACCCCGGTCAGCCCCTTGGCCGGCTCGACGACGCTCCACTCGCTCTTCGGGAACCACTTGTGCATCGCCTTGAGCGCTTCGGGCGTGTTCGGGTAGGAGATATGCCTGACCCCGCCGTCGATCTTGGCATCCATCTGCTTGACCCAGCCGGTGCCGGCCGCAGCGATCGCCCAGTCGATCTTGCCTGCGATGAAGGCGCGCCAGTGCTGCACCAGCCCGACCTGGGGCACCGGCTTGATGTCGTCGAGGGCGAGCCCGACGGTCCCCAGCGATCCGTTGAACATGTACGCGAAGAGCGGCGCGCCCTTGAAGCCGACCGGCATGCGCTTGCCCTTGAGCTGCGCGATCGAGGTGACGCCCGATTTCTTCGTAACCACCGCGCTCACGGTGAACTTCATGATCGTCGAGACCAGGCGGAGGTTGTCGTACTTGTTGCCCTTCGACAGCCCGATGCCCTCGAAGGCCATGGAGAATTGCGGGATGTTGGAGATCCCGAATTCGAGCTCGCCCGCATTGACCACGGGGATGTATTGCTGGGTGCCGCCCATGGTCTGCTTGCGCATCTGGACGCCCGGCGCGTGCTCGGAAACCGCCTTCGAGATGGTCGCGGTGATCTGCGAGACCGCGCCCGCCTTGGTGGCGCCGATGCCGACCGTCTGCGCCGTTGCGGCGCCCGCCAGCGCCCCGGCGGCGAGCGTGGCCAAAGCTGCTTGAATCCAACGCATGATGTCGCTCCCGTCAGTGTTCTCCGGATGATCCGCGCGATCATAGCCATGCGCCGCTTTGGAACAACCCGGGCGGCTGGTGTAGGCTGGTGCCGCAACCGGGAGGCGGACATGGACGGCCATCGCGGCGCGGCCTGGCGGACCATCGAGGTCACCCCCTACAGCCCCCATGTCGGCGCCGAGATCGGCGGCATCGACCTCACCCGGCCGCTCGGCGACGAGCAGCTCGCCGAGCTCCGCCGCGCCTTCGTCGAGCACCTGGTGCTGTTTTTTCGCGACCAGGAGATCGGCTTCGACGACCACGCGCGGCTGGCGGAGTATTTCGGCACCGTCGGGCGTCACGTCGGGGTCAAGACCCACAGCCAGCCCTCCGAGGACGACCGGGTACGCCGCTTCCATTTCGATGCGCAATCGACCCGGGTCTCGGGCGACGTGTGGCATACCGACCAGTCCTGCGCGCCGGTGCCGCCGCTCGCCAGCATCCTCTACAACCACACCCTGCCGCCCGACGGCGGCGGCGACACCCTGTTCGCCAGCATGTACGCCGCCTACGACGCGCTGTCGGACCGCATGAAGACCTGTCTCGAGGGGCTGACGGCGCTGCATGACGGGGTTCCGGTGTTCGGCGAGGGCACGCCGCGCGCGACCCACCCGGTGGTCGTGCGCCACCCCGACAGCGGCCGCAAGCTGCTCTACGTCAACCAGGCCTTCACCGTCCGCATCGAGGAGCTCCCGCCGGCCGAAAGCAGGCACCTGCTCGCCTTCCTGGTCGAGCACTGCACCCAGCCCGAATGGACCTGCCGCTTCCGCTGGCGGCCGCACTCGATCGCCATGTGGGACAACCGCTGCGCCCAGCACCGCGCGATCTCCGACTACCTGCCCAATGTGCGCTCGGGATACCGGGTGCAGATCGACGGGACGGCGGCGCCGGTGGCGGGGTAGCTACCGCTCGGCGCCAAACCTGCATTTGGCCCGGCTCCTTGACGGCGGTATAATCTCAGTTATACTCGCGGCATGAAAACGGCGATTTCCATCCCCGACGACATCTTCGTCGCGGCCGAGCGCACGGCCGCCGCCATGGGGCTCTCGCGCAGCGCGCTCTACGCCAGGGCGCTCGGCGAATTCCTCCTCCGCCACGATCCGGAACAGGTGACCGCGCGGCTCGACGCGGTCTACGCCGGTTCCGGATCGTCGCTCGATCCCGCCCTCGCCGCGCTTCAGTCGCTGTCCCTGTCGCCCGATGAGGCGTGGTGAAATCTGGTGGGCCTCCCTGCCCGCGCCGCAAGGCTCCGGGCCCGGCGGCCGACGCCCGGTCCTGATCGTCCAGTCCAACGCCTTCAACCGGAGCCGAATCTCCACCGCGGTCGTCGTCGCGATCACCTCCAACCTCGCCTTGGAGAACGCTCCGGGCAATGTCGCGCTGCCGAGGCGCGGCACCGGGCTGCCGAGAAGGTCGGTGGTCAACGTCTCGCAGATCCTGACGCTCGACAAGCGCTTCCTCACCGGACGCGCGGGTCGTGTGCCGGACACTCTGCTGGCCCGGGTGGAGCAGGGGCTCGGGCTCGTCCTCGATCTGTGAGCCGGAGCGGCGCTACCCCCGTCCCATCGCATGCGGCAGTGGCAGCCGCAGCCCCGCGCCGATGTCGAGCGCCTTCTTGTACACGTAGTGCGCCACGCCGATGTCGTGGCTGACCAGGCCGACGGTGTGGATCAGGTTGCGCTCGTCCGGGCGCTCGCGGCCGACGGCCTCGCCCGCCACCAAATCGGCGATCTCGCCGTGCATGGTCTCGCGCGAGAACAGCCCGTCGGCGACGGTCTTGCGGAACTCGGGCGTCAGCATGTTGATGTCGAAATCGTCGACCACGATCTTGTCCATCGCCGGCCAGCCCGCCGGGTCGAGCTCGCGCCGGGCGAGCGAGACGAAGGTGGCGCCGGGCTTGAGCCAATCGGCGCGGCTCACGATGTCCTTGGACGTGGTGCCGCCGACCGCGATGTCGGCGCCGCGCACGACTTCCTCGATCGAGGAAGCCGGGGTGACCGGGATTCCGAGCGCCGCCGACCACTTGTCAGCGAAGGCCCCGCGGGTCTCGGGCCGCCGCGAGGTGCAGCGGATCTCGGCGAAATCGTACATTTCCTTCAGGCATTGCAGCGCCGTCGTCCCCATCGTGCCGACGCCGACGAGGCCGAGCACGCTTGCATCCGGGTTCGCCATCCACTTGCAGGCGAGGCAGGCCGCCGCGGTCGAGCGGATGGCGTAGGTCCAGTGCTCCTCGACGATGGCGAGCGCGGCCGACGTGACGGGATCGGAAAGCACGATGTAGCGGGTGGCGTCGAGGGTGCCGACCGTCGAGCGTTCGGCATCCTCGTAATAGGCGTAGAGCCTCACTCCCGAGACCGGGATCTCGGACAACAGCGCGCCCTTCACGTGCCAGTGGTGGTGGAAGCGGTCGTCGTCGAGCCGGAAGGCGGGCGGGTCGGTCCAGCTCACCGTGCCGTCGGCATGCATGCGGTAGACGTCCTCGCACACCGCCATCGCCTCGGCCGGGCTCAGCAGGTCGAGGGTCTCGGCATGCGACAGGAAGAGAAGCTCGTCGGTCATCGCGTCTCTCCCTCCGCGCTCGCCAGCGTCGCCATCGCCGCGCGCACCCGCTCGGTCGCCGCCGCATCGAGCCGCATCGTGCCGGGGTCGATCACCACGCCGTAGAGCGCGCGCGCCGCCTGGGCCGAGACATAGCCCTGGCGCACGTCCTCCAGCACCGTCCCCGCCGGGCGCTGGAGCGGCGAGCCGAACCCGCCGCCGCCGCCCGAGTTCACGATGAAGGCATCGCCCTCCTCGATCCGCTTCCAGAACAGCTTGGCGTTGGGGAAGTCCGGCCCCGGCTCGCCGTTCACCCGGAGCCCGACGCGGTTGCCGCGCCCGGCGCGCCCGCCTTCCAGCCCCCAGGGCTCGCAATTGGCGCGGTCGGCCTGGCTGTTGAAGTTGAGCGGTGAGCGCGCCTGCACCACGTATTCGATGCCGAGCCCGCCGCGATGGCGCCCCGCCCCGCCGGAATCGGGGATCAGCGCGTGGCGCTCGATGACGATCGGGTAGTTGACCTCCATCAGCTCCGACGGGCTGTTGTGGGTGTCGCCGTCGTTGAGGCAGACGGTGGCCGGCATGCCGTCCTCGTTGTGCTTGGCGCCCCAGCCGCCGCCGGTCGGCCCGATGGCGCCGATGAACAGGGTGTTGGCGCGCGGGTCGATGCCGTTCATCCGCCCCATCACCAGATCGGCGTGGTGGCCGGCGGCGACGCGCTCAGGGATGGCGGGCGCGAGCGCCTTGAACACCGCATCCACGATGGTCATCGGGAAGGTCATCCAGCTCCGCATCGCCGCCGGGCGCTCGGCGCTGACGATCCGGCCGGGCGGGATCACCGTCTTCAGCGGGCGGAAGCTGCCGTCGTTGATCGGATAGTCGACAGGCGAGGTGATGCACTTGAAGGCCACCTGGGAGCAGGCATAGGCGGTGGTGATGCCTGAGTTGTAGAACCCCTTCACCTGACGCGAGACATCGCTCAGGTCGATGGTCATCTGCTCGCCCGCGACGGTGACGCGAACGACGATCGGGACCTCCTTGCCGATGTCGATTCCGTCGTCGTCCATGAACGCCTCGGCCTCGTACACCCCGTCCGGGATCGAGCGCGTGCGTTCGCGCGCCGCCCGCTCCGACTGGTCCATGATGCGGCCGATCGCGCTTTGGACCGCGTCCCTGCCGTAGCGCTCGATCAGGGCGAGGAAGCCGCGCTCGCCCGTCCGCACCGCGGTGAGCTGGGCGCGGAGGTCGCCGAGCGCGCGCTCCGGCATGCGGACGTTCATCGCGATGATGTCGACCAGGTCCCGGTTGAGCTCGCCCGCGCGCTGCAATTTCAGGATCGGGACCTGCAGCCCCTCGGCGTAGATGTCGGTGGTAATGCCCTGCAGCGTGCCGCCGATATCGAGCCAGTGCGCCATGCAGCAGGAGAACCCGACGAGCCGGCCCTCGTGGTAGACTGGCAGGCTTAGCGTGATGTGGTTGAGGTGGCTGCCGGTGACATAGGCGTCGTTGGTGACCAGGATGTCGCCGGGCTCGATGCCGCCGGTCCCGAAATGTTCCAGCTTGGCCTTCAGCGTCTCCGCCATGCCGCGGATGAACATCGGCAGGCCGAGCCCGATAGAGATCGTCTCGCCCTTCGCGGTGAACAGCCCGACGGTGAAGTCGAGCGCCTCGTAGATGATCATGTTGTAGGCGGTGCGCATGAGGTTGGTCTTCATCTCCTCGGTCACCGCCATGACCCCGTTGCGCACGAGTTCCGTGGTCACCGGGTCGGCCCGGATATCTGCGCCGTTCTCCGCCATGGCGCGAACATAGCCCGCGTAGCCCGCTCCCTCAATTTCCCGCCAGGCCGCCCACGAACCGCATGGTCCCTGCTTCCCTTGCGAGTTCCCCGCCGCGATAGTATATATCCTGGATAGATATCAACATGGGGCCCGGCAATGACCAAGACCGCCAAGCTGTTTTGGAACGGGAGATCCCAGGCCGTGCGGCTCCCCAAGGAATTCCGCATGCCGGGCAAGGAGGTCCGGATTCGCCGCCAGGGCGCGGCGGTCGTGCTCGAGCCGATCTCGGACGGCTGGGAGTGGCTCGATGAAATCCAGGGCAAGATGTCCGAAGATTTCTTCGCCGAAGGCCGCAACCAGCCACCGATGCCGCCGCCGCGGCCGGGCCTCGACGACGCATTCGAATGATGCGCTACCTGCTGGACACCAATGCCTGCATCGCGCTCCTCAACGCCAGCTCCCGCAGCCTCTCCGCGCGGGCGCGACGCCACGGCGCGGAGGAGATCGGGCTCCCCGCCCCGGTGGCGTTCGAGCTCTACTACGGCGCCTTCAAGAGCCGCGAGGAAAACCGGAATCTCGGCCATCTCGACCGGATCGCGTTCGAGATCGTCCCGTTCGACGCGGCCGACGCGCGCGCGGCGGGCGCGATCCGCTGCGACCTCGAGGCCCGCGGGCTGCCGATCGGCCCCTATGACGCGCTGATCGCCGGCCAGGCCCGGGCGCGCGACCTGGTGCTGGTCACCGCCAATACGCGCGAATTCCAACGGGTGGACGGGCTGAAGCTCGAGGATTGGTCGACCCCCCTGTCGCAGGGCTGATCGGCCGCTCCCGCCGCGCCAACTTGCCGGTTGGCCGGGAGGGGCCGAGCGGCGATAATCCGGGCGCCCACACGAGGATCGCGCCATGCCCAATATCCGCATGCTCGACATCGAGGAGCTCAAGGCGGGCAAGCTCCGCCCGCTGGTCAACAAGGCGCTGCGCCACCGCGCGCCCGACCCCGCCTTCCACGCCATGCTGGGCCACAGCCCGGACATCGCGAGGTCGATGTATCTTGCCTGGGGCGCGGTGTTCAACACCGGGCGGATCGACCACAAGCTCAAGGAAGTCATTCGCGTCCAGCTCTCGCGGATGGCCGCGTGCCGCTATTGAGGCAACGTCCGGTCTGCTTCGGCGAAGCAGCAGGGACTGACGGAAGAGACCATCGACGAGGGCATCGAGGCCCATGCTTCAAGCGAGCGCTTCACCCCGGCGGAGAAGGTGGCGCTGCGCTACTCCGAGCTGATGGGGACCGCGCCGGACAAGGTCGACGCCGCCCTCTACGCGGAGCTCGCGGAACACTACTCGGTGGAGGAGATCGTCGAGCTCGGCGCCTTCGTCGGCTTCAATGTCGGCTACCACACCTTCTTCGGGACGCTCGACTTCTACCCGATGTTCACGCCCGACGGTCGGCTGGTCGACCAGGCGGAGTCACGCCGGATCTACGGCGAGACCCCGGTCTCGCTCAACAAGGGCGCAATGGCCCGCGCGACCGGAGAAGCCGCCGAATGAGCCTCCGCGGCACGCTCCCGCCCGTGCCCCGCGCGGCGATCGACGATTCGAAGCTCCAGGCGCTGATTGCGCGCTCCGAAGAGACCGGCATCGCGGATTCACGCTTCGTCCGGCTGCTCGCGCATGTGCCGGGCTATGCCGAGGCGCTGCACGATGCGCTCGACCGCTCGCTGATGGAGGGCGAGGTCGACCACAGGCTCAAGGAGATCGTCCGCGTCCAGCTCGCCCGGCTCGCCGGCGATCCCTATTTTTCCGCCTTCCGCTCGAAGCGGGCGCTGGAGGACGGGCTCACCGAGGAGCGGATCGAGGCGGGTTGCGGCGATTTCGAGACCGACGCGCGCTTCACCCCCGCCGAAAAATGGGCGCTCCGCTATGGCTGGCTGATGTACCGCGCGCCGCAAAGGGTCGACAAGGCGTTCTACGACGAGGGCAAGACGCATTACTCCGAGGCCCAGATCGTCGAGCTCGGCGCCTTCATCGCCTTCCACTACGGCATGCAGATCTTTCTCGGCACCTTGGACCTGCCCGAAGAAGAAATTGGCTGAGACGCGGGTCGAGGATCCGCTGCTGCTGCGCGGGCGCGCGCGCTTCGTCGACGACATCCATCTGCCCGAGACCCTGCACGCGGCGTTCCTGCGCAGCCCACTGGCCCATGCCGGGATTGCCGGCATCGACAGGAGGGCGGCCGAAGCGGCGCCGGGCGTGCACGCGGTGTGGACGCTCGACGATCTCCGCCCCCATCTCGCAGCGGAACGCCTCGCCGTCGGCCTGCCGAGCCCGTCCTACCGCCAGCAACGCGACCGTCCGCTGCTGGCCGACGGCGAGGTCGTCCATGTCGGCGAGGCGGTCGCGATGGTGATCGCCGCGACGCGCTACGCGGCCGAGGACGCGGCGGCGCTGGTCGATGTCGCCTACGAGCCGCTCCCCGCCGTCGCCGATTGCCGCGACGCGCTGGCGCCGGAGGCGCCGCCCGTCCATCGCGGCGCCGACCACAACCTGCTCGCCGAGCTCGCCATGGAATTCGGCGACGTCGAGGCGGCGTTTGCCCGCGCGCACCGAATCTTCGCCCTGAATCTCTCCGTCCATCGCGGCGGCGGCCACTCGATCGAAGGGCGCGGCGCGCTCGCCCGCCACGACCCGCTCGACGGCCTGCTGACGCTGTGGAGCTCGACCCAGACGCCGCATGCCGGGCGCGACGCGCTCGCCCGCATGCTGGGCCGCGAGACCCGCGGCGTCCGCGTGGTCACGCCCGCCGTCGGCGGCGGGTTCGGCCCCAAGCTCGTCACCTATCCCGAGGAGGTCGCCGTCGCGCTCGGATCCGCGCTGCTCGGCCGGCCGGTCAAGTGGATCGAGGACCGGCGTGAACACTTCGTCGCCAGCACCCAGGAGCGCGACCAGCACTGGGACATCGAGGCGGCGTTCGATGCCGCGGGCCGCATCCTCGGCGTGCGCGGGACCATGATTCACGACCACGGCGCCTATACCGCGCGCGGCGCCAACCTGCCCTACGAGTCGGCGCTCACGGTGACGCTCCCCTACGACGTGCCGGCCTACCGGCTCACGGCCCGGGCCGCGCTCACCAATAAGGTGCCGGTCACCCCGGTGCGGGGCGCCGGCCACCCGCAGGCGGTGTTCGCCATGGAGCGCCTGCTGGACGCGGCGGCGGACGGGCTCGGCATCGACCGCGCCGCGATCCGCGAGCGCAACCTGATCGGCCCCGAACGCATGCCGTGCACCCGCCCGCTGACAAGCCGGGGCGGGCGCAAGGTGGTGCTCGACTCGGGCGACTACCCGGGCTGCATGAAGGCGGCGCTCGACGCCGCGGACTGGGACGGCTTTTCCACCCGGCGCGAGTCGGCGGCGGCGCGGGGGCTCGCACGCGGCATCGGACTCGCCAATTTCGTCAAGGGAACCGGGCGCGGGCCGTTCGAATCCGTCGCCGTCGCCGTCGATCCGTCGGGCACGGTGTCGGTCGCCTCCGGCGCCGCCGCGATGGGTCAGGGGATCGAGACCATGCTCGCCGGCATCGTCGCCGGGGCGCTCGGCTGCGACCGCGACCGCGTTCGGGTAACGGCGGGGGATACCGGCGCGATCGCGCTCGGCATCGGCGGGTTCAACAGCCGCCAGGCGGTCACCGCGGGGAGCTCGGCCTTCAACGCGGCGCGCAGGGTCCGCGACAAGGCGCTCGCCGTCGCCGCCCACCTCCTGGAGACGGCGCAAGAGGATCTCGAGGTGGCGGGCGGCGAGATCCGGGTGCGCGGCGCGCCGGAGCTCAGCGTCACGCTCGGCCGGCTCGCGCAGACCGTGGCGGGCACGCCGGGGGTCGCCCTGCCGGCGGGGATCGCGCCCGGGCTCGCGGCGGCGGAGAACACCGTGCTCGACGACATGCCGTTCGCCAACGGCAGCGCGGTCGCGGAAGTGGAGATCGACCGCGAGACCGGGCACGCGGCCGTCGTCCGGCTCACGGTCGCGCACGATTGCGGGCGCATCGTGAACCGGGCGATCGTCGAAGGCCAGATCGTGGGCGGCGCGGCGCACGCCGTGGGCAACGCGCTCTATGAGCGGATGGGGTTCGACGACGACGCCCAGCCGCTCACCGTGACGCTCGCCGACTACCTGCTGCCAGGTTCGACCGACGTGCCGAGGATCGCTACCGTGCACATGGAATCGCCGAGCCCGCTCAACCCGATCGGGGTCAAGGGGGTCGGCGAATGCGGCACCGTCCCCACCGCCGCCGCTATCG
Source organism: Defluviicoccus sp. (assembly GCA_028821395.1). GTDB lineage: Bacteria > Pseudomonadota > Alphaproteobacteria > MPNO01 > MPNO01 > MPNO01. The sequence goes on from JAPPGP010000119.1 coordinate 26,041, forward strand.
CCGCCGCGATAGAGGACGCGCTCGGCCTGCCCGGCGGCACCGTGGAGCGCCTGCCGCTCGCCCCCGCCGATATCGGGAAGCTCGCGCATGACCATACGCTTTGATGAGATCGGCGAGCGGCTGCGCGCCTTCCGCCTCGGCTCGGGGCTGAGCGCGGACGAGATCGCCGCCCGCATCGGCATCTCGCGCACCGCGCTCTACCGCTTCGAGAAGGGCCGGGTGGCGAAGATCGACGCGCTGGAAAAGCTTGCCGAGCTGCTGGAGGTGTCGCTGCCGACCCTGCTCGGCGTCGGCGTCGAATATGTCGGCTCGGCGGTCAGCTTCTTCGAGCGGCTGCGCCAGATCGAGGCGGCGGCGGAGCACATCGTCGTGCTGGCCGGCCCGGTCTCGTTCCTGCTGTCGAGCGACGACTTCGTCGACACGCTGGAAGACGTGCTGGGCGAGAGCATCCCGGACGGCGGCGAGGGGCGCGCCCGCGGCCTCGACCAGCTGGGCGAGCTGATGTCCGTGCTGCGCCAGCGCAAGGAGACCTACCGCGAGCGCCGCCCGGGCGTGCTCAACCTGATCTCCGAGGCGGAGATGGGGCGGTTCCTGAGGAACGGCCTGGTCGGCCGGCTCGACCTGGCATCCGCCGTGCGCGACGAGCGGCTCGCGCTCGCGCGCCGCGAGGCACTGCACCTGGTGCGGCTGATGGAGGACGAGCCGATCGGCGTCCAGATCGGCCTCGTCCCCTCGACCCTGCCGCCCACCAGCTTCCAGATCTTCCGCCAGCCAGACCGCAGGGTGCTGACGCTGAGCCCGTTCAGACTCGGCGAGCAGCCCAATATCCACGCCGGGGTGGCGATGATCACCTCGGCGCCCGAGGCGCTGGCGCTGCACGAGAAGACGGCGGAAGATCTGTGGCGCCGCGCCCGCAAGGGCCCCCGGGCGGCCGCCGCCATGCGCGACCTGATCGCCCGCCACGCCCCGGGCTGAGGCGGGGCGCGACTCTTCAAAAGCTGTAGACGAGGCTCCCGCCGATATAGCTGTCGCGCCGCGTGTCGTGGATCGGGTCGTCGGGGTCGACGGCGAGAAAGACGGTGCCGTCGACCTTGGCGTCCCAGCTGTCCGAGAGGTTGCGCTTGATCTCGAAGCCGAGCGCGTAGGTTTCGTAATCGGCATCGGCGATCAGGCTGGCCACGAGCTGGGTGCCCTCGACGTCGTTGAGGGCGAGTCGGCCGGCGACGAAGATCTCGTTCTGGAACTGGTCGGGCGAGCGGCGCTCGCGCTCGTCGTAGCTCCACTCGGCGAGCACGCTGATATCGGCGTTCGACTCGAACACCCCGCCGAAGGTGTATTCGAAGCCGGCGACAAAGGCCCGGTAGTCGCGTTTTCTGCCCGACAGGTCGGCCGGAGGATCGGGCAGGGCGGGAGCGCCCTCGCGATGGATGGCCTCCAGCTTCAGCAGCCACGACTCCAGGGTGAGCTGGGCGTCGAGCCCGTATTGGCGGATCTGCGCGTAGTGCGGCACCAGGCGGTGCGGCACCGGCACGAAGCCGCCCATCCCGTCGGGCGCGACCCGGAAGGACGGGCGGAGGGACGGCTCGCGGGCGGTGCCGTCGAACAGGCTGAGCCCGAGATCGAGCGGCCCGAAGCTCCGGCTGAAGCGCGCGGCGAGGTCGATATGCCATTCCTCGGCCGCGCTCTCATAGGTCGCCCGGCGCTCGTCCACCGGAAGTCCGCCGCGCAGCCGGCCGCCGCGACCGGGCAGCGTGCGCTCGCGGTGCAGCGGCAGCACGAAGAACTCCAGCGTCCCCCACTCCGCCGTCCAGGTCAGATGGGCCATGAGCTGGCCCAGCGCGATCTCCTCGTTCGGGTGCTCGACCAGATCGGCCTGGTTGACGATGTTGACCAGATGGTGGAATTCGGTCACCCCCCAGAACACCCGGTCGAAGCCGAGCCGTGTCTCCCACTCGCCGTCGCCGAGCTCGCCGAAGGCCAGCAGATAGGCCTCGCGCAGGTCGGCGTGGGTGCGGTAGGCATCGGCGCTGTCGTAGCGGTAGAACGGCGTCAGGATGAAGCTCGCCCCGTTCTCGTGGTCGAGATGCAGCGTCGACTGCACCGTGTAGCCGAGCGTCGCGTCCCGCTGGCCGGGATGCGCGGCTTCCTCCGGGAACCAGCGTCCCTCGAGCGCAAGCCGTCCGGAGAGCGACATGGCGAGCCCGCCGGTATCGGCGGCGGCGGCGGCGGCGAGGACCGCGCAGGCGACGGCGATGGCCGCGGCGGCGGCGGTGCTGCTGCGGCGGGACCAGCGCGTCAGCGGCATGAACTGCCCATCGGGTCAGGAGTTCCGTGCGTCTACAACGGCGGAATCATACCCGCCTTCGCCGTCCTTGGCACTCGGGTTCGGCCTGCCGGAAATTTGTGCCGGGCGGATGCCGGAAAGTCCGATCCTGTACGGGCTTTCGGGTACTCCCGGCGTGGAGTCCCGGCTACTCCGACCGGGGGACCCTCGTCCAGGCGCCGCCGCTCCAGCGCAGGAGAAATGAGGATTTCCGGTAATCCCTGAACTCGATGGCCTCGCGGTCCAGCCCGATCTCCTCCGGTCTCCCCGCGCCGCAATCCGGGTCTTCCCCCGCGGCGCAGGACGCGGAACGGGTGCCGCGCGGGATCGTCCTGATCCCGTAGCTGGCGAGCGCCCCGATCCCGCCCAGCTCGAAGATGGTGGACAGCCGGGTCCCGCCTTCGAGGCAGGCCACCAGCGCCAGGGCGCCCGTCTTTTCCAGGAAGAACGCCTTGTCGAGGTTGCCGTCGCCATCGAAATCGCCGACCGCGATCAGGCCTCTCGACCCCGGGACGGCGCCGGGGACGCGCTCCTTCACGCGATGGGCGGCAACCCCGTCGCACGCCCGCAGGCCCGGCGGTCCCGCGACCCAGACACCGAGTGCGAGCGACAACGCGAGCGCGGCCTTGCTGACTCTCATGGCGGATGCGTCTCCTGGTTCGCGGCTTCCCGGCGACCGGTGCCGGCAGGCAAGGCCCGCCCACTCTGGATGGTTATACTACTTCAGGTAGAAGCGCCACCGGCTCGCCGTCTTGCGGCGCGGCGGGACCCTTCCTATTGCCATGCCAACGGGGTACGGGTATCGGGTGCCGCAATGATACTGGTGACCGGAGGGGCCGGTTTCGTCGGCTCCAACCTGATCGCGGGGCTGGAAGCGCGGGGGCATCGCGGGATCGCCGTCTGCGACCGGCTGGGCGCGGGCGCGAGGTGGCGGAACCTCGCCCGGCGCGCCGTCGGCACCGTGTTCCCGCCGGAGCGGCTGAACGGTTTCCTCGACGAGGCCGGCGGCGCCGTCGAGGCGGTGTACCATATCGGGCTCCACGAGGGCGGTTGGGATGTCGACCGCATGCTGGAAGCCAACTACCACGCGGCGGCCGCGCTGTGGGCGTGGTGCGCCGCGAACGGGGTGCGCTTCTTCTGGGCCTCGACCGCGGAGACCTATGGCGACGGCAGCGCCGGGTTCGACGACGATATCCACGAGGCCGCGCTCGCCCGGCTGGTGCCGTCGACCGCGCGGGGCTGGGCCAAGCATTTGTTCGACCGCGCGGTGGCGCGCACCATAGCCGCCGGCTCGCCGCGCCCGCCGCAATGGGCCGGGCTCAAGCTGTTCGACGTTTACGGGCCGAACGAGTACCACAAGGACGAGCCGTCCCTGCCGCTGATGCTGTGGCGCGGCACGGCCCCGCCCGGGCTCGATCCCGGGACGCGGCGCGACCTGGTGTGGATCGGGGATTGCCTCGCCGTGATGCTGTGGCTGCTCGACAACGAGGAGGTCAGCGGTTTGTTCAATGTCGGGACCGGACAGAGCCGGCGCATCGACGAGATCGCGGCCGCCGTGGGCGCGGCCGCGTGCCGCGAGGTCGAGCTTCCGGCGGGCGCGACGCCGGAAACGCCCTGCGCGCGGTATCGCCATTCAACCGAGGCCCGGATGCGGCGGTTGCGGAGCGCCGGGTACGACGGAGCTTTCCTGACGATCGAGGACGGCATCGCACACTATGTCGGAGAGTTTCTCTCCCGCGGCGAAGCCCACCTGTAGGCCGGGGTGACGGTGTTCGCGATCGCCTTTCCCGCCATCGACCCGGTCGCCGTCGAGGTCGGACCGCTGGCGATCCGCTGGTACGCGCTCGCCTATGTGGCGGGGATCCTCATCGGCTGGCGCTACATGGTCGTCCTCGCGCGGCGATCGCCGGCCGGGGTCGCGCCGCGCGATGTCGATGACTTCGTGCTGTGGGCGACGCTCGGCATCGTGCTCGGCGGGCGCCTCGGCTACGTGCTGTTCTACCGGCCCGGCGGCTATCTGGCGGATCCGCTCTCCGCCTTCGCCCTCTGGGAGGGCGGGATGTCGTTCCACGGCGGTCTGTGCGGCGTGGTGCTCGCCGCCGTCGTCTTCGCCTGGCGCCGGGGCATTCCCTGGCTCGCGCTCGGCGACCTGGTAGGTGCCGCGGCGCCGATCGGCCTGTTCTTCGGCCGGCTCGCCAATTTCGTCAACGGCGAGCTCTACGGACGGCCGACGACGGCGCCCTGGGGCATGGTGTTCCCCGGAGCCGGGGCGGCGCCGCGCCATCCGAGCCAGCTCTACGAGGCGGCGCTCGAGGGGCTGGTGCTGTTCGCGGTCTGCGCCGCCGTCGTCTTCCTGCTGCGCGGGCTGGAACGGGCGGGCCTGGTGGGCGGGGTGTTCCTCGCCGGCTACGCCGTCGCCCGCATGGCGGCCGAGCTGTTCCGCCAGCCCGACGCCCATCTCGGCTTCCTGATCGGCGGGGCGACGATGGGCCAGCTGCTTTCCATCCCCGTACTTGTCTGCGGGCTTTGGCTGGTCTTCCGGGCGCGGGCGCGATGACCCCGCTCGGCCTTCGCCTGCGCGACAGGATCGCGCGAAGCGGGCCGCTTCCCGTCGCCGAGTTCATGGCCGCGGCGAACGGCGATCCCGAGCACGGCTATTACGCCTGCCGCGATCCCCTCGGCAGCGCGGGCGATTTTATGACCGCGCCGGAGATCAGCCAGGCGTTCGGCGAGCTGATCGGCGCCTGGTGCGCCGTCGCCTGGCGGGGCATGGGCGCGCCCAAGCGGGTGCTGCTGGTCGAGCTCGGCCCCGGGCGGGGCACGCTGATGGCCGATCTGCTGCGCGCCACGCGGCGCGTCGCGGGGTTCCGCGAGGCGCTCGACATCCGCCTGGTCGAAACCAGCCCGGCGCTTGCGCGGCTCCAGAGGGACGCTCTCGGCGGTGCCGCGGCGGCCTGGCATCGCAGCCTGTCGGAGCTGCCGGACGGTCCGCTGCTGCTCGTCGCCAACGAGTTTTTCGACGCCCTTCCGATCGAGCAATACGTCGCACGGCGGGACGGCTGGCACCGCCGCGCCGTCACCGCGGACGCCGACGGGTTTCGCTTCGTGGACGGGCCCCGCATCGGCGATCCGCCGACCTGCGGTCAGGCGGCGGACGGCGAGATCCGCGAGACCAGCCCGCAATCCATCGCCATCGTGGGCGAGATCGCCGGACGGCTCGCCGCCGGGCGCGGGGCCGCGCTGATCGTCGACTACGGGTATGCCTCTCCCGCGACCGGGGAGACGCTGCAGGCGGTGGCGCGGCATCGCTACGCCGACCCGCTGGCCGCGCCCGGCGAGGCCGATTTGAGCGCGCATGTCGATTTCACGGCTCTGGCCCGGGCGGCACGGGCGGCGGGGGCGCGCTGCCACGGGCCGGTGCCGCAGGGCGAATTCTTGGATCGTCTCGGCATCGGCGTGCGGATGGGCCGGCTGATCGCAGCGGCGGCACCGGGTCAGCGGGAGGCGATCCGGACGGCCTGCCGGCGGCTCACCGACGAGCGGGCGATGGGCCGGCTGTTCAAGGCGCTCGCCCTGACCGATCCCCGCTCTCCGGTGCCGGCCGGCTTCGAGGGGGTCGAGCAATGACGGCGCCGTTCGCGAAAGGGGAGGCGCTCGCCGGCCTCGACGGTATCCGGCACGGCTTCTTCGGCCGCTCAGGCGGCGTGTCGGACGGGGTATACGCGTCGCTCAATTGCGGCCCGGGCTCGGCTGACGACCCCGAAGCGGTGGCCGAGAACCGCGCCCGGGCAACGGCGGCGCTCGGGCTGCCTGCCGATGCGCTCTACACCGCGCGCCAGGTGCACGGGATCGAGGCGATCGTCCTCGACGCTCCCGGCGCCGCGCGCCGCACCGGGGATGCGCTGGTCACCGCGACGCCGGGGGTGGCGCTCGGAATCCTCACCGCGGACTGTGCACCGGTGCTGCTCGCCGATCCGGAGGCCCGTATCGTTGGCGCCGCGCATGCCGGCTGGCGCGGCGCGCTCGCAGGCGTGCTTGCCGCGGCGGTCGCGGCGATGGAGGCCGAGGGGGCCGCGCGCGGCCGCATCCTGGCCGCCGTCGGCCCCTGCATCGGACAGCCCTCCTACGAGGTCGGGCCGGAGTTCCGCGCGCGATTCGAAGCCGAAGACCCGGCCAACGCGCGCTGGTTTGCCGAACCGCGGCCCGGCGGGCGCCCGCATTTCGACCTCGAAGGCTATGTCGCGTCGCGTCTCGAAGCGCTCGGGATCGCCGGCGTCAGCGCCACCGGCATCGACACCTGCGCCGAGGAGGAAAGCTGTTTCAGCCGTCGCCGCGCCCATCTGCGCGGGGAAGAGGGCTATGGGCGGGCGCTGTCCGCGATCGCCCTGGCGGAGTGACGACCGGTGCCGCATCTGATCGTCTTCGTGCTGGTCTGCCTGCTCGGCCTGCTCGCGACATGCGTCCTGTGACGCGGGGCGCCGCCCTCGCGCTTGCACTCGCCGTCCTTGCCGCCTGCCAGCCGCTGCCGCGGCCCTTCGCCCCGACCGACCGGGGTGGAGCCGCGACCGCCGTCCCGGGCCTGGACGCCTGGGGCGTCGCGCTCCGCCCGGTCTCCGGCATGGCGCCGGGGCCAGCCGCCGTCTTCACCGCATCGGTGGTTGCGGCGCTCCGCCGACGCGGCGTGCCGGCCGCGGTATCCGGCGCCACCCTGCGCAGCGCGCTGGTCTACGGCGCGGCCGAGACGCGACCGCTCGACGGCGAACGCCTCGGGATCGCCATCGCCTGGACGGCGTTCGGCCGCGAGGGGCGCGGGCTCGGCCTCCATCGGGTCGCCGCCGAAGCGCCGCGGCGCGACTGGGAGAGCGCCGCCGCGCCGTTGCTGGAGCGGCTCGCCGCGCAGTCGGCGGACGGGATCGTCGCCCTGCTGCGTCCCGCCGCGCCGGTTCCACACCGGCCCGGCTCCGCGATCCGGGTGGGCTCCGTCGCCGCGCCCCCCGGCCTCGAGGGTGAGATCCTGCGGCGCGCGATGGTCGATGCGCTGCGCGCGGCCCGCATCGGCATCTCCCCGAGCGACGAGCCTAGCCACCGCCTTGCCGCGACGGTGTCGCTCGGCCCCGTCTGGCGCGGGCAGCGCCGTCTCAGGGTCGAGTGGCGGCTCGACGATGCCGCCGGCGGGCGGATCGGCGCGATGGTTCAGGAGAACGACGTGGCCGAGGGGACGCTTGCCGCGGACTGGCCGGCCTTGGCGCGGCTGATCGCCCGGGCGGCGGTCGACGAGCTCGGCGGGCTGCTGGCGCGGACGGGCGGGAGCGCGGCGGCGCCGGTTGACGGGCCTGCCCGGCGACCCTAGATTGCGCGCTCCCGGCGTCAGGGAGACGAGCAAGCGCCCCAGGGTGTCCGCCAGTCCGCGCGATGCGCGCACTGGCGCGTAACGCGTTGGAGGCGAGGGACCGTGCGATGTTCGACGGGCTGAGAACCAGGTTCGAGGACGTTTTCGACCGCCTCAAGCGGCGCGGTGCGCTGTCCGAGGGGGACGTTTCGGCCGCGATGCGCGAGATCCGCATCGCCCTCCTGGAGGCCGATGTGGCGCTCCCCGTCGTCAAGGAGTTCACGGACGAGGTAGGCGCCGAGGCGGTGGGCCAGGAAGTGCTGCGCTCGATCAACCCCGGCCAGATGGTGGTCAAGGTGGTGAACGACCGCTTGGTCGAGATGCTCGGCGCGAGCTCCGAAGGCATCGACCTCGCCGCCGCTCCGCCAGTGGCGGTGATGATGGTCGGGCTCCAGGGCTCGGGCAAGACGACGACGACGGCGAAGCTCGGCAAGCGGCTGGCGGGCCAGGACCGCAAGAAGGTATTGATGGCCTCGCTCGACGTGCGCCGTCCCGCGGCGCAGGAACAGCTCGCCGTGCTCGGCGCCCAGGCCGAGCTCGCCACACTTCCGGTCATCCCGCTGCAGACGCCGCGGATGATCGCCGACCGGGCGATGGAGACCGCGCGGAAGGAGGGCTACGACGTGGTCCTTCTCGACACCGCCGGCAGGCTCGCCATCGACGATGCGCTGATGGACGAGGCGGCGACCATCGCCGATGCCGCTTCGCCCAGGGAAACCCTGCTGGTCGCCGATGCGATGACCGGCCAGGACGCGGTGGCGACGGCGAGCGCCTTCCACCAGCGTCTCGGCCTCACCGGCATCATATTGACCCGGGTCGACGGCGATGCGCGCGGCGGCGCGGCGCTCTCGATGCGGGCGGTGACCGGCTGCCCGATCAAGCTCCTGGGCACCGGCGAGGGGCTCGATGCGCTCGAGCCGTTCCATCCCGACCGCATCGCGTCGCGCATTCTCGGCATGGGCGATGTCGTCAGCCTGGTCGAGAAGGCGCAGGAGACCATCGCCGAGGAAGAGGCCGAGAAGCTAGCCCGCAAGATGCAGAAGGGGCAGTTCGACTTCGACGACCTCGCCAAGCAGCTGCGCCAGATCCGCACCATGGGCGGGCTCGGCGGCATCGCCCAGCTCCTGCCCGGCATCGGCAAGATGCAGAAGCAGCTCGCCAACGCCAATGTGGACGAGGCGGTCCTGGTCCGCCAGGAGGCGATCATCTGCTCGATGACGCCGACCGAGCGGCGCCGTCCCGAGATCATCAAGGCGTCGCGCAAGCGGCGCATCGCGGCCGGTTCCGGCGTCACCGTCCAGGACGTCAATCGGCTGATGAAGCAGTTCCAGGAAATGAACCGCATGATGAAGAAGATGAACCGGCTCGGCCGGAAGGGGCTGATGCGCGGCGGGATGCCGCCGATGATGCCTAGATAGGCCCGGGAAAGGAGAGACATGGCCCTCAAGATCAGACTCGCGCGCGGCGGCGCCAAGAAGCGCCCGTTCTACCGCATCGTGGTCGCCGACTCGCGCAGCCCGCGCGACGGCCGCTTCATCGAGCGGCTCGGCACCTACAACCCGATCCTGGCCAGCGACCACCCGGACCGCGTGGTGCTCAAGGAGGATCGCATCCGCCACTGGCTCGACCGCGGCGCCAAGCCGAGCGACCGGGTGGCGAAGTTCCTCGGCCGGGCGGAGATCGTCCCGATGCCCGCACAGCGCGACAACCCGATCAAGAGCCGCCCCAAGAAGAAGGCGCAGGAGCGGTTGAAGGCGGCCGAGGAAGCGGCGGCGGAGAGCTGAGACGGCTGCGCGACGCCGCAAGCCCGCCGGGCGCGGCCGCGCCGCCGAGGTCTCGACGCTTGCCGTCGAGGGCGCGGCCCGGGCCGGGCGGGTGTGCGTCGGCGCCGTCGCCGGGGCGCATGGCGTGCGCGGCGAGGTGCGCGTCCGCAGCTTCACCGAACGGCCGGAGGACATCGCGGCTTACGGGCCGCTGGAGGACGAGGCGGGCGGCCGGGTCTTCGTGCTTGCCCTCACCGGGCAGGCGCGCGGCCAGCTGACCGGATCGATCGAGGGCGTCTCCGGGCGCGAGGCGGCCGAGGCGCTGCGCGGCACCAGGCTCTATGTCGACCGGGACCGGCTGCCGCGGCCGGCGGACGAGGACGAGTTCTACCACGCCGACCTGCTGGGACTGGCGGCGGTGGACGGGGACGGAAAGCTACGCGGGCGGGTCGCGGCGATTCTGCCGGCGGGCGACGCGGCGGTGCTGGAGATCGATCCCGGCGGCGGGGACACGCTGCTGGTGCCGTTCACCCGGGAGCACGTGCCGGAGATCGACGTCCCGGCCGGGCGCATCGCGATCGACCCGCCCGAGGAGCCCGGCGCAGGGGGGCAGGAAGACGAGGACGATGGGCGCCGATGACAAGAAGCCGTTCGCGGTCCGCGTGCTCACCATCTTTCCCGCGATGTTCCCCGGTCCGCTCGGCCATTCGCTTGCCGGCCGAGCGCTCGCGGAGGGAATCTGGTGTCTCGAAACAGTGGACATTCGGGACTTCGCGCGCGATAAACACCGCTCCGTCGACGACACCCCCTTTGGCGGGGGCGCGGGGATGGTGATGCGGCCGGACGTCGTGGGGGACGCGCTCGCGGCGGTCGCCCGATCCGGTACGCCGCTGATCTATCTCAGCCCGCGCGGACGGCTGCTCGATCAGGCGCGGGTTCGCGCTCTGGCCTCCGGGCCCGGGATGAACCTGCTCTGCGGCCGTTTCGAGGGCGTCGACGAGCGGGTGCTCGAGGCGTACGAAGTCGAGGAGCTGAGCCTCGGGGACTTCGTGCTGTCGGGGGGCGAGCCGGCGGCGATCGCGCTGATCGACGCCTGCGTGCGGCTGTTGCCGGGCGTCGTCGGGCAGTCGGAGTCGCTGGCCGAGGAGAGCTTCGCCGGCGGGCTGCTCGAGTACCCGCACTACACGCGCCCGCGCGAGTGGCGGGGCCGCGGGGTGCCCGAGGCGTTGTTGAGCGGGCATCACGAGCGGATCCGCGACTGGCGCATGGCGGCCGCGGAACGCGCGACACGGGAGCGCCGGCCGGATCTGTGGCGGCGCTACCGGCAGAGCTTGGAAGGGTTGGACGATGAACGTGATTGAGCAGATCGAAGCCGAGCAGATCGCCAGGCTCACCTCGGAACGGCCGATTCCGGCATTCGCCCCGGGCGACACGGTGCGCGTCCACTTCAAGGTCGTCGAAGGCTCGCGCGAGCGAATCCAGGTCTATGAGGGGGTGGTGATCGCGCGCACCTCCAGCGGGGTGAGCTCCGCCTTCACGGTGCGCAAGATCTCCTACGGCGAAGGCGTCGAACGCGTCTTTCCGCTCTATTCGCCGCGTATCGACCGGATCGAGGTGGTGCGCCGCGGCAAGGTACGGCGCGCCAAGCTCTATTACCTGCGCAGCCGGCGCGGCAAGCGCGCGCGGATCGCCGAGAAGGTGGAGCGCCGGCCGGACGCGGCGGACAAGCCGCCCGAGGCCGAGACGGCGGACACCGACGGAGAATAGACCGGGTTCGCGGCCCCGCCCGGCCGCGTTCCGGCCAAATCGAGGAGGGCGCTCGATGGCGCAACCGAAGACCCTGTTCGACAAGATCTGGGACAGCCATGTGGTCGACGTCCAGGAGGACGGCACCTGCCTGCTCTATATCGACCGACAGATCATCCACGAGATCACCAGCGCCCAGGCCTTCGAAGGGCTGCGCGCGGCCGGACGCACGGTGCGCCGGCCGGAGGCCCAGCTCCTGGTCCCCGACCACAACGTGCCGACCACCGACCGCTCGCTCCCCATCGAGAACGAGGAGTCGCGCATCCAGATCGAGCTCCTCAAGGAGAACGCCGCGGCCTTCGGCCTGCCCTATATCGAGCTCGACGACATCCGCCAGGGCATCGTCCACGTGATCGGCCCCGAGCAGGGCTTCACCCTGCCTGGGCTGACCATGGCCTGCGGCGACTCGCACACCTCGACGCATGGCGCCTTCGGCTGCCTCGCCTTCGGCATCGGCACCTCCGAGGTCGAGCACGTGCTGGCCACCCAGTCGCTGATCCAGCGCCCGGCGAAGAACATGCGCGTCACCGTCGACGGGGCGCTGCCGCCGGGCGTGGTGGCCAAGGACCTCGCGCTCGCCATCATCGGCGCGATCGGCACCGCCGGCGGCACCGGCTGCGTCATCGAGTATGCCGGCAAGGCAGTCGAGGACCTCTCGATGGAAGGGCGGATGACGCTCTGCAACATGACCATCGAGGGCGGCGCGCGGGCCGGTCTCGTCGCCCCCGACCAGACCACCTTCGACTACGTCAGGGGCCGCCCGATGGCGCCCAAGGGCGCCGCGTGGGAGCAGGCCGAGGCCTATTGGCGAACGCTGCCCTCCGATCCCGGGGCGGAATACGACAAGGAGGTCGCCATCCCGGCCGACGGCATCGAGCCCCAGGTGACCTGGGGGACCAGCCCGGAGATGGTGCTGCCGATCTCGGGCTCGGTGCCCGACCCGTCCGGCGAGGAGGACGGCAACCGCAAGCGCTCGCTGGAGCGCGCGATCGACTATATGGGGCTGTCCGCCGGCCAGGCGCTGACCGATATCCGGGTCGACAAGGTGTTCATCGGCTCCTGCACCAATTCGCGGATCGAGGATCTGCGCGCCGCCGCCGCCGTGGCCGAAGGGCGGAGCGTCGCCGACGGCGTCCAGGCGATGGTGGTTCCGGGCTCCGGTCTGGTGAAGCACCAGGCCGAGGAGGAGGGGCTAGACCGGGTGTTCAGAGAGGCCGGGTTCGACTGGCGCGAGCCCGGGTGCTCGATGTGCATCGCGATGAACGGCGACATGCTGGCGCCGGGCGAGCGCTCGGCTTCGACGTCGAACCGCAATTTCGAGGGCCGCCAGGGGCCCGGCGGACGCACCCACCTGATGAGCCCCGCGATGGCCGCCGCGGCCGCGGTCAACGGCCATCTGAGCGACCACCGGGACCTGATCTAGGGAGGGCTTGACGATGGAGAAGTTCACCACCCTGGAAGGCATCGCCGCCCCCTTTCCGATGGTCAACGTGGACACCGACCGGATCATCCCGGCGCGGTTCCTCAAGACCATCAAGAAGACCGGGCTCGGCAAGAACCTGTTCAACGAGCTGCGCTACGACGAGGCCGGCTCGGAGAAGCCCGACTTCGTGCTCAACAAGCCGGCCTACCGCGAGGCCAGGATCCTGGTCGCCGGGGACAATTTCGGCTGCGGCTCGTCGCGCGAGCACGCGCCCTGGGCGCTGGTCGATTTCGGCATACGCTGCGTCATCGCGCCGAGCTTCGCCGACATCTTCAACAACAACGCCTCGAAGAACGGCATGCTGCTGATCGCGCTACCGCAGGAGACGGTCGACAAGCTGATGGAGGACGCCGACAAGGGCGGCAATGCGCGCCTCTCGGTCGATCTGGAGAAGCAGCGGATCGTCCGCCCGGACGGCGAGACCATCGATTTCGACATCGACCCGTTCAAGAAGCACTGCCTGCTCAACGGGCTCGACGACATCGCGCTGACCTTGCAGAAGGACGACAAGATCAGCGCCTTCGAAGGCGCGCGCAAGGCCGCCCAACCCTGGGCCTGACGCCGCGATGGCCGCCAACAAGAAGCTCTTGATCCTCGCCGGGGACGGCATCGGCCCCGAGGTGATGGGCGAGGTGCGCCGGGTCGTCGACTGGATGGACCGGCGCCGCCATGTGAGCTTCGACGTCGCCGAGGCGCTGGTCGGCGGCGCGGCGATCGACGAAGAGGGCGGGCCGATCTCGGACGCCACCATGGACGCGGCGATGGGCGCGGATGCGGTGCTGCTGGGCGCCTGCGGCGGCCCCAAATGGGCCGATGTCGCGTTCGAGATCCGCCCCGAGGCGGGGCTCTTGCGCCTGCGCAAGGACCTCGAGCTGTTCGCCAATCTGCGCCCGGCGCTGGTCTTCGACGCGCTTGCCGAGGCCTCGACGCTGAAGACCGAGCTGGTCGCCGGGCTCGACATCCTTATCGTCCGCGAGCTGACGGGCGGGGTCTATTTCGGCGAGCCGCGCGGCATCGAGACCCTGGAGGGCGGCGAGCGCCGGGGCGTCAACACGCAGGTCTACACTACCTCGGAGATCGTCCGCGTCGCCCGGGTCGCCTTCGACCTCGCGCGCAAGCGCGGCAACCGGGTCTGTTCGGTCGAGAAGGCGAACGTGATGGAGAGCGGCCTGCTGTGGCGCGAGGAGGTCACCCGGCTGCACGCGGCCGAATACGCCGATGTCGAGCTCTCGCACATGCTGGCCGACAATTGCGGCATGCAGCTGGTGCGCGCGCCCAAGCAGTTCGACGTGATCGTGACCGACAATCTGTTCGGCGACATGCTGTCGGATGTCGCCTCGATGCTGACCGGCTCGCTCGGCATGCTGCCCTCGGCCTCGCTCGGGCCCGAGGATTCTTCGGGGCGGCGGCGGGCGCTGTATGAGCCGATCCACGGCTCGGCGCCCGACATCGCCGGCGAGAACAAGGCCAACCCGCTCGCCACCCTGCTCAGCTTCGCGATGATGCTGCGCTACTCCTTCGACATGGAGGAGGACGCGCTCCTGGTCGAGCGGGCGGTGGAGCGGGCGCTAGCCCAAGGGCTGCGCACCGGCGACATCATGCAGCCCGGCATGACCCCGGTCTCGACCACCGGCATGGGCGAGGCGGTGACCGCCGCGCTCGATGCGCTGGCGGCTTAGTTCTTGGTCATCTGCTGCGGCAGGTAGGTGGCGATCTCGGGGAACACCACCAGCAGCACCACGCCGATCTGCAACAGGATGAAGAACGGGAACGCCGCGCGGGCGATCTGCAGGATGTTGCGCCCGGTGAGCCCCTGCAGGACGAACAGGTTGAACCCGACCGGCGGGGTGACCTGCGACATCTCGACCACCAGCACCAGGTAGATGCCGAACCATATCGGGTCGATCCCCGCTTCCTGGATCATCGGCAGGATGATCGAGGTGGTCAGCAGCACCACCGAGATGCCGTCGAGGAAGCAGCCGAGGATGATGAAGAACACCGTCAGCGCGGCGATCAGCCCGTAGCGGCCGAGCTCCATCTCGCCGATCCACTGCGCCAGCGAGCGCGGGATACCGGTGAACCCCATGGCGATGGTGAGGAACGACGCGCCGACGAAGATGAAGCTGATCATGCAGGTGGTCCGGGTCGCCCCCATCAGGCTGTCGGCAAGCACCCGCCGGCTGAGCCCGCCGGTGCCCCAGGCCAGCGCGAGCGAGCCGAGCACGCCGACGACCGCGGCCTCTACCGGGGTCGCGATGCCGAGATAGATCGAGCCCAGCACGGCGACGATCAGCAGAATGGTGGGCAGGAGCCGGCGGGACTCGTAGATCTTGCGCCAGATGGTGAACCGCTCGTCGCTCTTCGGGATGCGGGACGGGTTGACCAGCGCCCACAGCATGATGAAGCCCATGAACAGGGCCATCAGCATGACGCCCGGCAGGATCCCGGCGATGAACAGCCGGGCGATCGAGAGCTCCGCGGCGACGCCATAGACGATCAGGATGATCGACGGCGGGATCAGGAAGCCGAGCGTGCCGGAGCCCGCCAGCGTTCCGATCGACATGCGCTCGTCATAACCGCGCCGGTGCAGCTCGGGGATCGACATGCGCCCGATGGTCACCGCCGTCGCCGCAGAGGATCCGGAAATCGCGGCGAAGATGCCGCAGGCGACCACGTTGACGTGGAGCAGCCGGCCGGGCAGCCGCGTCACCCAAGGGGCGATGCCGCGGAACATGTCCTCCGACAGCCGCGTACGGAACAGGATCTCCCCCATCCAGACGAACAGCGGCAGCGCGATCAGCGAGAACGGGGTGGTCGAGCCCCAGGTCGTGGTCGCCAGCACCGAGCCCGCCGGCGCGGTGGTGAACGTCATCATCGCGAACACCGAGACGCCCACCAGCGACAGCGCGACCCAGAGCCCCGAGCCGAGCAGCAGCAAGAGGACGAAGGTGAGCACCAGCGCGATCGAGAGGATGTCCATGAACGCGCCCTAGCTCTCGTCGCCCAGCCTGAGCGCCCGGGCGGCCTCGTCACCGTCCCGTTGTGCGTATTGCGGCGCCCGCCCGCCGAGCATCGCCACCAGCTCGTCGACGAAGGCGATCGCCAGCACCACCAGGCCCAGCGCGAGACCGGATTGCGGGATCCAGAGCGGCGTCTTGATCAGCCCCTGGCCGACCTCGCCGAACACGAAGGTCTCGTAGGCGAAGGCGCAGAAATGCCAGGCGAAGTAGATGCTGAGCAGGGTGCCGAGTGCGAGGCAGAAGAGCTCCAGCGCATGGCGCATCCGCGCCGGCACGCGGAGCAGCAGGATCGAGACCCGAATGTGCTCGCCGCTGGTGAGCGTGTAGGCGAGGCCCAGGAAGATCGCCGAGGCGAGGCAGTAGCCGGCAAACTCGGTGGCGGCGGGGATCAGCACGCCCGCCATCCGGCCGACGATCTCGGCCAGGATGGCGAGCGCGATGCAGACGATGAACGCGGCGGAGAGGACGCCGCAGCCGCGATAGAGCCCGTTGAGGAGGCGTCTCACATCGTCATGCGCGGACCGGCGCTCAGTTGGACGCGCGGTAGGCGTCGAGGATCTTCTTGCCGTCCGGCCCCGCCTTCGAGAGCCAGTCCTCGACCATCCTGGCGCCCGCCGCGCGCAGCCCCTTCATCAGCCCGGGCTTGGGTGGCACCACGGTGAGCTTCTCCGCGAGCTTCGCGGTCATCTTGGCGGTCTCGTTGGCGCTCATCTCCCAGCCCCTCGGCTCGGCCCGTGACGCGGCGTCGAGCACGGCCTTCCGCGTTCCCTCGCTCAGCCGCCGGAAGGCGCGCGTGTTGACGATGACCATGTTCTTGCCGAGCCCGGCGCGGGTGTCGTGGTAGTGGCTGAGGTAGTCCCACGACTTGGTCAGCACGCCGGTGGTGGCCGAGGTGATCATCGCGTCCACGATCCCGGTGGAGAACGCCTGCGGGATGTCGACCAGCTGCACCGTCGTCGGCACCGCGCCGACCGCGGCGGCGTAGCGCGAGATGGTGGCGTTGTAGGCGCGGAACTTGAGGCCCTTGAAGTCGCCGGCGCTCTTCAGCTCCATCTTGGCGTAGAAGCCCTGGGGCGGCCACGGCACCGAATACAGAAGCGTCAGCCCCTTCTTGGCCAGCCGGCTCGCGATGAACGGCCTGGAGACCTGCCACAGCCGCTTTGCCTGGTCGTAGCTCTCGGCGAAGAAGAGCAGCGAGTCGACCTCGTAGACCCGGTCCTCGTTGGCGAGCAGCGAGACGATGGTCTCGCCCATCTGGATCTGACCGCTCTGCACCGCGCGGTGGATCTCCGGCAGCTTGTAGAGCGACTGCGCGCTGTGGACGGTGATCTTGAGATCGCCCTTGGACGCCTCGGCGATCTCGTTCACGAACTGGTGGATGTTCTTGGTGTGGAAGAACGGATCCGGATAGGCGGTGGCCATGTTCCACTGCTGCGCGGCGAGCGCGCCATTGGCCGCGAGAATGCCCGCAAACCCCGCCGCAACGGCCGAAATCCTGAGCTTCATTTCCGAATCCTTCCTTGCCGGGTGCCGAGGCGAAGATTGTTCCACCGCCACCGGGGAGGGTCAACCGCTGGCGCTTGCCCGCCGGCCCGGGGCAGGCTATCCTGCGCGGGATTGCAACCCTCTGTCGAGGTGCGTGTCGATGAAGAAGACCCTCGCGATTGTCGCCGCTGCTGCGTTTGCGGCCGCGATTTCGTCCCCGGCGCTTGCCTGCATGTACAGCAAGATGGTCTCGACCGCGACGCAGGCGCCGATCACCACCGCGCTCAACACCCAGCCGTCGACGCCTGCCCCCGCGGTTCAGCCGATCGAGCCGGAGACCGAACCGGCCACGGCGAATCCCGAGGTCAAGTCGGACAGCTAGCAGCGGCGCTTCGGCGCGGAACGGGACCCGGCCCGGCGCCGGGTGGCACGGCTCGCCCGCGGGCGGGCCGGGAGAGGGTTTTTCCATGGGCTACAAGGTTGCCGTCGCCGGCGCGACCGGCGCGGTCGGGCGCGAGATTCTGCAATGTCTCGCCGAGCGCGCCTTTCCGGTCGACGAGCTGGCCGCGCTCGCCTCGGAGCGCTCGGTCGGTCGCGAGGTCTCGTTCGGCGAGGACGACGTTCTGCCGGTCGGCGATCTCGCCGGCTTCGATTTCGCGGGCTGCGACATCGCGCTGTTCTCGCCGGGGGCCAAGGTGTCGGCCGTGCATGCGCCGCGCGCCGCCAAGGCGGGCTGCGTGGTGGTCGACAACACGTCCCGATTCCGCATGGACCCCGACGTGCCGCTGGTGGTGCCGGAGATCAACCCGCATGCGCTCGCGGCGCTGAAGCGCAACATCGTCGCCAACCCCAACTGCTCGACCATCCAGATGGTGATGGCGCTCAAGCCGCTGCACGACCTCGCCACGGTGCGCCGCGTCGTGGTCGCCACCTACCAGTCGGTCTCCGGTTCCGGCAAGTCGGCGATGGACGAGCTGTTCAACCAGACCCGCGGGATCTACGTCAACGAGCAGGTGAAGAACGAGCAATTCACCAAGCAGATTGCCTTCAACGTGATCCCCCATTGCGACGCCTTCATGGAGGACGGGGAGACCCGGGAGGAGTGGAAGATGGCGGTCGAGACGCGCAAGATCCTCGATCCCGGCATCAAGGTGACGGCGAGTTGCGTCCGCGTGCCGGTCTTCGTCGGTCACGGAGAGGCGGTCAACGCCGAGTTCGCGCGTCCGATCGAGGTCGAGGCCGCGCGGGAGGCACTGTCGGAGATGCCGGGAGTCGTGGTCGTCGACCACCGCGCCGACGAGGGCTACGTGACGCCCGCCGAGTGCGCCGGCGAGGACCAGGTCTATGTCAGCCGCATCCGCCGGGACCCGACGGTCGAGCACGGGCTGAGCTTCTGGGTGGTGTCCGACAATCTGCGCAAGGGGGCGGCGCTGAACGCAGTGCAGATCGCCGAGCTACTGACCGGTTCGCGCGCGGCGCTGCCCGCGGCCTGAAGACCAGGGAGGAGAGAATGGTCGTCGAGATCGCCACGATTTTCGTCAACCCCGACGACGAGGCCGCCTTCGTCGAGGGGTTCGCAGCCGGCGCCGACATCCTGCGCCGCCAGAAGGGCTGCCGGCAGATGCGCTGGGGAAGGCGGGTCGAGCCCGAGCTCGCCTACATGATCGCGGTCGAGTGGGACCGAATCGAGGACCATTTCGCCTTCCGCGAGACCGAGGATTACAAGACATTCGGGTCGAAGTTCCGCGACTGTCTCGCCAAGCCGCCGGAGGTCTTCCATTTCGAGCCGCGCGGCTAGGCGCATTCTGGAACCCGCGCAACCGCCGCGCGACCGTATCGCCGGCATCCTGCTGGCGGCGTCGCTGCCGCTGCTGGTCGCCGGGCTGGTCATGCCGGCGCTCTCGGTCACCCGCTTCGTGGTATTCGGCGAGACCTATTCGATTCTCGACGGCGTGCTCGCCTTCTGGTCGGACGGGCGCTACGCGCTGTTCGCGCTGGTGTTCCCGTTCTCGGTGGTGCTGCCGCTGGGCAAGGTGGCGATCGGGATCTGGGCCTGGCTGGCGGCGGCACCCGAGCGGTCGTTGCCCGGCCGGCTGCTGAAGGCCGCCGCCCGGGTCTCGCGCTGGTCGATGCTCGACGTCTGCATCGTGGCGCTGCTGGTCGTGGCGCTGGAAGGCAGCCTGCTGACCACCGCCGACATCCACGCCGGGCTGCTGCTGTTCGCCGTGGGCGTCGCCGTCTCAACCGTCGCGACCTATCGCCTGGTGCAGCGCTAGCATGGCCGGGGAGATCGGCACGCGTGCCGGCGCCGCCCAGCCCATGGCGCGGGCGACGGCGTTCCAGATCGCCGCGGGCGGCGCGATGGTGGCGCTCTCGCCGACGCCGCGGATACCGAGCGGGTTGGTGGGAGACGGGGTGTCTTGCTCAACCAGCCGTGGGACCGGCGCGCCGTCGGCGACCGGCGCGAGATAGTCGGCCAGCGTCAGGGTGAGCGGCTGGCCGTCGGGCGCGAACTTCATCTCGGTCAGCAGCGCGTTGGCGATGCCCTCGAGCGCCCCGCCCGCGACTTGGCCGCGGACGATCGCCGGGTTGAGCGCCCGGCCGATATCGTGGCCCACCGTGTAATCCAGGATCTCGACCGAGCCGGTCTCCGGGTCCACCGCCACCCGCGCCGCATGCACGGAATAGGCGAGCGTCGCCGGCTCGTCGGCACGCCAGACGGTCGCCGCTTCGAGCCCCGCGGCGCCGTCGAACAGCGCCCCGCCCGGGGCGACGGCGCGCGCCGCGTCGCCGATCCCGAGCCCGCTATCGGTCCCGTCGCGCCGCAGGATGCGGCCGGCGGCGATGTCTAGCCCGGCGGGGTTGTCCTGTAGCAGCCGCGCGGCGATCGCGAGAATCCGGGCCCGCAGCGTCTTCGCCGCCTCCAGCACCGCGCTGCCCCCCATGATCGCACCCCGGCTCGCGAAGGCGCCGCGGCCGAAGGGAAGCAGCGCCGTGTCGCCGAGCGCGACCGAGACGCGCCCGATATCGGCGCCCAGCGCATCGGCCGCGATCTGGGCGAAAATCGTCGCCTGCCCCTGCCCCTGCGAGCTCATCCCCGAGGCAATGCAAACCTCTCCCGAAGGGCCGATGCGGATGGACGCGGACTCGAAGTTGACGACGCCCGAGACATCGACCCCGCCCGCCAGGCCCCAGGCCGTCCGCACCCCGCCGGGCCGGGTCTCGACCGCCTCGCCGTATCCGCTCTCCGCCCGCACCCGGTCGAGAAGCGCCGGGAAGTCGCCGCCGAGAAAGGCGAACCCGGCGCCGCCGAACCCGGTTCCCGTCGCATGGGGCAGGTCGTCGGGCCGTACCAGGTTGCGCCGCCTGAGCCGGGCGGCGTCCATGCCGAGCGCGCCGGCGGCGCGGTCGACCAGGGTCTCGATGGCGAGCGCCGCCTCGGGCTGGCCGGCGCCGCGATAGGTCGCCGCCGGCGTGTTGTTGGTGCCGACCGCCAGCACCTCGACCGAGAAATCCGGGATCCGGTAGGCGCCCGGGATCAGCGCGCCGCACAACTCCGCCGTCGCGATCCCGCTGGTGAACACGTAGGCCCCGACATCGAGCACGACCCGCGCGCGTAGCGCCTCGAAGGCTCCGTCGGCGGCGAGTCCGAACTCGAGCGCGACATCGATGCCGCGCGAATGGGCGGTCGCCAGCATGTTCTCGCGCCGGTCCTCGATCCACTTGACCGGGCGGCCGAGCAGGCGGCTCGCTTCGGCCAGCACGATCTCCTCGCCGTAGCAGCGCGACTTGGCGCCAAACCCGCCGCCCACGTCCTCGCAGACCACCCGGACGGCGCTCTCCGGCAGGTCGAGCAGGGTGGCGAGGTTCTCCCGCACGTTGTAATGCGCCTGGGTGGAGAGCCGGACGGTGAGATGCCCGCGCGCGCCGTCGAAATCGGCCAGCGCGCCGCGGGTCTCCAGCGGCAGCGGGATCTGCCGCGCGAAGCTGGTCTGGTGGCCGACACGCCGCGCCGCCCGGGACAGCGCGCCCGCTGCATCGCCGCGCTCGTAAGAGAAGCGAGCGGCGACGTTGCCGGTCCAGGAGTCGTGCAGCGCGGGCGCTCCCGACCGCATCGCGGCGTCGGTCCCCGCGACGGACTCCAGCGGACGGTAATCGACCTCGACCAGCGCGGTGAGATCCTCCGCCTGATAGGGATCGTCCGCCACCAGGAGGGCGACCGGCTCGCCGACATAGCGCGCCCGACCGCGCGCGAGGACGGGTTGCCTGCCGCCCCGGATCGCCTGGTGCCAGTAGCGCACCACGAAGTCCCGGTCGGCGAAGGGGAGATCGCCGGCCGTGAGCACCAGCCGGGCGCCGGCCGCGAGCGCCGCCGAGGCTTCGATGCCGGCGATCTCGGCATGCGGGTGGGGGCTGCGGACGAAGACCCCGTGCAGCATGCGGGGGAGGTGGACGTCGTCGACGAAGCGCGCCCGGCCGCGCAGCAGCCGCTCGTCCTCCTTGCGCCCAACCGCGCTGCCGACGACCGGGGTGGCCGAGCCTTCAGATCCCTCCCGGCCGCTCATCCGCGCTCGCCTCGGAGAAATGGACGTGGACGACCCGCCAGGCCCCGTCTTCCTTGTGGAACACCATCGTCGAGCGCGAGACGAATTCGCTGTCATGCAGCGCGCTGGGGCGATCGCCCTCGCCGACCCAGCGCAGCCGGGTCCTGCGGTGGCACCAGATCACCGCGACGTCGTCGCCGACCGTGCCGCCGATGTCGTAGGGCGTCCAGGCGCCGGTCTCAAGCTTGCCGGAGTAGAATTTCCAGAGCCGGATCCAGTGGTCGCGCCCGACATAGGTGTGGCCGTTGAGGTTGAAGAAGGTCGCCCGATCCGCGCCGCTCCAGATCCGCTCCAGCGCCCGCCAGTCGAACGAGGCGTTGGCCTCCAGATAGGCGGCGTGCAGCGCCAGCAGGGTCTCGCGGTCGGCCTCGCTGCCGCCGACCGGCCCGGCCTCGGTCATCGCATCCTCCCTCGCCGTCCCGGGGCGCGGAGTGTAGGGCGCGCGCAACCGAAGTTGAAGCGGAGGCCGGTTGTCGGCGTCGGGAGGCGCACCTATAAGGGCCGGCATGGCGCGCTGGCCGAAACCGCTGAAAGCGCTCGCGACAACCGGCGAGCAGCCCCGGTGAGCCCTCCGATCCGTCCGCGGCGCAGCGCGCTCTACATGCCGGGCGCCAATGCGCGCGCCCTGGAGAAGGGGCGGAGCCTCCCGGCCGACGTGCTGATCATGGATCTCGAGGACAGCGTGCTGCCCGGCGCCAAGGCCGAGGCGCGGGACCGGATCGCCGGCGCGCTCGCCGAGGGCGGCTACGGCGCGCGCGAGATCGCGGTGCGAGTCAACGGCATCGGCACGCCGTGGTTCGCGGACGACCTCGCGATGGCCGCGACCGGCGGCGCCGACGCGGTGCTGCTCCCCAAGGTGGAGGACCCGGCCACGGTCGCGCGCGCCGCCGCGACCCTGGAGGCGGCGGGCGCCCCGCCCGAGATGGGCATCTGGTGCATGCTGGAGACGCCGACGGGCATCCTCGATGCGCGGCCGATCGCGCGCGCCCATCCCCGCATGGCGGCGCTCACGCTGGGCACCGCCGATCTGTCGAAGGCGCTCAACGCCGACCTCCACGCCCCGGACCGGCTGCCGCTCCTGACCCGCATGGGGCTCTGCGTGCTCGCCGCCCGCGAGGCCGGGCTCGCGGTGCTCGATGCGCCGCATTTCGACCTCGCCGACGACGCGGGCTTCGCGCGCGCCTGCCGCCAGGGGCGGGAGTTCGGCTTCGACGGCAAGTCCTTGCTCCACCCGAAGACCATCGCCGTCGCCAACGCCGTGTTCGGCCCGTCAGCCGCCGACATCGCGTGGGCGCGGCGCATCGCCGCCGCCTGGCGCGACGCCGCCGCCGCGGGCAGGGGGGTGACGCTGGTCGACGGCAAGCTGATCGAGTCCCTCCACGTCGAGGAGGCCGAGCGCACGCTGGCGCTCGCCGACGGCGTCGCCGCGCTGGAGCGGGAGGCGGGGTAAGGAGGGTCGGGTGAGCGCCGGTTCCAGCTCGGATGCGCGCGATTCCCGGGCGCTATCCGATCAAGGATCGATCGCCTTGCGTGCCACGGCTACGGGCAGTGCCAGGACCAGAGGATCGACCGGCGAATCCAGAAAACCCAAATGCCGGTAGAAGCCCGCCGCATTGCTGTCGAGAGCATGAACGAGCAACGCCCTGATCCCGGCAATTTCGGCGGCCTTCAGGGTCCGCAAGATGGCATCGCCTACCAAGCCGCGCGCGATTCCCATGCCCTGATGGGATCTGGCGACGGCCAGACGGCCCATCAGCATCACCGGGATCGGATCGGGCATGTTGCGTCTGATCCTTCCCGGCATGTCCGGGCGCTGCGCAGAACCCGCGGCCAGACAGTAGTAGGCGGCGATAACGCTCTTGTCGCAGACGACGTAGGTGCGCGAGCCGCCCTCGCGCTCGTTCCTTAGAGCGCGGGCGATCAGCCAGGTGTCGAGGCTCGGTTGGCCGCTGTCGAAACCTGCCAATACATGATCGGCGGAGATCGGCTCCGGCCCGGTCAGCGGCATGACCGGACGGTCACCTGTCCCAGGGCGGTGGGGTGTTCAGCGTGCGGCGCAGTTCTTCGCTCGGCTCGGCCGGCGCATCGAGCATGGCCTCGAAAGCCGCGTATGACGCTTCGTCGAGGACGAACAGGCGCTGGTCGAGCAACACGTTCTCCGAGGCTTCGCGCATCGTGTCGAGGACGAACTCGGTGCGCGATTTGCCAAGGCGCTTCGCAGCGCGGTCGATCAGCGCCTTCTGTTCCGCCGAGGCGCGCAGATTGATCGTTTGGCTCTGCTGGACTCGCTCTGGAACCGCCATGGGAGGCCTCGCATCATGTCCTTGTGTAACTACGATGTATATACGAACGGTTCGGCCCAGCGTCAACCGATATCCGCCTGCCAACCGTCCAACCCCCGCTCGCCCACCCAATTTGACTTGCCCCCGATCCCGGTCTAAACCGGGCCGCCGCCTCCAGCAGGGTCAGCGTCGATGAGCAACCGGGACAGGCCGCTCTCGCCCCATCTCCAGGTCTACCGGCCGCAGATTACCTCGGTGCTGTCGATCGCCCACCGCGCGAGCGGGGTCGTGCTGGCGGCGGGGCTGGTCCTGCTGCTGTGGTGGCTCGCCGCGGCGGCGTCGGGGGGGGACGCGTTCGCCACCGTGCAGGAAGCCGCCGGGTCGTTTCTCGGCCGGCTGTTCCTGTTCGGCTGGACCTTCGCGCTGTTCTACCATCTGTGCAACGGCATACGGCACCTGTTCTGGGATATGGGGCGGGGCTTCGAGCTCGCCACCGTCTCGCTGACCGGCTGGCTGGCGTTGGGCGGCGCGGCACTCTTGACCGGGCTCTCCTGGGTGCTCGCCTACGCCGCCATGGGGGCGTTTCGATGAGCCTGCGCACGCCGCTCGGCCGGGCACGCGGGCTCGGCTCGGCCAAGGAGGGGACCGCGCACTGGTGGGCGCAGCGCCTCACCGCCATCGCCCTGGTCCCGCTGGTGCTCTGGTTCGCGGTCTCGCTGATCATGCTGACCGGAGCCGACCACGAGACGGTGACCGCGTGGCTCCGCAACCCCGCCGCGGCGGTGTTCATGCTGCTGCTGATCCTTGCCGGGTTCCACCACGCCCAGCTCGGTATGCAGGTGGTGATCGAGGACTACGTGCACACGGAATGGCTCAAGGTCACCTTGGTAACGGCGGTCAAGTTCGGCGCGGTCGCGCTCGGTATCGGCGCCGCCTTCTCGGTCCTCAAGCTGGCGCTCGGAGGCTGAACCGGTGACCGGAGCCTATGAGATCGTCGACCACAGCTACGACGTGGTGGTGATCGGCGCCGGCGGGGCGGGGCTGCGCGCGACCTTCGGCATGGCGGTCAAGGGGCTCAAGACCGCCTGCATCACCAAGGTCTTCCCGACCCGCAGCCACACCGTCGCCGCCCAGGGCGGGATCTCCGCGGCGCTCGGCAATATGAGCGAGGACGACTGGCGCTGGCATTTCTACGACACCGTCAAGGGGGCCGACTGGCTGGGCGACCAGGACGCCATCGAATACATGTGCCGCGAGGCGATCCCGGCGGTGATCGAGCTCGAACATTACGGCGTGCCGTTCTCGCGCACCCCGGAGGGCAAGATCTACCAGCGCCCGTTCGGCGGCATGACGACGCGCTACGGCGAGGGGCCGCCGGCAAGGCGCACCGCCGCCGCAGCCGACCGGACGGGGCATGCGATCCTGCACACGCTGTATCAGCAGTCGCTGCGCCACGACGCGGAGTTCTTCATCGAGTATTTCGCGCTCGACCTGATCGTCGACGACGCGGGCGCGGTGCGCGGGGTGATGGCGTGGAACCTCGACGACGGCACCATCCACCGCTTCCAGGCGCAGATGACGGTGATCGCGACCGGCGGGTACGGGCGGTCCTATTTCGCCTGCACCGGGGCGCACACCCAGACCGGCGACGGCAATGCGATGGTGCTGAGGGCCGGGCTGCCGCTCGAGGACATGGAGTTCATCCAGTTCCACCCGACCGGGATCTACGGCGCCGGCTGCCTGATCACCGAGGGGGTGCGGGGCGAGGGCGGCTATCTCACCAACGCCGCGGGCGAGCGCTTCATGGAGCGCTACGCCCCCAACGTGAAGGACCTCGCCTCGCGCGACGTGGTCTCGCGCGCGATGACGATGGAGATGCGCGAGGGGCGCGGCGTCGGCGAGCACGGCGACCACATCCATCTCCATATCGAGCATCTCGACGCCAGGGTGATCGCCGAGCGCCTGCCCGGCATCTCGGAGACCGCCAAGATCTTCGCCGGCGTCGACGTGACCCGCGAGCCGGTGCCGGTGCTGCCGACCGTCCACTACAACATGGGCGGCGTGCCGACCAACCATCTGGGCGAGGCACGCGCGCCGGCCAACGGCGCGGTCGAGGCGACCGTGCCGGGGCTGATGGCGATCGGCGAGGCGGCCTGCGTCTCGGTGCACGGCGCGAACCGGCTGGGCTCGAACTCGCTTTTGGACCTCGTCGTGTTCGGCCGCGCTGCGGCCAATCGCTGCATCGACATCCTGGAGCCCGGCGCGTCGAAGCCGCCGCTCCCCGCCGATGCCGGGGAGAGCGCGCTGGCGCGGCTCGATTCCCGGCGCCACGCCGAAGGCGGCACCCCCTGCGCCGCGCTCCGCCTCGAAATGCAGCAGATCATGCAGAGCCACTGCGCGGTGTTCCGCACCGGCGAGATCCTGGGCCGGGGCAAGGCGAAGCTCAGGCAGGTATGGGACGGACGCGCCGACATGACGGTGTCCGACCGCTCGATGATCTGGAACTCCGATTTGGTCGAGGCGCTCGAATTCGACAACCTGCTCGCCCAGTCGGTGGTCAGCGTCGACGCCGCGCTCGACCGCGAGGAGAGCCGCGGCGCGCATGCCCGCGAGGATTTTCCGGAGCGCGACGACGAGAGCTGGATGAAGCACACGCTGATCTGGCTCGACGAGGACGGACGGTCGCGCATGGAGTACCGGCCGGTGCACACCAACACGATGACCAACGAGGTCCAGGCGGTGCCGCCGCAGGACCGCGTCTACTGATCCCGGAGTCGTCATGGCCGAGTTCGCGCTGCCCGCCAATTCGAAGATCCGCAAGGGGAGGGACCACGCCGCGCCCGAGGGCGCCAAGCGGCCGAGAAGGTTCAGGATCTACCGCTGGGACCCTGATTCGGGCGAGACGCCGAGGATCGACCGCTACACCGTCGACCTCGACGATTGCGGTCCGATGGTGCTCGACGCGGTGATCAAGATCAAGAACGAGGTCGATTCGACGCTCACCTTTCGCCGCTCCTGCCGCGAGGGGGTGTGCGGCAGCTGCGCGATGAACATCGACGGCACCAACACGCTCGCCTGCACGCGGTTCATCGACGACATCAGGGGCGACGTGAAGATCTACCCCCTGCCGCACATGGCGGTGGTCAAGGACCTGGTGCCGGACCTCACGGATGCCTATGCGCAGTACGCCGCGATCGAGCCCTGGCTGAAGACCGAGACCCCGGCGCCGCCCGACGCCGAGCGCCTGCAATCGCCGGAAGAGCGCGAGAAGCTCGACGGGCTGTGGGAGTGCATACTCTGCTTCTGCTGCACCACGAGCTGCCCGAGCTACTGGTGGAACGGCGACCGCTATCTCGGCCCGGCGGCGCTGCTCCAGGCCCATCGCTGGATCGCGGATTCGCGCGACGAGCACACCGGCGAGCGGCTGGATGCGCTGGAGGACCCGTTCCGGCTCTATCGCTGCCACACGATCATGAACTGCACCAAGACCTGCCCCAAGGACTTGAACCCGGCCCGCGCGATCGGCGCGATCAAGCAGCGCATGGTGGCCCGGCGGTAGGGGGCCACGGCCTTGGCTATGCTGAGTCTTCTCCCATCCGCGCCATCACCCGCTCGGCGAGGCGGCGGCGGTTGACCCGCATGGTCTGGCCGCGCGGAAAGTCGTCGAACTGCTCGACGCGCACCGGGAACTTGTAACGCGCGAGGCCGCGGGCCTGGAGGAAATCGGTCACCTCGCCGAGCATGATCCCGTCCCCGCCGCCGGCGATCGCGCAGAGGCAGGGGACCTCGCCCAAAGTCCCGTCGGGGATGCCGACGACCGCGGCTTCCAGGATCTTCGGGTGCTCGGCGAGGATGCTCTCGAGCTCCAGCGGAAAGACATTCATGCCGCCGCGGTTGATCGTCTCCTTGATGCGCCCGACCAGGGTGACGTAGCCGTCCCGGTCGATGGTCGCCACGTCGCCGGTGCGGAACCAGCCCTCCGGGCCGAGCGTCCCCCAGGCCTCGATCGTGGCCTGCGGGTCGCGGAAATAGCCCGAGGCGGTCGCCGGGCCGCGGATCCACAGCTCGCCCGCCTCGCCGGCGGCGAGCGGTTCTCCCGCCCCGTCGACGACGCGGATCTCGCCGCCGTCCATCACCCGGCCGATGGAAGGGCCCAGGCGGATCTCCTCGGGGTCGTCGATCCCCACCTGGCCGAAGGAGCAGGCCTCCATCGCCCCGCCCGCCTTGACCACCGGGCAGCCGAGCCGCTCTTCCGCCTTCTCGATCACCGCCGGCGGCAGATTGGCCGAGCCGGTACGGATCACCCTGAGCGAGGAGGTGTCGTAGTCGGCGAGCAGGGGCGAATCCGCGAGCCGGGCGAGGATAGCCGGCGCCGTCATGACCGCGCTCACCCGCTCGCGCTCGACGGCGGGCAGCAGCGCTGCGGGCGCGAAACCGTCGGTCAGCACGAACCGCGCCCCGGTCAACAGCCAGCCGCTCCAGGCGTGGTATCCCGGCCCGCCCGACATCGGCACGAAGCCGCCGATGACGTCGTCTCCCGTCACCCCCATGCGCGAGGCCACCCCTTTGCCCCATAGCAGCTCCTGCTGCTCCGGCCGTTCGACCAGCTTGGGTGTCCCGGTGCTGCCCGAGGTCACCACCAGCTTGGTCACCTCGTGCGGGCCGTAGCGCCGGTCCTCGCCGGGGACGGCGGTGCGGCTCTCCGCCGCGGCGTCGAGCGAGACCGGGATGCAGTCCGCCGCATCCGCGCCGGGATCGACGACAACCACGTTCACCGCCCCGTGGCGCGCGCGCACCGCGCGGGCCAGCGCCACCATGTCGCTGTCGCGGAACCGGCCCGGCACCACCATCGCGCCGGGCTTCAGCAAGTCGACCACCGCCTCCAGCTCGGCGCCGCGCCAGACCACCGGCACATAGGCGGCCAGCAGCCCGAGCCGCTTGAGCGCGAGCCGTATCAGCGACTCCTCCACCGAGTTGGGGAGCTGGAGGACCACCGGCGTGTCGCGCCCGAGCCCCATCTCGGCGAGCGTCCGGGCGAAGCCCTCGACCGCCGCCAGCGCCTCGCGCCAGGTCAGCCGGCGGCGCGCATCGACGATCGAGATCTCGTCCGGCCGCGCCGCCGCGTGGGCTTCCAGGAGGTCCAGGGTGGTGGTGTCGGTCCAGTAGCCCGCGCGTCGCCAGTCCTCGATCATGTCGGCGGTGAAGCGGGTCGGCGGAGCCATCGGCAGAAGCGCCCAGCGGCGTCAGAGACGGGGATCGAAGCGGCAGGTGCGTTGCAGCCGGGCCAGCAGCGCGCGCCACTCCGCGTCGGTATAGCGCCGCGGCTCGACGCGGATCGCCTCCACCGGACAGTCGAACTCGCAGAGGAAGCAGCCCTGGCAATCTTCGGCGTAGACCGCGCTCGCCTTGCCGTCCCGCATGCGGATCACGTCGGTCGGGCACGAGTCCACGCAGGCGCCGCAGCCGGTGCAGACCCTCTCGTCGATGCTGAGCGCGACATGCATCGGCGTCAGCTCCTGAAGAAGGGGTGGAGGATCTTGCTGCGCTCCGGCATGCGGTGGTGCTCGTCGTCCGGAATCGGCTCGTCGAACAGGTCGAGCTCGCCGTTGCCGCCGATGCGCGCGAACGTGTATTTGAGCCAGCTCTCGTTGTCCATGTAGGGGTAGTCCTCGCGCAGCACGTTGCCACGGCTCTCGGTGCGGCGGCGCACCACCTCGACCGAGATCTCCATGCATTGCAGGAAGTTCTGCATGCCGAGCACCTTGGCGAGGTCGTGCGGGTCGTGCGCCTTCATGGTCGGCACCAGCCGGCCCCTGATGTCGCGCACCCGGCTGAGGATGTTGTCGAGCCGCCGTTCGTTGAGGATCTCGGTTATGTCGGTGCCGTAGAGGCCTTCGAGCTCGTCGCGGGTGGCGCCGAAACCGTTCTCGCCGGTCCGCTCCAGCGGCTCCAGGGTCTGCCGGGCGAGGCGGTCGACTTGCGCCGCGACCGGTTCTGCGGGGGGCGCTCCCCTGGCCGCGCCGCCGCCGGTCCCGCCCGCATGCCAGCCGCCCACCGCGCACAAGTTGAGCGCCTGGGCGAGCCCCATGAAGCCGCCGTCCGAGGTGTTGCCGGCGGCGTAGAGCCCGGGCAGCGTCGTCGACCCGTCGCCCGCCACCCTGATGCCGGCACCGCCGAGCGTGCCGCTCTGGAAAGGCAGCATGGTGACGAACGGGATGCGGTCCTTGCTCGGGTCGTAGCCGGCGCGCTCATAGGTGTTGAGCACGATGGGGACGACCTGCTTGTAGAGCCTGAGGTTCTCGGGCGTCAGATGGGTCGCGTCCTTGTAGACCGGCCCGCGCCCCTCGCCGTATTCGCGGATCACCGCGCGGGCGAGGCGGAAGCGGCGGATGCGGTCGCCGCCGGCGATCTCGGCGCCCTCGCCGTTGCAGAATCGGACCCCGAGCCCGGCGCCCATCTCCAGCCCCGGGGCGGAGTAGAACTCGGCCGGGATCACCCCCCAGCCGGCCAGAAACTCCATCTTCGAGAGCTGGGCGCCGGCGCGGTAGGCCGCCGCCACACCGTCGCCGGTGCAGTTGACCGGCATGCCGTGGAAGCCGGCGCCGGCGCGCGGATAGGGGATGTGCACCGGCCCGGTGCAGAGGATGGTCGAGGTCGCGCGGAAGACGTGGATCTCGCCGTCGACGGTGCCGACGCCGAGCGCGCCGACGACCCGCCCGCCGGTCGGGTGCTTGCCGTCGGAGGTCAGCAGCTCGGTGACCATGACGCGGTTGACCGCCTCGACGCCGCGCCGCAGGGTCTCGTTGCGCAGCGCCATCATGAATTGCGGGCCGCCCTCGGCCATCATCGCGTTGACCGGGAACAGCGGCCCGACCGCCATGTCGACGCGCTGGATCCTCCCCTTCTCCTTGATCCACTTGACGCCCCAGCGGTCCATCGCCAGCAAGAGGTCGCCGGTCGCCCGGATGCCCTTGCGCAGCGCGGTGACGTTGACCATGGGGTTGGTGTGCGCCTTGACCCAACGGTCGAGGTCGTCGCCCTCCATGTAGGCCTGGAAGACGCCCGAGGCGAGCGCGCTGGTGCCGCTCCGCCCATAGAACCCCTTGTCGACCAGCAGCACCCGGACCCCGGCCTCGCTCGCCCGGATCGCCGCGCAGGCCGCCGCGACGCCGCCGCCCACCACCAGAACGTCGGCCTCGTGAACATGGGTCTCGGGCATGGGGGGTTCCCGCCGCGGGTTGGGGCTTCGGTGGTACCGGCTGGGCCGGGGGGTGTCAAACGGCGGCCGAGGGCGACCGCCGCCAGGGGCGGTTCGTCCAGCGCGGCCACGCTCCAGGCCGGCCTCGTGCCGCATTCGGTACGCGTCGGGCTCCTCGGAAGCGGTGTCCGGTGCCAGCCGCAGATGATGAGCTAGGAATTCCGGCTTCTCAGGACTCGTAGGGCAGGCCGGCGTACTGCTCGGCGAGCGATGCCTGCGCATGGTCCGAGATCGAGAGGTATTCGAGCTCGTTCTCCCTGCTGCGCTGATCGAACTCGGTGTCGTCCGGAAAGCGGTGCAGGAGGTTGGTCATCCACCAGGACAGCCGCTCGCAATGCCAGACCCGCCGGAGTGCCATGTCCGAGTAGTCATCGAGGTAACGGTCGCGGCCGGCCTTGTAGTGCTCGACGAGGGCCCGGGACAGGTAGAACACGTCCGAGAAGGCGAGGTTCAGCCCCTTGGCGCCGGTCGGCGGCACCAGGTGGGCGGCGTCCCCGGCCAGAAACAGCCGGCCGTGGCGCATCGGCTCGCTGACGAAGCTGCGCAGCGGCGCGATCGACTTCTCGATGGTCGGTCCGGTGACGATCGCGTCGGCGATCTCGCTCGGGTAGCGCGATTTGAGCTCCTCCCAGAAGCGATCGTCGGGCCAGTCCTCGATCCGGTCGTCGAGCGGGCACTGGATGTAGTAGCGGCTGAGCATGGGGTTGCGCTGCGACGCCAGCGCGAAGCCACGCGGGTGGCTGGCGTAGACAAGGTCCTCCAAGGGCGGCGTCTCCGACATCACCCCGAGCCAGCCGAACGGGTAGACCTTCTCGTAGACCCGCGTGAGGTCGGCCGGCATGGACGGTCGGCTGACGCCGTGCTTGCCGTCGCATCCGGCGATGAAGTCGCAGTCGATGCGCTCGGGCCTGCCCTCGCGCTCGAGGGTTACATGCGGAGACGCGCCGGTCAGCCCGTGGAGCTCGACGTCGTCCACCTCGTCCAGGATCTCGCCCCCGGCGGCTTCGCGGGCGGCGTACAGGTCTTCCGTGATCGCCGTCTGGCCATAGGCCATCATACTTTTGCCGGTGTATTTCCTGGTGTCGATGAAGAAGCGCCCGCGCCCGGCCCAGGCGATCGCGGCGCCGTCATGGACATGCCCCTCCCGGTCCATCCGTTCGCCGAGACCGACGTCGCGCAGCAGCTTCACCGAACCCGCTTCCAAGACGCCGGCGCGGATCCGCTTCATCACATGCGCCTTGGAGCGGCTTTCGAGGACGATGCTCTCGATCCCCTCCAGATGCAGGATGTGGGACAGCAGAAGCCCGGCAGGGCCGCCACCGATTATCGCCACCTGAGTTCTCATCGGCCTCTCCTGTACAGCCCGGCCATGACGAAGCTCGAATTTACAGAAACCCTTCGATTTGCATAATTTCTCTTGTCGAAGCGGCATGCGGGAGAAGCCGGCCCCGCTCAACCATCGGAGCGCGATCCCGCCCGCCAACGCAGGGAGGAAGAGATGAGAGCACATTCATGCTTGCGGTCAGCAGGTATCGCGCTCGCCGGCGCGATCCTCGGGTTTTCCGGCGCGGCAATCGCCCAGGACATCAAGATCGGGCTGATCATGGAGGCCCGGCCCGCCGAGCAGCCCTGGAGTGCGGCGATATTCGATTCGGCGGAAAAGCTGAAGAAGGAAGACAAGGGGGTTTCCTTCGCCCAGTCCTTCAAGGCCTTCGATCCGACCTCGGCGGAGCCGATCGCGCGGCAGCTCCTGGCCGACGGCCACAAGGTCATGGTGATGCACAGCTTCGCGCTGAACGACGTCGCCCACAAGCTCGCCGGGGAGTTCAAGGCGATTCCGATGTCGGTCAGCAGCTTCGATCCCCCGGTCCAGCCCAACCTGACCATCGCGACGGCGAGCTATCTCCAGATCGGCTACTCCAACTGCTGGCTGCTGGCGAAGCTCTCGAAGTCCGGCAAGATCGGGTTCGTCGGGGCCATGCCGATCCCCTACGCCACCGAGCTCCAGCTCGGATGCGAGCTCGGCGCCAAGGCGGCGCGCGGCGATGCCGAGGTGCTGGCGGCCTACAGCAACAGCTTCGTCGACCAGCAGGCGACCAGGGAACAGGCGCAAGGCGTGGTCGATCGCGGGGCGGACGCGCTGTTCCCGGCCTCGGCCACCCAGGACTCGCTCGGCGGATTCCAGCTTTGCGAGCAGGCGAAGATCCCGTGCGCGGGCTGGGCGAGCGACGCGCGCCGCTATTCGCCCAACTACGCCGCAGCCTCGGCGGTGGTCGACTGGACCGTCATGCTCAAGGAGTTCGTCAAGCAGGCGAGGAGCGGCAAGCTGTCGGCGACGACCTTCGATGCGACCTTCCAGAACGGCGGCCTCGCGCCGCAGCCGTTCGAGGGCGCCTCGGCCAAGATCGTGCCGGCGGACGTGCGGGCCGGGTATCTCAAGGTGGTGGCCGACCTCAAGCAGGGGAAGATCGAGCTGCCGAAGAGCAAGGCCCACCCCTGCTGCCCGTAATCGCCCGGCTCACGCGGCTTGACCGGCATGGAGGCGTCGCGGCGGCCCGGTCCTGACGACGCCTCCGACGAACCGGGCGGTGCGAGATTTCGCGCCCGCCTGCGTGGCATCTCGAAGGCGTTCGGTGCCACGCAGGCGGTGCTCGATGCCGACCTCGATATCCGCGCGGGGGAAATTCACGCGCTGCTCGGAGAGAACGGGGCGGGCAAGACCACGCTGATGCGCGTGCTGGCGGGCATTTTGCGCGCGGATGCCGGCAGCATCGAGATCGACGGCGAAACCGTGCAGCTACGCGGCCGGATGGACGGCGCCCGGCGCGGCATCGGGTTCGTGCAGCAGCATTTCGGCCTGATCGAGGAAATCAACGGCGTCGGGAACTACCTGCTCGGCCATCCCCGGCTCGGCGCCTGGCTTCACGTCGAGAGAGCTCGCGGCGAACTCCGGAGAACCGCCGCGGAGCTGGCGCTCAATGTCGATATCGACAGCCCGATATCGGACCTGACCGTCGGCGAACGCCAGCGTCTCGAAATCCTGATCGCGCTGGCGACCGGCGCCGACGTGCTCATCCTCGACGAGCCCACCGCCGCGCTCGGCAGCGCCGAGGTGGCGGTTCTCGAACGCGTGCTTCGCCGGCTGACCGGGCAGGGCAGGAGCGTGGTCTATATCACCCACAAGCTGCCCGAGGTGATGGCCTTCGCCGACCGCGTCACGGTCATGCGCCGGGGACGGGTCGTCGCGGAGGTCGCGGGCGACGCGCTCGACGCCGACGACCTCACCCGGGCGATGATCGGGCAGCTCCCGGAACAATCGGAAGCGTCTCGCCGCGATCCCGGGAACCCGGTGCTCGCCCTGCAGGGCGTCGGCGTCGCGGCCTCGGAGACCGGTCGCGGCCTGTTCGATATCGATCTCGAGGTGCGCGCGCACGAAGTCGTCGGGATCGCCGGCATCTCGGGGAACGGCCAGGACGTTCTCGCGGAACTTCTCTGCGGCCTCGTCGAACCGGAGTCCGGCGGCATCGTCCTGCGTCCTCCGACCGTCGCTTACATCCCCGAGGACCGGTCGAGAGACGCGTTGGCGCCGACACTGTCGGTCGCCGACAATGCCATAGTCCACCGGCATCGCGATCCCTCGCTGAGGCGAAACGGCCAGCTCGCCCCCACCCTGGTCGGCGAATTCGTTGCCGGCGTCGTCGCCGCGGGTTCGGTGCAGGCAGCCACCACGGAGTCCAGCGTGTCGTCGCTTTCCGGCGGCAACCAGCAGCGGTTGGTGGTCGCGCGGGAGCTCGAGCGGCGGCCGGAATTGATCGTCGCCCACAACCCCTATCGCGGGCTCGACATCGGCGCGGCGGGCGACGTTCGCCGACGCCTGCTCGCGGCGCGGGACGGCGGAAGCGGCGTGGTGCTGATCAGCCCGGACCTCGAAGACCTCTTCGACATCGCCGACCGGATTCTGGTGATTTCCCGCGGCCGCATCGTCGGCGACGTCGATCCCCGGCGCACCACCGCGCAGGAGGTCGGCGCGCTGTTGGGAGACGCCGGACAGTGAAACCCGCCGCCGGATTGTCCGACCCCGTCCGGCTGGCGCTCGGCCTCGGCGCGGCCGTCGTCGCGATCGTCGCGATTAGCGCCGGGCTGTTCGCGCTCGGCGGTGCCGATCCCTTCGTCGCCTTCCGCGCGATGTATCGCGGCTCCTTCGGAAGCTGGGTGAGCTTCGGCGAGACGCTGATCCGGTTCGCGCCTGTCACCCTGATCGCGCTCGGCCTGGTGCCGTCGCTCCGCATCGGGCTGTTCAACATCGGCGCGCCCGGGCAGATCGGTCTCGGCGCACTGTTCGCAACACTCGCCGGTTTCGCTCTGGGTGGGGAGCCGCCATCCGTCTCGATTCCCGTGACCTTCGTCGCCGCGGCGGCGGGCGGCGCCCTGTGGGCGCTCGGCCCAGGATTGCTGCGCGCCTGGTTTCGGGTGAACGAGATCCTGTCGACGCTGGTGTTCAACTTCCTCGCGCTCTATTTGCTGCAATACCTGTTGACCGGTCCGCTGCACGGCTACCGGTCCAACATCGCCCAGTCGGACCCGCTGCCGAAGGAAGCCTGGCTCCCCGTCGTCATCGAAGGAACCCGGGCGCATGCGGGGCTGTTCGTCGTGCTGGCCGCCGTCGCCGCGCTCTGGCTGGTGCAGCGCAGCCCGCTCGGCTACCGCCTGCGGCTGTTCGGCGCGGGGCCGAACCTTGCGCGGCAGGCGGGGGTGAGCGGCCCGCTTCTGATCGTCTGGACGATGTGCGTCGGGGGCGCCGCGGCCGGCATAGCGGGGTGGATGCAGGTCGCCGGCGTCGATCATCGGCTCTACGACACCGTCGCCGATCCGATCGGCTATATGGGCCTGTTCGCCGCCCTGCTCGGGGTGCTGCACCCGGTCGGCATCTTCTTTTCCGGGCTGGTCTTCGCCGCGCTGCTCCGCGGCGGCGAGTCGCTCCAGATCGGCGCCAACGTCTCTCCCGAGATCATCAGCGCGCTCGTCGGGCTCATCCTGCTGCTGCTCGCCGCCCGCTCGGGCCGTTTCACCAGAGCGAGCCGGGAAGCCTGATGTTCTTCGAGAGCATGCTCGAAGCCGGGGTGAGGCTGACCGTGCCGTTGCTGCTGGTCGCGCTCGGCGAGCTGATCGCCGAACGCGCCGGCGTGATCAATATCGGGCTCGAAGGCAAGATGGCGGCCGGCGCCTATGCCGGTTTCGTCGTCATGGCGGGAACCGGCGATCCCTGGGCGGCGGCGCTCGCCGCCGTGCTGGCCGGTGCCGCCGTATCGTCGGTGATGGCGGGTGTCGCGATCTGGGGCCAGGTCAACCAGATCCTGGTGGGCTTCGCGCTGTTCATCATGGTGCCGGGGCTGGTCGCGTTCCTCTACCAGCAACACACCACGACCCTGGTGGTCACGCCGGCGCTGGACCGCCTGTCGCTTCCCGGGCTGAGCGAATTGCCGGTCATCGGCGGCGCGTTCTTCTCACAGAACGGCTTCTACTACGGCGTCGTCGCGCTCTGCCTTCTGGTCTGGGTGTGGATGCACCGCACCCGCTTCGGCCTGTCCGTGTCCGCCTGCGGGCACGATCCCGAGGTCGCGCTCTCCAAGGGGATCGCGGTGCGCTGGGTCCGGACCCGGGCGACGCTCGCCTGCGGCGCGCTCGCCGGATTGGGCGGCGCGGCGCTGACCGTCGGCGCGCTGGGCTCGTTCAGCCCGGGCGTCACCGGGGGGCGCGGGTTCGTCGCCATCGCCATCGTCATACTGGGCCGCTGGAGCGTCGGCTGGACGGTGCTCGCCGCGCTCGCGATCGGGCTCTCCGACGCCCTCAGGCTCCGCCTCGGCAGCCAGGTCGATTTCCCCGTCCAGCTCCTCGCCATGCTGCCCTGGCTGGTGGTGCTGGTCATGTTGATCGCCGGAGCCCGTTTCGCGAAGATGCCGAGGGCGCTGGGGCGCAATGTTGGCGCGGCCCAATCGGTGACCTGACGGAGTCGTCATGGCCCGACGCTACCCGATTCTCCCGAACACGCGATCCCGCGGGATCGCGGACCGTCTGTGAGCCTGCGTCCCAACAGGCTGGTCGGCGCCCGGGTGCGCCGTCTCGAGGACCCCAAGTTCCTGCGCGGCCGGGGCCGCTACACGGGCGACGCGCGACCGCCCGGGATGCTGCATGTCGCCTTCTTTCGCAGCGACGTGCCGCACGCCGACATCGAGAGCGTCGCCGTCGAGCCCGCGCGCGACGTTCCCGGTGTCGTGGGCGTCTTCACCGCCGAGGACATCTCGCCTCTGGTCCGGCCCATCTCGGTCGAGGTGACCATGCCCGGCTACCAGGGCTGCGACTATCCGGTCCTCGGCCGGGACAAGGTGTGTTTCGTCGGCCAGCCGATCGCCGCGGTGGTCGCGCGGTCGCGCTACGAGGCCGAGGACGGGGCCGCGGCGATCGCCGCGGAATACCGGCCCCTGCCGCCGGTGCTCGATGTCGACCGGGCTTCCGAGCCGGGCTCGGCGACGATCCACCCGTCGGTGCCCGACAATCTCTTCAACCATTTCACGCTGACGGAAGGAGACGTGGAGGGCGCGTTCGCGGCGGCGGATCGAGTCGTCGAGCTGGAGATCCGCAACGGCCGCTGCGCCCAGGCGCCGCTGGAGAACCGCATCGTCATCGCCGAGTGGGACGAGCTCTACGGAGAGCTGACGGTGACGGTCTCGCACCAGGCGCCGCATCTCTTCCGCACCGGCCTCGCTGAATTCCTCGATCTTTCCGAGTCGCGCATTCGCGTCGTCTCGCCAGACGTGGGGGGCGGGTTCGGCGGCAAGCTCACCGTCTACCCGGAGGATCTGGCGACCTGCGCGCTGTCGCGCATGGTCGGCAAGCCCGTCTGCTGGAGCTGCGACCGGCGCGAGGACCTGCTGACGACGATGCAGGGCCGCGAGCAGGTGCACCGGATCGCCGCCGCGGTCGACGACGACGGCCGGGTGCAGGGCGTTCGGGTGACGATCAAGGCCAGCAACGGGGCGTTTCCCATCTGGCCAATGTCGGCCGGGCTGGACTCGGGCCAGGCGTCGGAGAACGTGACCGGACCCTACGACATCCCGAGCTACGAGCGCGACGTCTACGCGGTCGCCACCAACAAGGCGCCGATGGGTCCCTATCGCGGGGTCGGGCGGGTCGCGGCATGTTTCGCCATCGAGCGCATGATGGACGAGATCGCACACCTTCTGGACCTCGATCCGCTCGAAGTGCGGCGGCGCAACGTCGTGCGCGACTACCCCTACACCACGCCGGCCGGGCTGCGTTTCGAGAGCGGCAGCTCGGCCGAAGCGCTGGATCATATGGAGCGGATCCTGGACCTGGCTGCGCTGCGCGAGGAGCACGAGCGTCTCCGCGCGGGCGGCGTCCATCGGGGCGTCGGCTTCGCGGCCATCGTCGAGCACACCGCGCTCGGGCCGGACGAGGTCTCCAGAAAAGGCATCGACATGGTGCTGGGGATGGAATCCGCCTGCGTCCGGGTCGAGCCCGACGGCACGATCACCGCGATCATGGGCACCCACAGCCAGGGACAGGGCCACGAGACCACCTTCGCCCAAGTGATCGCGGACGAGTTCGGCATCCCGCTGGACCGGGTGAAGGTGCGCTTCGGCGATACCTCGGTCGTGCCCTACGGGCTCGGGACCTGGGCGAGCCGCAGCCTGGTCTATGGCGGTGGCGCGGCCGTGCTGGCGAGCCGCGACGCGATGGCGAAGGCCGTCCGGATCGCCGCGCATATTCTGGAGGTCGAGCCGGACGCGATGGCGTACCGGGACGGCGCCGTCGCGCTCCGCGAGGACGCTGCGACCGCCATGACGCTGGACGAGATCGCGCGGATCGCCAACCACCGCGCCAACCGGCTGCCCGAGGATATCGATCCCGGCCTCGAGGCGACGCGCCGCTATCGCGCGCCGGACCCCGGAACCTTCTCGAACGCGCTGCACGCGGCCGTGGTCGAGGTCGATGTGCGGACCGGCGCCGTCGACATCCTCCGCTACGTCGTGATCGAGGACTGCGGCACGGTGGTCAATCCCATGATCGTCGAGGGCCAGCTGCAGGGCGGCATCGCGCAGGGCATCGGCCAGGCGCTCTACGAGCATGCCGTCTACGACGAAGACGGCCACCCGCGCGCGGTGACTCTTGCCGACTACGTGATCCCCGCGGCCGGCAGCATGCCGCGGATCGAAATCCATCACCGTGAGAGTCCCTCGCCTCACAGCATGGGCGGGTTCAAGGGCATGGGAGAAGGCGGCGCCGTGAACCCGCCGGCCGCGATCGCCAACGCCGTGACCGATGCGCTTAGGCCATTCGGGATCAAGGCGAACCGCACGCCCATCCGGCCGGGCTGGGTCGTCGACGCCCTCACCGCGGCGCAGGCGTAGCCGAGCGGAGACGATGGGCAGGCGCCTGCGGGGCGCCATGCGATTCCTCCGGTCGGGGACGGGCGTCGCCAATCGGGCGGCTGTCGCGAGAATCGCGGCCAGCGCGAGGATCTCCAGAAGAACCCGGGGAGCGTCGGGCGATCCGGGGTTGACCGGCGCGGTGTGGAAAAGGAGATGGTGCCGCCTGTAGGACTCGAACCTACGACCCCCGCATTACGAATGCGATGCTCTACCAGCTGAGCTAAGGCGGCGGCGGGGTGGTGTTACAGCAAATCGCCCGGCCGGTCCATATCGGGGTCAGCGCCGCGCCGGGCGGGTCTCGGCGAAGGCGGCGTCCCCCGCCGGCGCGGGCGCGGGTGCCTCGACCAGCGCGGTGTCCCGGGCCTCCGACTTCGCCGGGTCCGTCTCGCGGACCTGCTCGGGCGTCGCCCAGCCGAGGCTCGCGAAGGCCTCGCAGCGCCCGCAGACCGGCGTCCAGTGCCGCCATGCCGCGCCGCACTCGCCGCACACCCAGGCCG
>JAPPGP010000144.1 GCA_028821395.1 Defluviicoccus sp.
GACACGGTGATCGAGGCGCTGCGCGACCTGGCGCGCTGGCTCTACCGCCAGCTTGAGCGCGAGTACGAGCACCAGACCTCCGACGAGACCGTCGACGAGGCGCTTTCGGTCAACGGCCTGACTTTTACGGCGGACGGCACGCGCTTCGGCTGATCCGTCCCGCCTGATCCCACTGCCGATTTTCTGAACCCGTCCGCCCGGTCGCCCCCGCGCCGGGCTTCCCCCGGCGCGCGCTGCGCCGGCGGGAGTCCGGTCAGCCGGCCGAGGGGCGGTCCGGCGGGGCGGGGCGCGAGTCCTGCCTCGCACCGCCGGCCTCCTCGGACTGCGATCCGGGGGCCGTCTCCCTTCCAGCACGGAGCCTGCCATGCTCGACGCCCATCCGGCGCCGGACGACCTCGCGCGTCCGCCCGTTCCTTCCGCCGCCATCGATCCGCCCGCATCGCCGGCCCGCCCGGTTCAGGGCGACGCGATCTTCGCCGCGGCCCAAACCCTGCTGCCGGTGCTGGAGGCGGGCCGAGCGCTTGATGCCGCGACGCTGCGGGACGCCATGACGGAGGCCTTCGGCGCGTCCGACGCCGAGGGCGGCTGGGTCTGGAAGGACGCCTACGAGGCCGCCGAGGCGGCGTGCGTGCTGTTCCTCCAGCGCTACGGCCGGGGCATGCGCCGCACCTGCGGCGCCGGTGCGGACGGGCCGCGCCGCATGCTGGCGATGCTGGAGGCGGTCGCGGCGCTGGAGCCCTCCCACACCAGGCGCTCGGAGGAGCAGGTCAGGCTCCAGCAGTTCTCGACGCCGCTGCCGCTCGCCTACGCCGCGCTCCAGGCCGCCGCCATCCGGCCGGGCGACGTCGTGCTGGAGCCCAGCGCCGGCACCGGCATGCTGGCGGTCATGGCGGAGTGCGCCCTCGGTGAAGGTGCCGCCGGCAATCTCCACCTCAACGAATACGCGCAGACGCGGGCTCGACTCCTGACCCGGCTGTTCCCGCGGGCGGTGGTGACGGCCTTCAACGCCGAGGCCATTGCCGACCGGCTGCGCGACGTCCGGCCGACCGTCGTGCTGATGAACCCGCCCTTCTCGGCGACGCCGGGGGTCGACCGCAGCCGGCACGACGCCGACCTGCGCCATGTCCGCTCCGCCGCCTCGATGCTGCCGCCGGGCGGGCGGTTGGTGACGATCACCTCGGCTCACTGCGTCCTCGGCGATGCCGTCGGCCGTCTCGATCCGCCGGCACGCTGCGTCTTCACCATGGCCATCGACGGCCGCGCCTACGTCCGACGCGGCACCGGCTTCGACACCCGTTTGACCGTGATGGAGCGCGGCACCGGACCGGCCGTCGAGCTGGACGGGACCGCCCGCGCCGCCAACGCCGCCGAGGTGCTCGATGCGGTCATCGCGCAGGTGCCGAAACGCCAGCCGATCGCGCCCGCGCCGGCCCCCGCCGGTCCAGCCCGCGACCTGTTCGGCAAGCCGGTTACGCCCGCAACGCGCCGGAGTCCGAAGCCCGTATCGACGCCCGAGAGCCGGCGGTCCCGCGACTGGGGGCCGATCTCCGAGCTCACGGTTGAGACTTCAGCGGTCGAACCCTCCGCCGATGCCGATACCGCCCGCACCGGCACCGACACCGGCCCCTACGCGCCGTGGCGGCCGGGCGTGGTCCGTGTGCCGGGCGCGGTCGCGCATCCGACGCCGCTGGTCCAATCCGCCGCCATGGCCGCCGTGCCCCATCCCGTGCCGGCATATCGGCCCTTGCTGCCCGAGCGCGTGGTCACCGACGGCCTGCTGTCGGACGCGCAGCTCGAGAGCGTCGTGCTGGCGGGCGAAGCCCATGCCCGGCATTTAGCGGCGGAGTACCGCATCGGCTCGCAGTGGGAGACCGTCCACCGCTGCCGCGAAGACAGCGAGGATGATGGGGAAGAGGTCGACACGTCCCTCGTCACAGCCGAGGGCGAGACCCTGTCGGAGCCGGTGCGCTTCCGCCGGGGCTGGATGCTGGGCGACGGCACCGGCTGCGGCAAGGGCCGCCAGGTCGCCGCCATCATCCTCGACAACCGCCTGCGCGGCAGGAAGAAGGCGCTCTGGCTCTCGCAGTCCGACAAGCTGCTGGAGGACGCCCGTCGCGACTGGACCGCATTGGGCGGCATGGAGAGCGACGTCATCCCCCTCGGCAATTTCCGCCAGGGCATGGAGATCCCGCTCGATGCCGGCATCCTGTTCGCGACCTACGCCACGCTGCGCTCCCCGTCGCGCCAGGGGAAGCCCTCCCGGCTGGAGCAGATCGTCGAGTGGCTGGCAGGCTCCCTCGACGAGGAGGACCGCCACGGCTTCGACGGCGTGATCGTCTTCGACGAGGCCCATGCCATGGCAAACGCCGCCGGCTCCAAGTCCGAGCGTGGCGAGACCAAGCCGTCCCAGCAGGGCCGCGCCGGGCTGCGCCTGCAGAACGCATTGCCGGACGCGCGCATCGCCTACGTCTCGGCCACCGGCGCGACCACGGTGCCGGGATTGGCATACGCCGGCAGGCTCGGCCTCTGGGCCGCCGGCGAGACGCCGTTCGAGAAGCGCACCGAGTTCGTCTCCGCCATGGAGGCGGGCGGCGTCGCGGCGATGGAGGTCGTCGCGCGCGACCTCAAGGCGCTCGGCCTCTACCAGGCGCGGGCATTGGCCTATGACGGCATCGAGGTCGACATTCTGGAACACCCCTTGACCCCGGAGCAGCGGCGCATCTACGACGCCTATGCGGGCGCCTTCAAGGTGATCCACGCCAACATCGAGGAGGCCTTGAAAGCCACCGGCATCGTCCAGGGCGAGGATACGCTCAACAGGAACGCCAAATCGGCCGCGCTCTCGGCCTTCGAGGGAACCAAGCAGCGCTTCTTCGGCCATCTTTTGACGGGCATGAAGTGCCCCTCCACCATCCGCGCCATCGAGGCCGATCTGGAAGCCGGCCGGTCGGCGGTCGTACAGCTGGTCTCCACCGGCGAGGCATTGATGGAACGCCGCATCGCCGACGTCCCGGCCTCGGAATGGGACGACCTCAACATCGACCTCACGCCGCGGGACGCCATCCTGTCCTACCTGATGCACGCCTTCCCGGTGCAGCTCCAGGAGCCGTTCACCGACGACGGCGGCAATCTCCTCAGCCGTCCCGCGACCGATGCCGACGGCAACCCCGTCATCTGCAAGGAGGCCGAGGACCGGCGCGACGCGCTCATCGAAAAGCTGGCGGCATTGCCGCCGGTGCCGACGGCGCTCGACCAGATCGTGCAGCGTTTCGGGCATGAGGCCGTCGCCGAGGTCACCGGCCGGTCCCGGCGGGTGCTCAGAATCACGGATGCCAGGGGCGAGCGTCTGTCTCTGCGCAGCCGGCCCGCCTCCGCCAATCTCGCCGAGACCGCTGCGTTCATGGACGGCGAGAAGCGCATCCTCGTCTTCTCCATGGCCGGGGGAACCGGCAGGAGCTACCACGCCGATCTGTCCTGCGGGAACACGGAGCGGCGCATCCACTATCTGCTGGAACCGGGCTGGCGCGCCGACCAGGCAATCCAGGGGCTGGGCCGCACCCACAGGACCCACCAGGCCTCCGCACCGCTGTTCCGGCCCGTCACGACGGACGTGAAGGGCGAGCGCCGCTTCATCGCCACCATCGCCCGGCGTCTGGACAGTTTGGGCGCCATCACGCGAGGCCAGCGGGATTCCCAGACCGCCATGGGCGGCAGCGACGCGGCGCTCTTCCGCGAGAGCGACAACCTGGAAAGCGACTATGCCAAAGCCGCGCTGCGTCAGTTCTACGGCGCGCTCTGGCGCGGCAGCATCGAGGGCTGGAACGTCGAGCGCTTCCAGAAGTCGACCGGCCTCAAGATCGTCCACGAGGGCGGGCTGAAGGACGACCTGCCGCCGATGCCGAAATTCCTCAACCGGCTGCTGGCATTGCCCATCGCGGAGCAGAACCAACTCTTCGCCGAACTGGAGAACCGCATCGCCAGCAACATCGAGCAGGCGATCGAGGCCGGCAGCTACGAGGTCGGAGTCGAGACGGTGACCGCCGACTCGCTCATCGTTGCCGGCCGCGAGACGCTCTACGAGCATCCCGGCACTGGGGCCGCCACCGAGCTGGTCGAGATCGTCCGCCGCGACAGGCTGGTGCCGCTCACGCCGGAATCGGCGCTGGAAATCGGCGAACGCGATCCCGGCCCCGATGGCAAGCCGCGCCTCGCGGTCAATGCCCGCTCCAAGCGCGC
This sequence comes from Defluviicoccus sp., assembly GCA_028821395.1. Classification (GTDB taxonomy): domain Bacteria; phylum Pseudomonadota; class Alphaproteobacteria; order MPNO01; family MPNO01; genus MPNO01. The sequence goes on from JAPPGP010000144.1 coordinate 4,237, forward strand.
CGCCGTCATCCTGCCGGCCGCCTCGCGCATGCTCGACGATGGCGGGGTGCGGGAGCGGGTCCGCCTCATCCGGCCCGCCACGGCCGAGACTATCGCCCGGGCCGAGCTCGACGCCTCCAACTGGCGCCGCGCGGACGAGGCCGTATGGCGGCGCGTCTGGGACGCGGAGATCGCCGGCCTGCCGTCGCACCGGGACTCCCGCTTCTGGCTCGCCACCGGCCTGCTGCTGCCCGTCTGGGACCGCCTGCCGGCCGAGAACATGCGGGTCCGGCGCTTGACGTCGGATGACGGCATCGCCCTCATCGGGCGCGTGCTCGACGCCGAGCAGGTGCGGGCCGTTCGCCAGAGCTTCGGCCTCGGCGGCGGCCCCGCCATGACCGGCACGGAGGCGTTCGAGGCGGTCATGGGACGCGGCAATGCGCTTGCGCTGGCCAACGGCTGGCGGCTCGCGCGCCGCCGCCTGATGGGCGCCGACCGCATCGAGATCGAGGGGCCGGGCGACACCGACATGGACGCGCTGAAGCGAATCGGATGCACCGTCGAGATCGTCTCCTTCCGCGCCCGGATATTCGCGCCGAATGCCGGGGCGATGGAGCGCATCCTCGACCGCTGGCCGCTCGCCGCCTGAGCCATGCCCGTGCCGCCGGCCCGCCGGCATCCGCTTTGTCGGCCGGGCCGCCGTCGGTTGCGAGACCCACAACACATGCTGCCGGCTCGCCGTTATCGACGGGCCCGGCCCTTCCGTCACCGGCGCGAGCGGGATAGACAGTCCCGACGCGCCGGCCCTGCTTCCCGACCAAGGAGAACGCCGCCATGACCGCGCAGACCCTGCCGGACTGCCCCAACTTCTGCTTCGTGCCCGCCTACGACGTCGAGACCGACGTGCAGCAGATCCGGATCGTCATCGAAGGCCTGGCCGGCCATGTTCCGACCGCGCTGATTGCGCTCACGCTCGAAGATGCCCAGTCGATCTGCGACAAGCTGAACCGGAGGCTCGGTTACGATCGGGAGGCCTGGACCGCCATGGCGGCCGCCTCGATGCGGGCCGAGGACGACGATCCCGACGGCGGCGCCTGGCATTGAGCGGGAAACCCCACCGCCCGGCAATGCCCGCGCTGTTCGAACGGGGCTTCCGGCCGTTCTTCCTCCTCGCCGGCCTCTGGGCGCCCGCAGCCCTGCTGCTGTGGCTGGCCATGTTGGCTGGCATCCTCGAACTGCCGACCGCGATGGACCCCGTCGCCTGGCATGTCCACGAGATGCTGTTCGGCTTCGTCGCCGCGGCCATCGCCGGGTTCCTGCTGACCGCGGTCCCCGGCTGGACCGGCCGCCCGCCGCTTCGGAGGCTTCCCCTGGCGGCGCTCGCCGCGCTCTGGCTCGCCGGGCGTCTCGCCGTCGCGCTTTCGGCATGGGTCGGTGCGGCTGTGGCGGCGGCGGTCGACATCGCCTTTCTTGCCGTCCTCGCCACCTTCTGCGCCCGCGAGATCGCGATCGGGCGGAACTGGCGCAACCTGGTCGTCATTGCGCTGCTCGCGATCCTGATCGCGGCCAACGCACTCTTCCATCTCGGCGAGACCGAAATCGCCGAGAGGGCCGCCGTCGCGACCATCGTCACGCTCATCACCCTGATCGGCGGACGCGTCGTGCCGGAGTTCACACGCAACTGGCTGGTGCGGCGCGGGGCGGCGAAGCTTCCGCCGCAACGGGACCACTTCGACAGCGCGGCCATGGCACTGACCGTCGCCGCGGCGATCTCCTGGGTCGCCGTAAGCGACCATCCTCTGGTTGGCGCACTGCTTGGGCTGGCCGCCGTCGCGCTTGCCGTTCGCCTGGCGCGCTGGCGCGGCCTCTCGACGACATCGGAACCCCTCCTCTGGGTTCTGCATCTGGGCTATCTCTGGCTGCCGGTCGGTCTCGCGCTGCTAGCCGTCTCAATGCTCGTCCCGGCAGTGCCGCAAGGCGTCGCGCTGCATGCGCTCACCGCCGGCGCCATGGCCACCATGATCCTCGCCATGATGACGCGCGCGACCCTGGGTCATACCGGGCGGCCGCTGACCGCATCGCGCGCGACCGCCGCGATCTACATGCTGGTCACGGTCGCCGTTGCGGCCCGTCTGGCGAGCGGCCTGGCGGACGATGGCGGCTCCCTTTTGCTGCATGCGTCCGCCGCCGCCTGGGTCGCGGCTTTCGCGCTCTTCGTGCTGTCCTACGGCCCGATGCTGCTGCGCCAAAGGATCGATCCATCGTAGTAGCGGACCCGGCGGAACCGCGCTCTTCCCGGCCGTTCCTGCTGCGCAGCCGGCCCGTCGCCGTCTTGCCGGGCGGGGGTCCGGTTTCGGCTGCCCCCCTACTGCGTAGCCGGCCCCATGTCGTTCGGCAGCCCATCGGGGCCTCGCACGCAGCCGCGATGCTCCGCAGCCGGCCCGCAGCCGTCCGAGGTCAGCCGTTCCGCGCGAGCCATAGCCAGGCGAGCCAGACCGGCAGGCTGAACAGCACCGCCCAGACGGCGATCGCCACCGGGCCGAGCAGGCCGGCGAACACCGTCGCTGGAATCGTCAGCACACCCAGCCCGATGCCTGCCGTCCACGCTGCGCGCCGGTAGCCGAGACGCCAGAGGCGGCGGCAGCCCAGCGCCAGCGGCAGGCCGCAGGGGACGGTCACGGCGAGCGACCCAAGGGCCGCCATCGCCTCCCCCGAATCCGCGAACGCGCCGGCGGACGGCCCGAAGCGCAGCGCCGCCTGCGCCGCCACCCCGGCCGGCAGCCAAAGCAGCGCCAGCGGCCAGAACCCGCGCCGCGCGATCCATGCCCGTCCGTCCATGCCGCAACCGATGCCCCGAAAACCGCCGCCATGCAAGCCGGTCCGGTCCGTCCGTGCGGGAGGTGGAGAGAAGCCGGTCGAGGGCGAAGCCGCTGAAGAAGAGGGAGCGGCGAGATTGCAACCGGGAGGACGGGAACATGGCGACATTGACCTACGCGGGGATCGGGGCGCGGGCGACGCCGGCGGCCGTGTTGGCGGACATGACGGTGATGGCGGGCTGGTTGGCGCGGACCGGCTGGCATCTGTCGAGCGGCGGCGCGGACGGGGCGGACAGCGCGTTCGCAGCGGGAGCGCCGACGGAGCGGCGGACGATCTGGCTGCCGTGGCGCGGCTACAACGGACATCGCGGGCCGGACTGCCGAGTGCTGTCGGCGGTTGAGCTGTCGGCCTGCATCGAGATCGCGGCGCCCCTGCATCCGGCATGGGAGCGGTGTTCTCCGGCTGTGCGCAAGCTGCATGCGCGGAACGTCGCGATCCTGCTGATGGGGGAGCGGCTGGATCGGCCGGTCGATGCGGTCGTGTGCTGGTCGGAACGCGGCGAGGCCGTCGGCGGCACCGGCATGGGCATCCGCATCGCCGAGGCCCGCGGCATCCCGGTGCTGAATCTCGGGTCCATGTCGCCGCGGGCGGTGTGCGAGCGCCTGGCCGCGATCCGCCGCGCTGTTTCGGGATCGTAGAGGTGGAGAGGAATGCCTGTCGGGCGAGTGTCCGGCAGGCCGAGGGAGTGGGTCCCCCGCGCCGATGCCGGGCAGGGCACAGGGAGATTGCGCCATGGTCCTCTCATCCTTCGATACCGGCTTCGATTTCGAGGCCCCGCTCGCCGGCGACATGCTCGCCGCGATCGGCATCCATCCCGCCTCCGTCCGCGAGGTCATCGCCGAAGACCGGGCGCTGCGCTGCGCCGACCGCGAGGCTGTGTTTCCCGAGCGGCATCTCGCGGACCTCTACCCGGATCCGGCCTCTCCGTCGCCTTCCCGGAGGTGGAGGAGGGCTTGAAGAGATTGAACGGAAGGGGGCCGGGGAGAGGGATCGACCCGGCTTCCCCCGTTCGCAACCCATCGTCAGCAACCAGGACCCATGAAGGAGAGTCCCCATGGCTTTCGGATTGAACCGCGCGGAACTGATCGGCCGCCTCGGCGCCGATGTCGTCGTCAACCACCTCCAGAATGGCGGCCGTGTCGCCAATCTCAGCATCGCGACCGACGAGTCGTACATCGACGCCAAGACCGGCGAGCGGCAGGACCGCACCGAGTGGCACCGCATCGTCACCTTCCAGGACGGGCTGATCGACATGCTGGTCAAGCACGCGGTGAAGGGCCGGCTGGTCTACGTCGCGGGCAAGCTCCAGACCCGGCGCTGGAAGAAGGACGGCGAGGACTCCTACCGCTTCTCGACCGAGATCCTGCTGGTGCCGGGCGGACGCGTCCAGTTCCTGGACAAGCCGAACGGCAACGGCGCCCGGACCCAGCCCGACCCGGACATGGCGGGCGGCACCGGCGCCGCCCCGGCCTCGGCGCCCACGGATCTGGACGACGAGGTGCCCTTCTAGGAGGCCCTCCCGTTTCCTTCCTCCCTCGGGGGTCGGCGCTTCGCGTCGGCCCCCTTTTTCATGCTGCCGATCCGGAGCGCGGTCCGTTCGGACCGCCTGTCCCCGCTTCGCTCGGCCTGCCGGCCCGCGCGCGCCGGCCGGAGGCGGAGGGTCGGCCGGTATCGGGCGTCCCGCATGGATTGAAGGAGGTCCCGCATGCAGCACGGTCCGTCTCCCGCCGCCGCCATTGCCGCCGCGCTCGCCGAGCGCGCCGAGGAGGTCTGCCGGCACTACCTGCCCAACGGCCGCCGCCAGGGCCGCTACTGGGTCGCCGGCGACCTCGACGGCGCCCGCGGCCGCTCGCTCTTCGTCCGCCTGCGCGGACCCGGCACGCCCGGCAAGTTCA
>JAPPGP010000162.1 GCA_028821395.1 Defluviicoccus sp.
GCGCTTGCGACCCCGGGCCGGGCGAGGCCGAGCGCCTCCATGCCGCGCCACACCGCGCCCACCCCGGCGGCGGCGCCGAGGGTTTGGAGAAATTCGCGCTTGGATACGGTCGAAGTCATGGTTGTTCAATGTCCTTGCGTCCGGTTTCAGGAATCCCTTGCCTCAAGACGCCGTGTCTCTCTACCCGTGATGCCCGGACTCGTTCCACCGCTGTCCGGCTTGGATTCTCGACACGGGCCGCACCCTGCTCGCCATGCACCGCCCGGGGGTGCCCGGATCGAGTCCGGGCATGACGAGGGGGGCACGGCGATGGGGCGGGGTCGGAAGCGGGCGCGACACCCCTCAGAACAGACCGGCCTCCGCCGCCGTGACCCAGAGCAGGCGGAGGCCGAGCCCGGTGAGCACGACCTGGAGGGCGATGCGGAAGGTGCGCTCCGGCACGCGATCGAGGGTGCGGCTGCCGACGAAATTGCCGAGAATCGAGACCGCGATCATCGCCCCGATCAGCGGCAGATAGGCGCCGACGCCGAGCCCGACCGCGCCGAAGGCGGCGAGCTTGGCGATGTGGACGACGGTCATCAGGATGGAGAGCGTCGGCGGCATGTGGCGCCGGTCCTCGGTGGCGCCGGCGACGAACGGGGCGAGCAGGCTCCCCGTCGCGCTGACGAAGATGCCGAGAAAGGTCATGACGACGCCGAGCACCGCGAAGCGCCCCCGCTCGGGGCCGAACTGGGTGAATTTGGGGATCCAGGCGAGCGCCAGAATCGAGACGCCGAGAATGCCCTGGAGGACCACAGCGGACAGCGTCACGAAGATCTGCGCCCCGGCCAGCGCGCCGACGACCGCGCCGAGCGAAAAGGGCAGCAGCGTGCCCCTCAGCACGTAGCGCCAGCGCATAACGGCGAGGCTCGACGACGAGCCCAGCATCACCACCGTGTGCAGCGGGATCAGCACCGAAGGGGGAAACCAGATCGCCATCACCGCGAGCAGGATCAGCCCGCCCGCGGTGCCGACGGTGGAGGTCACGAACGCGGTGACGAAGGAGAACGCGGCGAGCCCGCCGAACACCCAGGTATCGACCCCCGGCACGCCGAGAAAGGACGCTTCCATGCGCCCATGATGACGCAGCCGGGGGGCGGCGTCTCCTTCGCTACGCCCCGGGCTCTCCCTCAAGCCGTCATGCCCGGCCCCCGGACTCGTTCCGGGGGCCGCCAGGACGCTTTGGGGGCGTATCGAGGGACGCCCGCCAAACGCCCGTGGACGCGCGGGCCGGCCGGCGGCAGAATGGCGCGATGATCGACGATCCGGTGTTGAAGCACGACTGGCAGGCGGTCGGGCGCTCGGCCGACCTCGACGAGGGCGGGGTGATGGCGGCGCGGCTGTTCGGCACCGACCTCGTGCTGTGGCGCTCCGGCGGCGAGGTCATGGCCTGGAAGGACTACTGCGCCCATCGCGGCACCAGGCTGTCGCTGGGCGCGGTCAGGGACGGCCAGCTCACCTGCCCCTACCACGCCTGGCACTACAACAAGGCGGGCCGCTGCACCTTCATCCCGGCGATGCCCGACCTCACCCCGCCGGCGGGCGCCCGCGCCGAGACGTATCGCGCGCGCGAGGCCTACGGCTTCCTCTGGGTGTCGATGGGCGAGCCCGAGCGCGACGTGCCGCCCTTCCCGGAATGGACGAACGACGCCTACCGCAAGCAGATCGTCGGCCCCTACAATTTCCGCGCCAACCCGTTCCGCACCGTCGAGAATTTTATCGACATCCCGCACTTCCCCTTCGTCCACCCGATGATCAACGGCGATCCGTCGAAGCCCGACATCGTCGAGGACTACGACGTGTTCGAGGACGAGCACGGCATCGGCACCGGTCGGGTGCCGATCTGGCAGCCCTTCGCCGACCACCGCGGGGTGCCGGCGATGACGCATTACACCTATCGCTGCTTCCGCCCCACCACGGCCTATTTCGCCAAGGAGACCGGCGACAGCAACATGTTCTGCATGATGCTGACGGTCACCCCGCTGGCCACCGACGACTGCCTGGTGTGGCTGCTGGTGGCGATCAATTTCGGCGACCAGGTCACCGAGCAGCAGATCATCGAGCGCCAGGACAAGGTATTCAGCCAGGACAAGTGGATCGTCGAGAGCCAGCGCCCGGCCGAGATCCCGCTCGACCTGAAGGACGAGCTGCACATCCGCGCCGACAAGTTCTCCGTCGCCTATCGCCGCTGGCTCAAGGGGATGGGGCTCAGATGGGGCGTCGCCGAGAGCGCCCGGGCGGGCTGACCGCGCGCTTTGGCGGAGGAATGCCGATGGCCTACACGCTGGAAGACTTCTGCGCCGATGCGCGGGCCGCGCTCGACGCCGATCCCGGCCCGGTGGGCCGCGAGGCCGTCGCGCGCCATCTGGAGAAGCTGCTGGTCGATGCCGATTTCGTCGCTGCCCATCTCGGCCCCGACAAGCCGTCCGGGGCGGAGACCATCCATGTCGACGACAAGCACGGCTTCCGCGTGATGGCGCATACCAACCGGGGCCCGTCGAACAACACGCCGCACTGCCACGGCCCGTCCTGGGTGGTCTACGGCATGGCGATGAACCACGTCGCGATGACCGAGTGGCGCCGCGTCGACGACGGCGCGCGGCCGGGCCATGCCGAGCTCGAGGTCGAGCGCCGATACGTGCTGGGCGAGGGCGAGGCGCAGGTCTACAACGAGGGCGTGATCCACTCGCTCGATCGGCCGCTGGAGACCCGGCTGGTGCGGGTGACCGGCTGCGACCTCGACCGCACGCGGCGCTACCGCTACGACCCGGCCAACGAAGCGGTCAGGGTGCTCGAACCGCAGACGGCGTAGGCCGCGCGTCTCTCCGGCCTTGGCCATCGCCTCCAAGCGCATCGAAGGCGCGCTGTTCATGATCGGCGCGGCGTCTTCGCTGGTCGCGATGGCGCTGCTGGTCCGCCTGCTTGCCCCCGACTACCACGTGCTCGAGCTGATCTTCCTCAGGAGCGTGGTCAATCTCTGCCTGATGGCGCCCTGGATCCTGCGCCAGGGCGCCGTGGCGATCCGCACCGAGCGCCTCGCCCTGCACGGGCTCAGGAACGGGCTGCTCTATACCGGCAACGTGGCGTGGTTCTTCGGCGTCACCATGGTGACGCTGGCCGAGCTGTCGGCGCTCCAGTTCACCATGCCGATCTTCGTCGTCGTCATGGCGGTCCTGGTGCTCGGCGAGCGCGTCGACCTCGCCCGCATCGCGGTGGTCGCGGCGGGGTTCGCCGGCACGCTGATCATCGTCCGCCCCACCGGGCTCGGCTTCGGCATCGGCCCGCTTGTGGTGCTCGCCGCGGCGTTCTTCTACGCGTCCGCCTTCATCGCCACCAAGCGGCTGGCGTCGAGCGAATCCGGCAATGTCGTCGTGTTCTACATGAGTGTCTTCGTGCTGGTCTTCTCGGCCATCCCGGCGGTCTTCGTCTGGCGCACGCCGGAGCTCGCCGACCTGCCGGCGATCGCCGGGCTCGGCGTCGCCGGCTACGCCGTCCACTACTGCGTGACGAGGGCGATGGCGGCGGCCGATGCGAGCTTCGTGGTGCCGTTCGACTTCCTGCGCCTGCCGCTCTCGGTCGGGCTCGGCATCGTGCTGTTCGGCGAGGCCTTCGACCTGCCGATCCTGATCGGGGCGGCGATCATCTTCGCCGCCGCCTGGTACAACACCTGGCGCGAGGAGCGCCGCGGCGGCGCGCTCATCCGCTGACGCGCCTGGCATTCGCCGCGAAGGAGAGCACGGTCATCGCCAGCCCCACCGCGGGAGCCAGCGCGCAGAAGGCGAACACGGCGGTGAGCGCGCGGGTGACATTGCCGGGGTCGGTGGCGTCGCCGAGCCCGGCTGCGTTGGCGATCAGCCCGGTCGCCGCCGCGCCGAAGGCGAGCCCCAGCGAGCGCAGCGCCGGGATCGCCGAGGCGGCTAGGCTTTCCTCGCCCCTGGCCGCGATCGACATCGTCCAGGTGATCGCGAGCACGTTGGAGACGCCGATCCCGAGCCCGATCACGATCGACCAGATTGCGAGCAGCCACAGCGGATGCTCGGCCACGCCCGCCGCCATGCCGGCGAGCCCGATTGTCGAGATCGCGAAGCCGGCGAGGATCGCCCACCGTGTCGTGCCGCGATGGGTCACATGGGCGACCGCGAGCGAGCCCACCGACCAGGCGATCGACATCAGCATGTTGTAGTAGCCGAGCCAGAGCATCGGCACGTCGTGGAGCACGCCCAGCAGCAGCGGCAGGAAGATCGCCGGCGCCACCTGGGTGAAGGCGAGCATCATGAACATCCAGTAGGCGGCGCCGATATCGGCGAACGGCGACAGCGCGCGCCTCGGGTAGATCGGGTTGTCGGATCTCGCATCGAGCCCGAGCGTGAACCGCACCAGCAGGCAGGAAGCGATCACCAGCGCGATCCCGGCCGGCACCGAGTCGATCTGCCCCGCGGCGGCGACGCACATCACCGCCGCGGCGATCAGCGCCAGCCTGCGCAGCGGAAAGCCCGAGCGCCTGCCGGGATCGCCCGACGCCGCGACATAGCGCCAGGCGAGGGCGCAGACCAGGGCGGCGACCGGGATCGCGGCCCAGAACGCGCCCCGCCACCAGTCGATCGCGGCGAAGAACCCGGCCTCGGCCGGGCCGATCATCGCCGCCGCGACCCAGGCCGCGTTGATCACCGCCAGCGCCCGGCCGCGCAGCGCGCCGTGATAGATCTCGCGCACCAGGGCCATCGACTGCGAGAGCAGCAGCCCGCCGCCGAACCCCTGCAGGAGCTGGCCCGCGAGGAGGATCGCCATCGACGGCGCCAGCGCCGCGACCGCGCTGCCGGCGACGAACACCAGCCCCGACGCCACATAGCCGTGACGCCGGCCGAGCGCCGCGCGGACCGGCGCGCCGCCCGAGGCGCCGACGATGGTGCCGATCAAATAGACCATCGCCGGCCAGGCGTAATACGCCGCGCCGCCGATATCGGCGATCACCGAGGGCATCACGGTCGACAGCACGAAGGTGTTCACCCCGTGCACGATCACCGCGAGGTTGAGCAGCACCGTGAACACCCCCCGCCCGCCGCGCACCAGGTCGAGCCAGCCGGTGCGCTCGCTTTGCTCCGAATCTCTCGTTGCGGGATCGGCGTTCATGTTCATCAACTAGAAGGCGTGCGGCGAAGCAGCTGGCGTGCTACATTTTGCCATAGTGACGCGCTTGGGATCGGTTGTGTCCAGTCCGCGACAGGAAGCGTACGGATCGGCTTGTATGGGAAACGACGGTCCGGAAGATCGGAATCGAAAAGCCGGAAAGGCGGACAAGGACGGAAAGGCGGTCCCGGAGAAATGTCAGGATGGGTGTCCCGACCGGGCGACAGACCACGGATCGGCGGGGTCCGCCGAAGTCAGGGACAGTCTCGCTCCCGAGCGCCCCGAACGCCCCGCGCGCCCGTCGAAGCCCAAGCAGTGCCCCGAGAAGCCCGATGACCGAGAGTCTTGACGACAGGACCTACGATCTCCTCTTCGGCGTCCGGCGCTCGGTGCGCTATCACGACCGGCGGCGCCGGTTCTACGAAATCTGGAACTGCATGACCGTCGGAGCCGCGACGGTCGGAGGCTCCTCGGCGGTGGCCGCGTTCCTCTCCCAACCGGCCTGGGAGTGGCTGCCCGTCGCGTTCTCCGGTGCGGTCGCGGTGCTGGGCGCCATGGATCTGGCGGTGGGCACCGGGAAACGCGCCGACCAGCACGGCGACCTGGCGCGACAGTTCATCGCCCTGGAGCAGAAGTTCGCGCATGGCCGCGACCTCGAAGATACGGAGCACGAGGAGCTGACCCGCGAGCGTCTGCGCATCGAGGCGAGCGAGCCTCCCGTGCTGCACCTTCTGAACGTGCTGTGCCACTATGAGTTGCTACGCTCTCTCGGAGACGACCGGCCTCGTCCCGCGATCCCCTGGGTCCGCCTCAAGCTGGCCAACTGGATCAGCCAGGCGGAGTACGCCCAGTCGGTCAGACGCCACCAGCCGTTATCCGCCTGATCGCTTCGCCGCCCCGCTCATCCCCCGGCCTCGCCGAAACGGGCGCGGAGGAAGGCGAGCGTGCGCCGGTGCGCGGCGGCGGCCGCCGCTTCATCGTGGCTCGCCTGCTGGGGGTTGAAGAAGGCGTGGTCGGCGTCGGGATAGACGTGGAAGTCGAGCCCCGGATGGGCGGCGCGGATCGCCTCGACCCGGTCGAACGGGACCACGGCGTCGCGGTCGCCGTAATGCAGGATCGCCGGGCAGGACGGGACGAGGCCGAGATGGGCGTCGACGTCGCTGCCGTAATAGATCACCGCCGCGTCGACGGCGAGGCGGGCGGCGGCGATCCACGCCCAGGTGCCGCCGGTGCAGAACCCCTGCACCGCCACCTTCCCCGCCCGGCGGAGCGCGCCGAGCGCGGCCTCGACATCCATCAGCACCGTCGCCTCGGCCAGGGTCTCGCGCTGCGCCATGCCGGCTTCGCGCCCGTCCGCGCCGTAGCCGAACACGATGCTGCGGCCCGAGCGGTCGTAGAGGGCGGGCGCGATCGCCGCGATCCCGGAATCCGCGTAGAGGTCGCAGACATCCGCCATGTGCGGGGTCAGGCCGTAGATCGCGTGCAGCACGACGATGCCGCCGGCGGGGCGCGCAGGCGCGGCGTGCCAGGCATCGAGCGCGTGCCCGTCCGTGGCGGTCAATGTGATGCTCTGGGCCAAGGCGGCTCCATTCAACGCCAATGCGGGCGCCGTGTCACCCGCCGCCGCGTCTGGACTCGCCGCGCCGGCGGCCCGATATTTCCAGGATCGGCATGGGGTTTTGCAGGGAGGCGATCATGGATGTCCGCGGGATTCTCCGGGCCAAGGGCAGCGAGGTCGCGACCGTCCCACCCGGCACCACCGTCGCCGCCGCGGTGGCCGAGCTCGCCGAGCGCATGATCGGCGCGCTGGTGGTGACCGACGAGCAGGGCGCGCTGGTCGGCATCGTCTCCGAGCGGGACATCGTGCGCGGGCTCGCCGAGCGGGGGGCTGCCTTCCTCGACTGCCTCGTCGAGGACTGCATGGCGAGCCCGGTCGAGACCTGCGCGCCTGGCGACGGGGACCGCGAGATCCTGGCGCTGATGACCGACCGCAGGTTCCGCCATCTGCCGGTGGTCGAGGACGGCGGGCTGATCGGCATCGTCAGCATCGGCGACGTGGTCAAGAGCCGCATCGACGGGGTGATGGCCGAGGCGGACGCGCTGCGCGACTACATCGTGCGCGGCTGAGGGCATGACCGAGACCCGGATCCTCGTCGAAGGCGGTCTGGTCTACGACCACGACGGCCATACCGACTGCCCGGCGGCGCGCGACATCCTGATCGAGGGGGCGCGGATCGCCCGCGTGGAGCCGGACTTGCGCGCCGCGCTCGCCGGCGGCGCCGCGCCCGACAGGACGATCGACGCAAGCCGCCGGCTCGTCGTCCCCGGCTTCGTCAACGCCCATTACCACTCGCACGACGTGCTGCTCAAGGGCGTGTTCGAGCCGATGCCGCTGCAGATGTGGTTCGTCAACGCGCTGCCGCCGCAATACCCGATGCGGAGCGCCGAAGAGGTGCGCGCCCGCACCCTGCTGGGCGCCGCCGAATGCCTGCTCGCCGGGATCACCACCGTGCAGGACATGGTGACGCTCTACCCGTTCGACGACGCGCTGCTGGATGCCGTGCTCGACGCCTATGACGAGGCCGGCATCCGCACCGTGCTCTCGCTGCAGATCGGCGACCGGCGCGCGGTCGACCGCATCCCGCATTGGCGCGAGCTGGTGCCGGAGGACTACCATGCCTGGCTCGGCTCGCCGATCGGCGTCGGCGGCGAGCCGCCGCTGGAGACGGTGCGCCGGCAGATCGACCGGGTGGGGCTCGCGCGCGAGCGCTTCTCCTGGGCGCTGGGTCCGACCAGCGCGATCATGTCCTCGCCGGAGCTCTTGACCGGCATCGCCGAGCTATCCGACCGGCACGAGCTCCCGGTGCTGAGCCACATGTACGAATCGCGCCCCGAGGTGATCGCGTCGCGCACCCATCTCGGCGCGCATGGCGGCTCGCAGATCGAGTACATGCGCGCCTGCGGGCTGCTTGGCCCGAGACTCGCGCTGGCCCACTCGATCTGGTTCACCCGCGGCGAGATCGATGCGCTCGCCGAGGCCGGCGGGCGGGTGGTGCTCAACCCGGCGAGCAACATGAAGTCGAAATCGGGCGTCGCCCCGATCCGGCACTACCGCGACGCCGGTGTCGGGATCGCGCTCGGCTGCGACAACTGCGCCTGCTCCGACGTGCAGAACATGTTCCAGGCGATGAAGCTGTTCTGCGGGTTGGCGGCGATCAGCGACATCGCCCTGGAGACGCCTGACGCGGCCGAGGCGTTGCGCGCGGCCACGCTCGGCGGGGCGGCGGCGGTCGGGCTCGCCGGCGAGGTCGGCGCCATCGCCCCCGGCATGCGGGCCGATCTCTGCCTCTACGACCTCGACCGGCCGACGCTCCTGCCGCTCAACAGCGCCGCCCGCCAGATGGTCTATACCGAGACCGGCTCGGCGCTGGACACCGTGATCGTCGAGGGCCGGGTCGTCGTCGAGGGCGGCAGGCTCGCCACCATCGACGCCGAAGCACTCCGAGAGTCCGTCGAGGCGGTAATCGGCGGGCTCCGCGCCGACCAGCGCGAGGTGGCGGCGCGGTTCGAGACCCTCCGCCCCTATCTCGAAGCGGCCTGGCGGAAGAGCTGGGAGACCGATGTCGGCATGCAGCGCTATGTCGGCGTCCCGGGGCGGAGCGGCTAGGGGCCGGCCCTCCCGTCCTTTCTCAACGTCCCCCCAACCACGTCATGGCCGGACTTGATCCGGCCATCCATGCGGCCTTGTATGGACGCCTCCCGGCACGCAAGGACCGATTGCGGTGTGACGGTCAGGCAGATTGCAGCTTTGTATCCGGC
>JAPPGP010000155.1 GCA_028821395.1 Defluviicoccus sp.
GGGGGGGGGGGGGGGGGGGGGGGGGGGCGGGGGGGGGGGGGGGGGGGGGGGGCCCGAGACCGGTCCTGCTCGAGGAGCTCCATCGCGACCCCGCGCGCGAGATCGTCGCCGCGCTCGCGGGCATCGCCGACGACGACATCGCGGTGCATCTCGGCCGCTGCGCCGAATCGCATCCGGCGCTAGCCGGGGCGGTCGCGGCGGCGCTGGAGGAGATCGAGACCGAGCGCTCGCTCAAGATCGCGCGGCGCATCCGCAGCCCACAGGCCCGGCGACCGGATTGACCCGCGGGGCCGGACTGGCCACCATCGGCGGATGGGCAACCGTACCGGGACCGAAGCCGACACCGCGATCCGCCGCTGCCGCGCGCTGGTCCCGCGGGACGGCGCGCTCGCCCTCGGGGACTGCGACATCGAGATCCGCGACGGCCTGATCGCCCGGATCGCCGCGCCGGGGGAGGGCCGCGCCGCCGAAATCGTCGAGGGCGGGGACCGGCTGGTCGCGCCCGGGCTGGTCAACGCGCACACCCACTCGCCGCTCAACGTGCTGCGCGGCACGGCGGACGGGATGGACCATGTCGGCTTCATGTGGGCCAACCAGGCCGTCACGGCGGGGCGGGGCGCCGAGGAGATCGCCGTCTCGGCGGCGCTCGGCGCGCTCGACATGCTGCGCTCGGGCGTCACCGCGGCGATCGACCACTACCCGGAGCAGAACTGCGCCGCCGAAGACGTGGGCCCCCTCGCGCGCGCCTATGCCGGGATCGGCATGCGCGCGGCGATCGCGCTCCGCGTGTTCGACCGCGCCTATGACGACATCGACCCCGCCCGGATCGACGGCGTCGATCTCTCGATCGAGCGCGACCTCGGCGACAACCCGCTGGCGCCGCTCCCCATCGACGAGATCGCGGACCTGTGCGAACAGGCCGCCGATGCCTGGCACGGCCATGGCGGGCTGGTCTCGATCATGCCGGGCCCGTCCAACCCGATCCGCTGCTCCGACGAGATGCTGGTGCGCTGCCACGAAATCGCCGCCGCGCGCGGCCTCGGCATCCACACCCATCTGCTGGAGACCCGCATCCAGCGCACCCTCGCCCAGGAGCGCTACGGCCGCACCATGGTCGCCCAGCTCGACGCGCTCGGCATCCTCGACCGCCGCTGGTCGCTCGCCCATACCGTCTGGGTCGACGGGGACGACATCGGCCTGCTTGCCGCGCGAAAGGCGGTCGTCGTCCACAACCCGCACAGCAACTCCAAGATCGGCGCCGGCGTCGCTCCGATCGCACGGATGCTGGCGAACGGCGTTCCGGTCGCGCTCGGCACCGACGGGGCGAGCACCAACGACACGCTCTCGATCCACGAGGCGATGAGCCTCGCGGCTCTCCTGCCGCGCATCGCGGGCGTGCCGCGCGCCGACTGGCCGGACGCGGCGGACGCGTTCGACATGGCGACCAAGGGCGGCGCCGCGGCCTTCGTCTCCGGCCCCCGGCTCGGCGCGGTCGAGGCGGGCGCGGCGGCCGACCTCGTGCTCTACGACCTCGACACGCTCAGCCTCGCGCCGCTCAACGACCCGCTGCAACAGCTCGTCTTCGCCGAGCGCGGGCGTGCGGTCCGCACGGTGCTGGTGGCCGGCAAGGTGGTCTACGAGGACGGAACCTTCGCCTCCGCGGACGCCGAGGCGGCGATCCGGGCAGCCAAGGGAATGCGCGAGAGCCACGCGGAGCGCAACCGCGCGCTCTACCGCTTCGCCGAGGCGCTGGAGGCGGCGCAGGAGCGCGCGGCGCGGGTCTGACGGACGGCGCCGAGCGGAGGCCGTCCTTCGATACGCCCCGGATCTAGCCCGGAGCTGCTCGGGATGAGGGGGGGTGGGACGAGCCGGCGGGTCGCCGAGATCCCGGGCGTCGGCGTGCTGAGCGCGACCGCCGTGGTCGCCGCGATGGGCGATCCCACGGCCTTCCGGTCCAGCCGCGAGTTCGCCGCCTGGCTCGGCCTGGTGCCGCGGCACGACGGCGCCGGAGGGCGGGCGCGCATGCTTGGCATCTCCAAGCGCGGCAACCGGTATCTGCGGACCCTGCCGATCCACGGCGCCCGCAGCGCCCTGAGCACAAGCAAGGCGCCGCCGCAATGGGCGCTGCGCCTGGCCGAGCGGCGGCCGCCCAACGCGGTCACCGTCGCGCCGGCCGACAAGACGGCGCGCACGATCTGGGCCCTGCCGGCGCATGACCGGGCGTACCGGGCGAACTACGTCAGCCAGCCGGCCTAGCCGCGGCCGACGAGGCCAGCAACGACGAACCGAACCGGGAGGTGGTCGCCAACAGATTGCGCAAGGCACGACAAAGTGTGATGGCAAACAGGTCAGACCGCGATCCGCCAAGCCTGCATACGGCCCAGGGCGAAAGGCTCAGGCGGAGAAATGAGGCGCGGGTCGGCATATTCCATCAGGGCCAGCGGGCACCAGATCCCGCACCGAAAGGCCGGATACAAAGCTGCAGTCTGCCCGACCGTCACACCGAAATCGGTCCTTGCGTACCGGGAGGCGTCCATACAGGGCCGCATGGGTGGCCGGATCGCCGCCGGATTCGTTTCGGGGCCAGCCATAACGACAGGGGTCGGACGGTGGGCGCGGAATTTCTCCGCTTCGCGCCTGCGGCGCCTGGCTCGAAATGACGATGGCGAGCCGGATTTGCAGGCGGGGCGCCGCTCGTCTAAGACAGGCGCGATTCGCACCACACCCGACCGACATGCCAGACTTTCCCACCGACATCGACCCCGATTCCGGGAGCCGGCTCCCGCTGCCGCGGAGGGACGACCTGCCGGCGGCGGCGCAGGCGATCTTCGACCAGCTCGCCGGGCCCTCCAGCCGGTCGCTGGTCGGGCTCTACGGGCCGGGCGGGCTCAGGCTGCACAGCCCGCAGCTCGCCGCGATCGCCCAGCCGCTCAACCGCTATCTGCGCTGGGAGACCGACCTGCCCGGCGCGGTGCGCGAGATCGCCATCCTGGTCACCGCGCGCGCCCATGACTGCCAGTTCGAATGGGCGCAGCACGAGCCGGCGGCGCTCGCCGAGGGGGTCGCGCCGGCGACCGTCGAGGCGATCCGCAGCGGCGGCCCCGTCGACGGACTCGACGAGACCGAGGCCGCGGTCATCGCGCTCGGCCGCGAGCTGTTCGAGACGCACCGCCTGAGCGCCGCGACCTTCGCCCGGGCGCAGGCGGTCTTCGGCACGCGCAACCTGGTCGACCTGGTCTCCCTGATGGGCATGTACGCCGCGACGGCAGCCCTGCTCGCGGCGTTCGACGTCCAGCTTCGCCCGGGCCAGCAGGCCCGGCTTCCAAACCGCAAGGGACAGACAGAATGAGATTGCTCTATTTCGACGATTACCGCCTCGGCGTGCTCGCCGGCGACAACGTGGTCGACGTGACCGACCTGGTCTCCGGCATCCCGCATGTCGAGCGCGGCGACCTGATCAACGGGCTGATCGCCCGGTTCGACGACTGGCGCGCCGGGCTGGAACAGGCGGCGGCGAAGGGCGGCGGCGTGCCGCTGGCATCCGTGCGCATCCGCCCGCCGGTGCCCAGACCCACCACCATCGACTGCATGGCGGTCAACTACATGGAGGACGGCACCAGGGACGCGCCGGCGCAGATCAACGCCTTCCACAAATCGCCCGGCGCGGTGATCGGCCACGGCGACACCATGATCCTGCCCGACGTGCCGGCCGCGGTGTTCGAGGGCGAGGCCGAGCTCGCCGCGATCATCGGCAAGCCGGCCGACAATATCGGCGAGGACGAGGCGATGGACCACGTCTTCGGCTGGACCTGCTTCATCGACGGCTCGGCGCGCGCCCTGCCGCCGCCCGGCAACACCTTCTTTCAGGTCAAGTCGCGCAAGACCTTCGCGCCGGTGGGCCCGTGGATCGTGACCAGGGACGAGATCGCCGATCCGCAGAGCCTCCAGGTCAAGCTCTGGAACAACGGCGAGCTGATGCAGAACTTCAACACCGACGACATGGCGCACAAGATCCCGCGCTGCATATCCTGGCTGTCCTCGATCCACCCGCTGGTGCCGGGCGACATCGTCGCGACCGGAACCAACCACCGCGGCCTGCACCCGTTCCAGGACGGCGACCGGGTCGAGCTCGAGATCGAGCGGGTCGGCCGCCTCGCCATCGACATCCGCGACGACCTCAAGCGCGGCTGGAACCGGGTGACGAGGCTGGAGCACGCCGAAAAGCGCCTGGAGGGCCCGCACACCACGCAGGTCTCGGGCAAGTACGCTTAAGGCGCCGCCCTGCGACAATTTGCCCGTTGCGCCCGCCGGCGGGTCCGGTAGGGTCCGGCTCGTGCGGTTTCACCGTCCAAGGAAGCCGCACGTGTCTCCCTGCTCTTGGACGTTTCCTCCCCCCTGATGGCCGCCTCCCCCCGGGCGGCCATCGCCTTTTCCGAACCGGGCCTCGGTCAACCCGCGCCGCAGCAGCGCTTGTACTTGCGCCCGGAACCGCACGGGCAGCGCTCGTTGCGGCCCACCTTGCGCCCGAATGCCGGCGCATGTCGGTGGGCGAAGGGGTCATGCCATCCTTTGTCGCCGCCGCCCTGCGTCGCGATATGCCGGGACTTGGTCCAGTCATTCAGCGCGCGCACCATTCCCGGGATCAGATGCGGCGCCAACAGGTCGAACTCGCCCTGGGCCTCTTCCGTCAACTCCGAAAGGTCGTGGCTTACCTCGTGCAGGGTCAGGATCAAGCCGAGCGATGCCGACGCCTCTTCCTCGTCGCTCTCGGCGATCGCCATCCACGCATCCGGATGCAGCGCCATACCCCGCTCGAAGCCGTCGACCCACGGCTCCCACAGGGTCTCACCGCTGTCGGGGTCGGTTTCCAGGACGGGCGCGTAATCCTCGGGACGCTCCGCCAGTGTTTCGGCGATCCGGTTGTAGTGCCCCATCGCCGCGGCGACCGCCGCCTCCAGCTCGGCATCGTCCTCGAACACGTGGTCTTCGCCCCAGACCTCCGCGAGCCATTCGGAGGGCAGGATCACCTCCGGGCAGACGATCAGGGCCGTCAAATAGCCGTCCAGCTCGGCGACGGTCATGCCGTTCCGCACATCTTCCAGCCGGTCGAAGTCCGTGTCTTTCATGAGGCCGCAGTCATCCCACGGCGATCGCGACCTTCGACGGCGATTCCCGCCGCATCGTCGTATCACGAACTCCCGGCATGGGACGAACCGTATCGAAGCTATTCCACACTTCGTTGACGGGTGGGAGGCATGTCCCCGCCCGCATGGCGCTGGGGTGGGCGCCGTTCTATATAGGGAGGGTGGCGCCGGGTGCCCGGTTGGGGTGCCCGGCGCGGGTGTTTGGGTGGCGAATGAGCGCAGCGACCGCAGAGGGCGAAGCGGCGTCGGAGGTCAAGCCCCGCGCCTATGCCCGGGCCTATGCCGGGATGGAACGGGGCGCGGCGCCGGGCGATGCCGAGATCGTCCGGCGCATCGTGCGCATGACGCTCCGCTATCGCGCCGGCGTCGCGGTGGCATTGGGCGCGACGTTCGCCGCGTCGGCCTTCCAGCTGGCGATTCCCGGGCTGGTCGGCGATGCGGTCGACGGCGCGCACGGGCTGCTCGCCGACGGCGCGGCGACGCCCGAGGCGGGGCGCGCGGCGCTGTGGCACGCGGCGGCCCTCCTGCTCGGCGTCTCGATTCTGCGCGGGCTGTTCACGCTCGCCCACAACTACTCGGGCGAGGCCATCGGCCACCGCCTCGCCCACGATTTGCGGCTCACCTTCTACGCGAAGCTCCAGCGCCTCGGCTTCTCCTTCCACGACCGCATCCATACCGGCGAGCTGATCACGCGCGGCATGCTCGACCTCGAAGGCGTGCGCATGATCGTCAACCATGGGCTGCTGCGCGCGGTGCAGATGGCGGTCCTCGTCGGCGCCGGGGCGGCGCTGCTGCTGTCGACCGACCTCGTCCTCGGCCTGCTCAGCCTTAGCTTCGTCCCCTATATCGCCTGGCGCTCGACCACGGCGCGGCTCCGGCTGCGCTATCTGTGGAACCTGTTCCAGGACCGCATGGCGGTGCTCGGGCGCATCATGGACGAGAACCTGACCGGCATCCGCGTGGTCCGCGCCTTCGGCGCCGAGCGCTTCGAGATCGACAAGTACGACCGCGCGGCGGCCGACGCGCTGAAATTGTCTTCCAGGCGCATCAACGTGCGCGTCGCCTCGACCACCGAGATGACGTTTGCCTATTTCGTCGCCATGGGGCTGGTGCTCTGGGTCGGCGGCGAGCGGGCGATCGCCGGAACCATGACGGTGGGCACGCTCACCGAGTTCCTCACCTTCATCACCATCCTCCAGCTCCCGGTGCGTTCGCTGGGGCTGGTGGTGAACTCCTTCGCGCGCGGCTCGTCCTGCGGCGCGCGGCTGTTCGCGGTGATCGACCTGGAGCCGGCGATCCGCGACGCGCCGGACGCGCGAGAGCTCGAGGTCACCGACGGCACGCTGCGCTTCGAGAACGTGAGCTTCGCCTATGACGAGGACGGCAAGCTGGCGCTCGACGGGGTCTCCTTCGAGGTCCGGCGCGGCCGCACGCTCGGCATCGTGGGCCCGCCGGGAAGCGGCAAGTCGACGATCACCCATCTGCTGCCGCGCTACTACGACGCGACCGGCGGGCGCATCGCCATCGACGGCCAGGACATCCGCGGCGTCACCCTCGACAGCCTGCGCCGCGCGGTGCGCGTGGTGCAGCAGGACCCGTTCCTGTTCACCGCCTCGATCGACAACAACATCGCCTATGGCGACCCGTGGACCGAGGAGAGCACGATCCGCGACGCCGCCGGCGTGGCGCAGATCGACGGCTTCATCGACCGGCTCGCCGAGGGCTACGGCACCCTGGTCGGCGAGCGCGGGGTGTCGCTGTCGGGCGGCCAGAAGCAGCGCGTGGCGATCGCCCGGACCGCGCTCTTGGACCCGGCGGTGCTGGTGTTCGACGACTCGACGGCGGCGATCGACGCGGCGACCGAGAGCCAGATCCGCGAGGCCTTGGCGGAGCGCGCGGAGCACGCGGCGCGCATCGTGGTCTCGCACCGACTCGCCGCGATCCGCGACGCCGACGAGATCCTGGTGCTCGACGCCGGGCGGGTGATCGAGCGCGGCAGCCACGAGACGCTGATCGCCGCGGGCGGCCATTACGCGCGGATCTTCGCCCTGCAAGGCCGCGACGGAATCGGCGACGGCCTCCAGGGGGCGGCGGAATGAGCGTGGCCGCGGAACAGGCCCGTCCGCCGCGCGCCGTCGTCGGCTCGCAGATCAGCCGCGACGAGGAGATCTTCGGCGCCGCCTACGACCGCCGGGTGGGGGGCCGCTTCCTGGCCTATGTCCGGCCCTATTCGCGCTGGCTCGCCATGGCGCTCGGCGCGGTGCTGGTGTTTACCGGGGCGCAGCTGCTGATCCCGCTGGTGATCCGCCATGCGATCGACGAGGCGATCCTCGCCGAGGGCGGCGACGTGCTCCATCTGCAGCTCGCCGCCGCCGTCTTCGGCATCGTGATCCTGGTGAGCTACGCCGCCAACTACGTGCAGGACCGGCTGGTCGGACATATCGGCGAGCGGGTGATCTTCGACCTCCGCCGCGCCATGTTCGCCCATCTCCAGGACGTGTCGCTCTCCTTCATGGACAAGACCGAGGTCGGGCGGATGATGTCCCGCCTCCAGGGCGACGTGAACTCGCTCCAGGAATTTCTCGAAAACTCGGTCACCGCCTTCGGCGACCTGCTGCTGCTGGTCGGCATCGTCGCCATCATGCTCTCCCTCAACCTGGAGCTCGGCCTGCTCACCCTGGTGCTGGTGCCGACGCTGGCGCTGGTCCGCATCGTCTGGCTGCCGCGCGCCAGGCTCGCCTTCCGCCGCGCGCGCGAGACCAACTCGATCGCCAACGGCGCGCTCGCCGAGGCGATCCATGCGGTCCGCACCGTCCAGGGGATGCGCCGCGAAGCGGTCAACTACCTGCTCTACGGCGACAAGGCCGGGGACAACCTCAAGGCCCATCTGAGCGCCGCGCGCTACGCCCAGGCCATGGTGCCGGTGGTCGACACGCTGACCGGGGCGGCGCTCGCCATCGTTGTGGTGCTGGGCGGCTCCCTGGTGCTCGGCGGCGCGCTGGAGGTGGGTGTCATGGTCGCCTTCGTGTTCTATGTCCAGCGTTTCTTCGACCCGATCCGCTCGCTCACCATCCAGTACAGCATCATGCAGCGCGCCATGGCATCGGGTCAGCGCATCTTCGAGGTGCTCGACGTGCCGCTCGCCATCGTCGACAAGCCGGGCGCGCTGTCGCCGAAGCGGATGCGGGGCGCGATCGACTTCGAGGACGTGACCTTCGGATACGCGCCGGGCGATCCGGTGCTGCACGGGGTGAGCTTCTCGGTGACGCCGGGCGAGACGGTGGCGCTGGTCGGTCCGACCGGCTCGGGCAAGACCAGCATCACCGCCCTGATGCACCGCTTCTACGAGGTCTGGGACGGGCGGGTGGCGATCGACGGGCGCGACGTGCGCGAATACGCGCGCGCGGCGCTCGGCCGTCACATCGCCATGGTGCTCCAGGACCCCTATCTGTTCACCGGCACGGTGCTCGACAATATCCGCTTTTCCACCGCGACTGCCACGCGGGCGGATATCGAGCGCGCTGCCCGCGCGGTCGGCGCGCACGACTTCATCGCCCGGCTTCCGGACGGCTACGACACCGTGCTCGACCAGCAGGGACGCAACCTCTCGCTCGGCCAGCGCCAGCTTCTCAGCTTCGCCCGGGCTCTGGTCGCCGACACGCCGATCCTGATCCTCGACGAGGCGACGGCGAATATCGACTC
>JAPPGP010000096.1 GCA_028821395.1 Defluviicoccus sp.
CTCTGGCCCGACGACGACGTCTCGCGGGTGCCCTACCGGGTCTACAGCGACCCCGGCATCCATGCACGCGAGCAGGAGCGGATCTTCCGCGGGCCCACCTGGAACTTCCTCTGTCTCGAAGCCGAGATCCCCGAGCCCGGCGACTACAGGGCGTGCGTCGTCGGCGACGCCCCGGTTATCGCGGTGCGCGACGCGGATGGCGGCATCAACGCGCTGGTCAACCGCTGCGCCCACAAGGGCGCGCTGCTCTGCTACAAGCCGCGCGGCAATGTGCGCGAGTTCACCTGCGTCTACCACCACTGGACCTACGACTTGGCTGGCCGGCTGACCGGAGTCGCGTTCGGCCGCGGGGTGCGCGGCGAGGGCGGCATGGAGCCGGAGTTCGAGCCCGAAGCGCACGGGCTGCGCCGGCTGCGCTGCGCGTCGCGCAGCGGGCTGGTGTTCGCCACCTTCTCCGAGGACGTCGCGGATCTGGAGACCTATATCGGGCCGGCCATGCTGGCGGCGCTCGACCGGGTGCTCGTCAAGCCGGTCCGGGTGCTCGGCTATCACAGCCAGATGCTGCCCAACAACTGGAAGCTCTATGCCGAGAACACCAAGGACAGCTATCACGCGACCCTGCTGCACGTCTTCCACAACACCTTCGGCATCGTCCGCTTCACCATGGGCGGCGGCATCGTCCTCAGCGACAACGGCTGGCACCATCTGAGCTTCACCGAGCGCGCCGCCGACGGCAGCGAGCGCGAGGGCGCCGAGGCGGTGCGTTCGCTCAAACAGCAATACGCGCTCGAGGACCCCTCGCTGATGGAGCACCGCCTCGAGCTCGGCGACCGCATCACCAACTCCATCCAGACCATCTTCCCGACCCTGGTGGTGCAGCAGATCCTGAACGCGCTCGCCGTCCGCCAGCTCGTGCCCAGGGGGCCGGAGGAATGCGAGCTGAGATGGACCGTGCTCGGCTTCGAGGACGACGACGAGCCGCTCGAGGCGCTCAGGCTCAAGGTCAACAACCTGGTCGGCCCGGCGGGCTATGTCTCGATGGAGGACGGCTGCATCGGCGGCTTCATCGACGCAGCCACCAGGAGCGCGCCCGAGGAGCGCAGCTTCATGCGGATGGGCGGCACCGCCATCGAGCCGGCCGGCGCGTCGCGCGTCACCGAGGCCGCGGTGCGCGGCTTCTGGCGCGCCTGGCGGGACTGCATGGCGCTGTGACCGGGGCCGGGGAGCTGGCCGCGCGCATCGGGCGGCTCAACACGGCCTACGCGCACGCCATCGACGACGACCGGCTGGAGGACTGGCCCGGCTTCTTCACCGATGACGGGCTCTACCGCATCGTCACCAGGGAGAACCACGAGGCGGCGCTGCCGCTCGCCATCGTCCATTGCGCCGGCGCGGCGATGATGCGCGACCGGGTGCGCGCGATGCGGACCGCCAACATCTTCGAGCCGCACAGCTACTGCCACACCCTGGGCGCCGCCGAGCCGACCGGGGGCGGGGACGGGGTCCACGCCGCGCGGACCAACTTCATCGTCGTCCGCACCATGCATTCCGGCGCCATGTCGGTGTTCGCCTGCGGCCGCTATCTCGACCGCATCGTGGAGCGGGACGGCGCCCTCAAACTCGCCGAGCGCGTCGTGGTCTGCGACTCGCGCACGATCGACACCCTGCTCGTGGTGCCGCTGTAGGGCTATCGAAAGACGCGGCGCCTGCCGTATCTGCCCGCCTCACCCCCGGCGCGGGCCGAACACCGCGGTGCCGAGGCGGATATGGGTGGCGCCGAGCTGGATCGCGGTCTCGAAGTCGGCGGTCATTCCCATGCTGAGCCGCGCGAGCCCGTTGCGCCGCGCGATCTCGGCCAGGAGCGCGAAGTGGAGTGCGGGCTCCTCGCCCGCCGGGGGGATGCACATCAGCCCTTCCACCGGCAGGCCGTATGTCGAGCGGCAGGCGGCGATGAAGTCGTCCGCCTCCGCCGGGTGGACCCCC
The DNA here is from genome assembly GCA_028821395.1 of Defluviicoccus sp. Classification (GTDB taxonomy): domain Bacteria; phylum Pseudomonadota; class Alphaproteobacteria; order MPNO01; family MPNO01; genus MPNO01. Next base: position 1,984 of record JAPPGP010000096.1, read on the forward strand.
GCCTTCTGCGCCTCGGCCCCGGTATTGACCTCGACCAGGCAGGCGGGGCGCCGTCCCGTGCGGTCCATCGCGCGGGCGAGCGCGGCGGCGAGCCTCGGCCGGTCGACGGTCTCGATCGCGTCGAACAGCGCCACCGCGTCGCGCGCCTTGTTGGTCTGCAGCGGCCCGATCAGATGGAGCGCGACATCCGGCGCCGCCTCGCGCAGCGCCGGCCACTTGGCCTTCGCCTCCTGCACCCGGTTCTCGGCGAAGACGCGCTGGCCGGCATCGATGGCCGCCCGCGCGAGCTCGGCCGGGTGGGTCTTGGCGACCGCGACCAGCTCGACCGAGCCCGGCGACCTGGCCGCTTCGGCCTCGGCGGCGGCGATGCGCGCGCGCAGCGCGGCGAGCCTCGCCGCCACACCGGCAAGTGTTTCCGGCGCCTCCACTCTCCCGCTCCCGCAGAGACCATCCGTCCACACCATACCCGCGCCCGCGCGGGCGGCAAGCGGCCGGGCGTCGGCGGCCCGCCACGCGTGGCGACGGGGCACGGCTCTTCAAGCGACGGATTCAATCGAACGCGATTTTCCCAACTCCGTTTCGAAACGGTATACTGACCCGCCGGGCTCAAACCGTGCTGCATGGACCGATCAGGATGAAATGCCTCATCATAAACCTGCCGCGCGCCACCGCCCGGCGCGAGGCGATGATCAGGCAGCTCAATAACCTTCATATCGAATTCGAGTTGCTTGATGCAATCGACGGACGCAACCTGACGAAACACGATTGGACACTCGTAGACAAGAAGTCTCGAGACTTGGAAGGTCGGCGTCCACTCTCCCAGGGAATGGTCGGTTGTCATCTCAGTCACAGGAAGGCGTTGGAAATCGTTGCCTCCGGCCACGATGAACTGGTTGCCATCTTCGAAGACGATATTTCTTTGAAAACGGAATGCGTAACCGTATTTCGGGCGCTGACGGAACTGTACTCTTCAGGTTGGGAATTCGACTTTGTTTTTCTGCATCGAAACAGGCCCGATAAGGTCTGGGTACCGCTAAAGCGAGTCGACGCCGGTATCAGATTGGGAATCACGAAGTTTTCCGATTGGGGGACGCAAGGTTATGTTGTCTCAAAAAAGGGGGCGAGCCGCTTGCTGGAACGGTATCCAAAGATAATTCATCGGACCGATCACACTTTCCATGCATACTGGGAACACAGGTTAAGCGTTTTCTCCCTGGAAACTCCCGTGGTGTTCCATGGAAACGAGGCGGGCGCACATTCGTTCTTGGAGGAGACGGCACACTTGCGGCCGAACAGAAATTTGCTGATGTTGGGGCATCGCGTGGCAAGTCATTGCAGGGAAGAGATCCTCAAGCGAATTTTCTTTTTTCGCAGGGTGCGGAACAGAAGCGATTTTCGCTAAGGGTGTGGATAAAGGAGCCCAAGTACTCGGATGGGCGTCGTGAACGGCCGGGATAGTTCCGTTCGCCGCGACCGATCGGAGGGGAGAGTCACGGTGCCGGTCTCCGACGTCGAGGTCATCGCGCCCAACTTGAAGATCAGACTCTCCGGCGTCACCAGCACGATAATTCAACTGGTTCCCAGACAGGCCGAAGAGATCGGCATCGCCGTCGTCGGCGCGGGCCTGCCGCGCGGCCTGCCGAGGATCCCGTGGTGGAAGCTGCCCTTGCTGCTGGGACGGCCGCGCCGGCGCGCGATCCGCATCTGGCATGCCCGGCGCAACGTCGAGATGCTGGCCGGGCTGGTGCTGAAATCAGTCCTGCGCGCGCCTCTGAAGCTGGTGTTCACCTCCGCCGCGCAGCGTCGGCACACCTTGCACACGCGATTCCTGATCTCGCGCATGGACGGCGTGATCGCCACCAGCCGGCTTTCCGGCCGCTATCTGACGGTGCCCCACACGGTCGTCATGCATGGCGTGGATTGCGAGCGCTTCCACCCGCCGGCGGCGCCGGAAGACGGGTTCGAACGGGCCGGGCTGCCGGGCCGCTATGCGATCGGATGCTTCGGCCGCATCCGCCACCAGAAGGGAACCGATCTCTTCGTCGACGCGATGCTGCGCCTGCTGCCGGATTTTCCGGACTGGACCGCGGTGGTCGCGGGACGCGTGACCCGTCGCCATCGCGGGTTCCACCGCCGATTGCGGGACCGCATCGCCCGGTCCGGGCTGGAGCGGCGGATCGTTTTCGTCGGCGAGCTGCCCGACCCGCGTCTCTGGTACCGGCGCCTGACGCTTCATGTCTCGCCGGCGCGCACCGAGGGCTTCGGGCTCACCCCGCTCGAGGCCATGGCGTCCCGCAGCGCGGTCGTGGCGAGCGACGCCGGGGCGCATCCCGAATTGATCGTCGAGGGCGAGACCGGGGCCGTCGTCCCCGCCGGGGACGGCGACGCGCTGGCCGAGGCGATCGCGCGCTACATGCGGGAACCCGAGCTGGCGCTCGCGCACGGACGAAACGGCCGCGAGCATGTCCGCCGCAGCTTCTCTCTCGACCGGGAGGTGAACGGCATCCACGCGGTCTATCGCCGGCTGTGGCGGGAAGGCTCCTGAGTGCCGGCGGCGGCAGTGCGCCGTACCACCCTTGCTAGAAATACCCCGAAAACGCCGCCAGGATCGCCGCATAAGCCAGGCCCTCGACCATGCGACCCTCGGCGTCGGCATCGCGAGCCTCGCGGTCCTCCGGATTCTGCACGGGGACGTGGCTAATCTGCGTGAACGCATGGCGACGCTGGAAGGCACGGTCGACCTGCCGACCGGGTTCCCGATCGACCGGGAGGCGGGCCGCGCGGCCGGCGGAACGGACGGCGAATAGCGTCCCCGCCCGCTATCCGAAGTTGCCCCGGAACAACGGCTTATCTATAGTGCGCCGTCTTGCGGCGCGGCGTTGCGGGGCGGGCGTTCCGTCCCGGGCTGGGCGCCGGCGGGGGTGGATCATGGTGGCGTTCGGGACCAGACGATACGTGGCGATGGCGGTCGCCGGCGCGGCGGGGCTCGCGCTGGCCGCGTGCGGCGGGCGCGGCTTCGAGCAGGACTATCCCGAGCGCCAGGCCGACCCCAACGAGCCCTACCGCTACACCAGCGAGGGGCCGGCGCCGACGATCTTCGGCGAGGGCGGGTTCAACGTGCTCGACATATTCGGCGGCGGCGACGACGGCGGCGGCGGCGCCGGGATCGGCGTCAACGGATTCCTGTGGCGCGCCGCGCTCGATACCGTCTCGTTCATGCCGCTGACGTCGGCCGATCCGTTCGGCGGGGTTATCATCACCGACTGGTACTCGCCGCCCGAGACGCCGCGCGACCGCTTCAAGATGACCGTCTACATCCTCAGCCGCCAGCTCCGCGCCGACGGCATCCGCGTCTCGCTGTTCCGCCAGACCGGCGACGCGGCCGGCGGCTGGACCGATGCCAGCGTGCAGCCCAAGACCGCGACCGATCTGGAGAACCAGATCCTCGCCCGCGCGCGCCAGCTGCGCATCGCCCGGGCGTCGTCCGGCTAGGCGCAGCGCGCGGCCCGACGCGGCCGCCCTCCGGCAAGCCATGACCGCCATGACCGAACGCTACAACGTCAAACAGAGCGAGGCCCGCTGGCAGGCGGAGTGGGAGGAGCGCGGCACCTTCGTTGTCGCGCCCGATCCCGACCGCCCGAAATACTACGTGCTGGAGATGTTCCCCTACCCCTCGGGGCGCATCCATATGGGGCATGTGCGCAACTACACCATGGGCGACGTGGTGGCGCGCTACAAGCGGGCGCGCGGCTTCAACGTGCTGCACCCGATGGGCTGGGACGCGTTCGGCATGCCGGCCGAGAACGCGGCCATGGAGCAGGGCGTCCACCCGGGCTCGTGGACCTACGAGAACATCGCCGCCATGCGCGCCCAGCTGCGCTCGATGGGGCTCTCCATCGACTGGAGCCGCGAGATCGCCACCTGCCATCCCGGCTATTACCGCCACCAGCAGGCGATGTTCCTAGACTTCCTCGAATCCGGGCTCCTGTACCGCGCCAGCGGCTGGGTCAACTGGGACCCGGTCGACCGCACGGTGCTGGCCAACGAGCAGGTGATCGACGGCTGCGGCTGGCGCTCGGGCGCCCAGGTCGAGAAGCGCGAGATGCCGCAATGGTTCCTCCGCATCACCGACTATGCCGAGGATCTGCGCGCCGCCCTCGCCGAGCTGGAGCGCTGGCCCGACAAGGTGCGGACGATGCAGGAGAACTGGATCGGCCGCTCCGAGGGGCTGCGCGTCACCTTCCCCATCGTCGGGCTCGACGGCGGGCTCGACATCTACACCACGCGGCACGACACGCTGTTCGGGGCGAGCTTCTGCGCGGTCTCGCCGGAACATCCGCTGGCCGCCGAGATCGCCCGCGGAAATTCCGAGGTGGCCCGCTTCGTCGAGGATTGCCGCCGCACCGGGACCAGCGAGGCGGCGATCGAACGGGCCGAGAAGCTGGGCGTCGATACCGGGCTCAGAGTGCGCCACCCGTTCCGCCCCGGGGTCGAGCTGCCGGTCTATGTCGCCAATTTCATCCTGATGGAGTACGGCACCGGCGCCATCTTCGGCTGCCCGGCGCACGACCAGCGCGACCTCGAATTCGCCCGCAAGTACGGCCTCCCGGTGCCTCCCGTGGTGGTGCCGGAGGACGCCGACCCGGCGAGCTTCGCGATCGCCGACGAGGCCTGGCTCGGCGACGGCATTCTCGCCAACTCCGACTTCCTCGACGGGCTGACGGTGGAACGGGCCAAGCAGGCGATGGCGCGCCGCGCCGAGGCGGAGGGCAAGGGAAGGCGCGAGGTCAACTACCGGCTGCGCGACTGGGGGGTGTCGCGCCAGCGCTACTGGGGCTGCCCGATCCCGGTGGTGCATTGCGCGGAGTGCGGCATCGTCCCGGTGCCGCGCACCGATTTGCCGGTCGAGCTGCCGGACGACATCGACTTCGAGACGCCGGGCAACCCGCTCGACCGCCACCCGACATGGAAGCGCGCCGCTTGCCCCGAATGCGGCGGCGCGGCGGAGCGCGAGACCTCGACGCTCGATACCTTCGTCGATTCGTCGTGGTATTTCGCGCGCTTCTGCTCGCCGCGCGCCGGCGCGCCGGTGGCCGCGGAAGCCGGCGCCTACTGGCTGCCGGTCGATCAGTATATCGGCGGCGTCGAGCACGCGATCCTGCATCTGCTCTATGCCCGCTTCTTCACCCGGGCGATGACCGACCACGGCGAGCTCGACCTCGCCGAGCCCTTCGCCGGGCTGTTCACCCAGGGCATGGTGTGCCACGAGACCTACCGCACCGCGGACGGCGAATGGGTGCCGCCGATCGAGGTAACGGACGGGCCGGACAGGACGCCGGTGCGCGCCGCCACCGGCGAGGCGCTGACCGTCGGCCGCTCGGAGAAGATGAGCAAGTCCAGGCGCAACGTGGTCGACCCCGAGGACATCATGGAGACCTACGGCGCCGACACCGCGCGCTGGTTCATGCTGTCGGACTCCCCGCCCGACCGCGACCTCGAATGGACCGAGGCCGGAGTCGCCGGCGCCTGGCGCTTCGTCAACCGGATGTGGCGGCTGGTCGCCGACCCGGGCCGCACCACCTCCCCGCCGGGGGGCGCGATGCCGGCGGGCGTGGCGGGCGATCCGGCGCTGGTCGCCATCCGCCGCGCCGTGCACAAGGCGGTCGACGGGGTGACCGGCGATCTCGAGGGGTTCCGCTTCAACCGCGCGGTGGCGCGCATCCACGAGCTCGTCAACCTGCTCGGCGATTTCAACGCCGCGGGCGAGGCCGCCGCCTGGGTCCGGCGCGAGGCCTACGAGACGATGACGCAGCTCGCCGGGCCGATGGTGCCGCATCTCGGCGAGAGCCTGTGGCGCCTCCTCGGCCACGACGCCCTGCTCGCCGACGCGCCCTGGCCGGAGGCCGACCCGGCGCTCACGCGCGACGAGATCGTCACCCTGGCGGTCCAGGTGATGGGCAAGACGCGCGGCACCATCGACATCGAGCGCGACGCCGCCCAGGAAGCCGCCGAGGCGGCGGCGCTCGCGCTGCCGACGGTGACGGCGGCGCTCGCCGGACGGCCGATCCGCCGCATCGTCTTCGTCCCCAACCGCATCCTCAATGTGGTGGCGTAGCGCCGCCGCCATCGCCGCCATCGCGGCTGCGGCGGCGCTTGCCGGCTGCGGCTTCGCGCCGCTCTACGGCGAGCGCGAGGGGGTGCGCGGCATGCTGGCGCGGGTCGAGGTCGAGACGGTCGCCGACCGCACCGGCCAGCTGCTGCGCAACGCGCTGCTGCTCGCCTTGCCGCCGCGCCGGGCGGGGGAGGCGCCTTCCTGGCGCCTCGTTCTGACGCTGGACGAGACCCGCCAGCGGGTCGGCGTCGAGGAACATGCCGTCGCCACCCGGGCCAATCTGACGCTCGCGGCGCGCTTCGTGCTGGAGGACGCGGCGGGCGCCGCCAAGCTGTCCGGGCGGCTCGAATCGATCGCCAGCTACAACATCCTCCCCTCGCCCTACGCCACCCTGGCGGCGGAGCGCAACGCGCGCGCCCGCGCCACCTCCCAACTCGCCGACGCGGTGGTGGCGCGCCTCGCGGCCTGGCTCGGCGGGCGCGGGTGAAGATCGCCCCCGCCAGGGCCGAGCGCTTCCTCGCCGCGCCGCCCGAAGGCTTGCGCGCCTGCCTGTTCTACGGCCCCGATGGCGGGCTGGTGCGCGAGCGGGCACAGGCGCTCGGCAGGCGCCATGTCGGCGATCTCGGCGATGCCTTCCGGGTCGCCTCGGTGGCGCCGGCGGCGCTCGCCGACGAGCCGGGACTGCTGGCCGACGAGGCGGCGCAGCTCTCGCTCA
>JAPPGP010000184.1 GCA_028821395.1 Defluviicoccus sp.
CCTGCGAGGCGCTCGCCGCGCGCCGCGGCGCCGCGGCCATCGCCGCCGGCACCAACACCGGACGCCGCGAGGCCTACCGCGCGCTCCGCGAGCGCGGCTATCTCAGCTTCATGAACGCCGTCGCCATGCTGCGCCCGGCAGGCGAGGGCTACGGCCGGCCCGGCGTCTTCGCCATCGACGACTGGCGGTAGGGGGCGGGCGATAGGCTTGCGCTCAGACCGCAGCTCGACCTCGAGACCATCGCGAATACCTGGTCTGGCCGCTGCAACAAGGGCTTGGCCGATCTTCCTGACGGCCCGTCCCGCCGGCGTCCCCTGGGGACGCAGGAACGCACGCTATCGGGTAAATGTTTCACGTGAAACATAGGTCAACAAGGCTGACCATTGTTTCACGTGAAACATTAGGCCGGAGGCTACTTCTCCAAATCGAAGATGCGCCGGGCGTTGAGGCCGAGGATGTTCTTGCGCGCCTCGTCGTCGAGGAAGGGAAGGTCCCAGATCACCGCCGGCGGGTCGAAGTCCCAGTGCGGCCAGTCCGACGCGTAGAGCAGCTGGGTCCGCGCCCCGGTCATCTCGAAGGTGAGCTCGAGCGCCTTCGGGTTGTCGGTCTCGAGCGGCTGCGAGGTGTAGTACATCTCGGCCATGTAGGCGCTCGGCTTGCGCTTCAGCAGCGGCGCCTCCGAGGTGCGCATCATGTAGGTGTGGTCGAGGCGCTGCATCAGCCACGGCACCCAGGCGAGCCCGCTCTCGATCCACACCACGGGCAGGCCGGGGAAGCGCTCGGGCAGGCCGTTCATCACCCAGTTGGTCATGTGGACCACGTTGCACCAGACGAAGGAGAGCGCGTGCATCGAGCCGAAGCGGTTGATCTGCATCATCGAGGGGTCCTGCCAGTAATACCCGGCGTGGAAGCCGAGCGGCAGGCCGCGCTCCTCGAGCGCGCGGTAGACCTTCATGTACTGGTTGTGATGCACCGGCTTGTTGCGCACCGAGGTGACCATGAAGCCCACCACGCCCGGCGCGTCGCCGAACTCCTCGACCGTCCTCAGCGCCTCGTCGGCGTCGTTGAACGGCAGGAAGGCCATCGACTTGAGCTTGTCGTCCTGGGCCAGCAGGGTGTCGACGGTCCAGCGGTTGTAGGCGTTGCCGAGCAGCGGCTCCATGTCGAATTGCGGGTGCATGCCGAGGAACAGCATCGGCGTCGGGAAGACGATCTGCTTGTCGATCGACATCGACTGATAGGCGCGCCTGGCCAGCACCACGTCGCGGTGGAGGCCGTTGCCGCCCGCCTCCTCGCGCCGCGCCGCCTGGTGCGGGATGCGCCCGCCGCAATCCTGGTAGCGCATCGCGAGGTCGCCGTTGAGCCCGTAGGGCGGCGTGCCGGTGCGGTTCTTCAAATAGTCGAGCGCCTGCGAGCGGATCACCTCATCGTCGAGATAGGCGATGATGTCGGCCCAGGACTCGCTCTCGGTGTGGTGCGAGTCCATGTCGACGATGAACAAATCGTCGAAATTGCGCTCATCCGCCTGGCGCCGGGCGCGGGCCAGGATCTCGCGCGTGTCGGTGGCCACGTCGATCTGCCTGACCGGGTTCTCCCGGCGGGGCTCCAGCCCTGAGTCCATCGTCTTGCGCTCCTTCAGTCGTCCGTGCCGGGCCGCGGGCGGCGGAACCACATGGCGAGGTCGAAGGTGTTGAGGTTGGCCGCGTGCAGCATCTCGGTCACCGTGACCACGACGTCGGTCGCGGTCGCGGATTCGGCCGAGACGAAGGGGCGGAACACCCGGTCCTCCATCTCCACCTTGTTGGCGAACAGCCGCACCCCCGCGGTCAGCAGGCGCTGCACCATCTCGTCCGGGATCGCCTCGGTCGCGCCGTCGTCGAGCGCCTTCTCGGCGATCGCGAGCGCGGTCTCGGTCGCCGCGCCGAGCGCGTCCAGGTCGGGCGCGCGGCCGTCGTCAGACGACGACATAGACCTCTCCGTCGGCCACCCTCACGTCGTAGGGCCTCAGCCTGACATTGCGGTCGCCCGGGTGGCGGCCGGTCCTGATGTTGTATTCGTAGCCGTGCCAGGGGCAGACGATGTGGATGTCGGTCTCGGAGAAGCGCAGCCCCTTCGAGGTCTTGTCCTCGCCGAGGACCTCCTCGACCTTGCCGAGGATCTTGCCCTGGCACACCGGGCCGCCCTGGTGCACGCAGTTGTTCTCATAGGCGTAGAACTCGCCCCCCACGAAGAAGATCCCGATCTCGAGATCGCCCTGGGCGACGATCTTGCGATCGCGCTCGCCGAATTCCTCTTGCTTGCCGACGTAAATCTCCGCCACCCCCGGATCCTCCCTCGCATGGGACAAGAAGGCGACAGTTATAGTGGCCGGCGCGTCCCCGCGCCAGACGGCGCTCAGAGGTCGCGCAGGAAGGCGTCGAGCGCGGCTGTGCATTCGGGCTCGCCGAGCGTCGGCGCGTGGCCGGTGCGGGGCACGGTGACCATCCGGGCGTCGGGCCGTTCGCGGCCCATCCGGGCGAAGCAGTCGGCGGTGAGCAGCGTCGAGGCCTCGCCGCGGAAGGCGAGCAGCGGGACCCGGCGCAGCCCGCGGAACAGGGGCCACAGATCGGCGGTCGCGCCGCCATCGGCGAGCGCCGGCCTGACGATGTTCACGTCCCAGTCGAAATGCAGCTTCCCGTCCTCGCCCTCGCGCCAGGTGTTGCGCGCCATCGCCTCGAACATCGCCTCGTCCTGGTAGGCGAGGTCGGGCAGGAGCGTGCGGATCGTCCGCACCGCGCTCGCCCAGTCGGGCTGCGGCCGGTCGATGCGGATATAGTCGAGGATGGGCTGGAGCCCGGCGCGCTCGATCTCCGGGCCGATATCGTTGAGCGCCACGCCCGCGAGCGCCGACGGCATGGACGCGCCCATCGCCATCGCCAGCACGCCGCCGAGCGAGGTTCCGACCACGACGACCCGGTGGACGCCCGCGACCGCGAGCAGGTGGGCGATGTCGCCCAGATAGGTCGCCGGGCGGTAGTTGCGCCAGTCCGGGTCGTAGTCCGACCGCCCGCGGCCCCTGAGATCGAGGGAGAGCACCCGGCGCTCCCCGGCGAGAAGCCGCGCCAGCGCGTCGAAATCCTTCGCGTTGCGGGTGAGCCCGCCGAGGCAGAGCACCGGCGTCGCCGCGGAGTCCGGATCGCCGTAGTCGCGGAAATAGAGGCCGAGCCCGTCCCCGGCGGCGAAGCGGCGTTCGCGATAGGCCGCCTCAGGCACCGAGCAGCGCGGGCAGCTCGGCGAGCGAGGAGAGCTCCGCCTGGATGTCGCCCGGCAGGTTCTCCGCCGTCTGGCCGGCGCGGTTGATCCAGGCGGTCCGGAAGCCGAACGCGGCCCCGCCATGCGCGTCCCAGCCATTGGCCGACAGGAAGCAGATCCGCGGGGCCGGCAGCTTCAGCTCGTCGACCGGCATCTGGTAGACCGAGTGGTGCGGCTTGAAGATCTCCGTCCGGTCGACCGAGTAGATCGCATCCACCAGGCCATCGAGCCCGGCGTTCTTGACCGCCGCGACCAGCATCGTCATCGAGCCGTTGGACAGGATCGCCGTCCGGCAGCCGGCCTGCTTGACGCGCTCCAGGCAGTCGCGCGCATCCGGGTAGGGTTCGAGGCTGAGATAGAGCTGCATCAGCTCCGCCCGCAGCGCCGGGTCGCCGAGCCCGACCTCCTTCATCGAAAAGTCGAGCGCCTCGCCGGTCACGTGCCAGAAATCGACGAAGCGGCCCATCAGGCTGCGCAGCCAGGTGTATTGCAGCTGCTTCTGCCGCCACAGCGCGGACAGCTCGTCCGCGCGCCCGCCGATCCGGTCGCGGCAGCGGTCGACCGCGGAGTTGAAGTCGAGCAGGGTGCCGTAGGCGTCGAAGACGCAGGCGCCGATATCGTCAAACCCCGTTGCGCTCACCGCCGGCCTCCTCCTCCGATCCGGGCTCCGGGCGCGACGGCACCCAGACAATGGCCTCGCCGTCGATCACCACGGTCTCGCCCACGCTGCACACCGTCGCGATGGTGGCCCGGTTCCGGCCGCGGTCGATCCCGGTGACGGTCGCCCGCACGTTGACCGTGTCGCCGATCCGCACCGGCGCCCTGAAGCGGCTGTTCTGGCTGAGATAGACCGCGCCCGGGCCGGGCATGCGGGTGCCGAGCACGGTGGAGATCAGGCTCGCGGTGTGCGCGCCGTGCACCACCCTTCCCTCGAAGCGGCTCCGGGACGCGAACTCCTCGTGGACGTGAAGCGGGTTGTCGTCGCCGCACAGCCCGGCGAACAGGCTGACGTCGCCCTCCGCGATGGTTCGTCCGTAGACCGCGGACATGCCGATTTCGAGGTCTTCGAGGAAATAGCCGTGCATCGGGTCGGCCGCCGGCCGGTCGTTCGAGTCCATCGCAGATCCTCTTGCTGGAAAACCGCGCCGCTAGTCCGACGGGCGTTTCTGGAACCCCTGCATGAAGGCGTCCCGGAAGGTCTCGAAGGCCTTGGTGCCCATTGGCATCCAGGTCTTCATCAGGGCCTCGGGGTCCATCGCCGCGACATGGGCGCGCAGCTGGTCCTGGATCTCGCCCATCATTTCCCTTTGCAGCCCCTCGACATCGGGCAGGCCGAGAAAGGCCCGCGCCTCCTGGGGTGTACAGTCGATATCGATGCTGAGCTTCATGCTCCGCTCTCCTTCGGTCGCCGCGCTAGCTGCGCCGCTTGACGTAGGACCCGGGCGCCGGCTCGATCGCGGCGAGCCCGCCGTCGCCCGGCTTGCGGGCGGGCACCTTCTTGCCCGAACGCCGCGCTTGCCAGCGATGCCAGTCCGGCCACCAGGAGCCCGGATGCTCCTCCGCGGCGGCGAACCAGGACTCGAAATCGTCGTGCCCGGCGCCGGCCTTCGCCAGCCAGTGCTGGTACTTCTTCTTCTCCGGCGGGTTGACCACGCCCGCGATGTGGCCGGAGCCCGCGAGCACGAAGCGCTTCTGCCCGCCGAACAGCCTGGTCAGCTTGAACACCGAGGCGGCCGGCGCGATGTGGTCCTCCTTGGAGGCCTGGATATAGGTCGGGATGGCGATCCGGCCGAGATCGATCTTCCGGCCCATCAGCTCGAACCCGCCCGGGCGCGCGAGGTTGTTCTGCTGGTACATGTTGTGCATGTACTCGACGAAGAGCTCGGCCGGGAAGTTGGTCGAATCGGCGTTCCAGAAGAGCAGGTCGAAGGCCGGCGGTTGCTTGCCGAGCAGGTAGTTGTTGATCACGAAGTGCCAGACCAGATCGTTGGCGCGCAGCGCGTTGAACGTCCCCGCCATGTTGGCCGCGTCGAGATAGCCCTTCTCGCGGACCTGGGCCGCCATTGCGTCCATGTGCGATTCGTCGGTGAACAGCCGAAGCTCGCCCGCGTCCTCGAAATCGACCTGCGCGGCGAAGAAGGTCGCCGCCCCGATCCGCTTGTCCCCGACCGCATCCATATAGGCAAGCGCGGCGGCGAGCAGCGTGCCGCCGATGCAGTAGCCGATCGCGGTGGCCTGGCGCTCGCCGGTCGCCCGCTCGATGGCGTCGAGCGCGGCCAGGATGCCTGAGCCCAGATAGTCGTCGAAGCGGAGCGAGGCGTGGCTCTCGTCCGGGTTGACCCAGGAGATGACGAACACCGTGTAGCCGCGCGCCACCGCCCAGCGGATGAAGGAATTGTCGGGCCGGAGATCGAGGATGTAGAACTTGTTGATCCAGGGCGGCACGATCAGCAGCGGCTTGCGGTACACCGTCTCGGTCGCCGGCTCGTACTGGATGAGCTGGATCAGCCGGTTCTGGAAGACCACCGCGCCGGGGGCGGTGGCGACGTTGCCGCCGACCTCGAAGGCGTCCATGTCGGTCTGCCTCGGGCGCAGGCCGTGCTCGGAATCCTTGAGGTCCTCGGCAAGCTGGCGCATCCCCCGCATCAGGCTTTCGCCCCTGGTCTCGCGCATTTCGCGCAGCACCACCGGGTTGGTCAGCGCGAAGTTGGCGGGCGAGAACGCGTCCACGATCTGGCGGCCGATGAAGTCGAGCTTCTCCGCCTCGCCGCGGTCGAGCCCCTCGACGCCGGCGAGGCTGCGGCGCAGCCAGCGCGCGTTGAGCAAGTAGGACTGCTTGAGGAAGTCGAAGATCGGGTTGTCCGACCATTCGGCGTCGCGGAAGCGGTTGTCGCCCTTCTCCGGCGCGATCACCGGCTCGGCTTGCCCGCCCATCATGCGGGCGGTGGTCGAGGCCCAGAGCGCCTGGAAGTCGCGCCAGAGCTCCATCTGGGCTTCCATCATCGCCGCCGGGTCGAGGTTGGCGGCGGGCGGGGCTGAATCGGGTCTTGCGTCGTCCTTCGCCGCCGCGGACAGCGCGCCGAGCCAGTCCGACCAGCTCTCCTGCCATTGCTGCGCCGCGGCGCCCATGGCCTCGCCCAGCGCCGCGACCGGGTCGTCTGAGGCGCCGCCGTCCTGGCCTTTCTGCGACATTTCCTTCGCGCCTTCCGTGGCGCCGGTCCCCGGCGGATCGGCGGGGGAGTCTAGGGCGTATCCGTTTCGGATGGAACCGCGGCCGCGGCCGTCCCCCGATGCGCGGCTTCGCCGCTACCCGGGATGAGGGGGGTCGAAAAACCTCCTCATCCCGAGCAGGCGCGAAGCGCCGTATCGAGGGGCGCGGCGGCGGCGCGATACTACGCGGCGTAGGGCTTGAGCAGGACTTCCATGGTCTCGTTGGCGCGTGCGTTCAGCGGCGCGGAGGCCTTGATCACCGAGTCGCCGACCATCCGGTTGATCTTGGTGGTCTGCGCGACGGCGCGGTTGACCGAGTCCTTGCCGGCCTCGATCTGGATCGCGACGAACTCCTGCGGGGTCTTCACCTCGGACAGGCGCTCGACGAGGTCGAAGCCGCTGGCGACCGAGCTGCGGGCATAGTCCGCCATCTCGGCGATGCAGGCCTGGGCGCCGTCGAAGGCGAGCGCCGAGGCCTCGGCGAGCGCGTCGAGATTGGCGGCGCCGACGGTCTTGGCCATCTCGACCTGCTCCTCGATGCGGGGCGCGGCCTTGGGGGCGGGCTTGGCGGTCGGCTTGGCGGCGGGCTTTTCGGCGGTCATCTTGTCCTCCTTGATCTGGCAATTCGATGAATTTTGCGATGCAAAATCCAATATAGCCCCTCTTGCCGCATTTTCAAGATGTTTTTTTGCGAAGCAAAAGAACGGGGATTTTGCATCACAACAGCGCCCTCCGCTGTGCCACAATGGCGTCGAAGGGAGCCCCGCCGTGGTTGACCAGGACGCGCAGGACCGACCGGTCGTCATCAAGAAATACGCCAACCGCCGGCTCTACAACACGGCGACCGCGTCCTTCGTCAGGCTCGACGATCTGCACCGCATGGTGAAGGCGGGCGAGCTGTTCGTGGTGCGCGACGAGAAGACCGGGCGCGACATAACCGCCTCGGTGCTCGCCCAGATCATCGCCGAGGAGGAGACCAGGGGGCACAGCGTGCTGCCGCACGACTATCTCCGCCAGGCGCTCAAGGCTTATAGCGAGGGGGTGGGGCCGCAGCTCGCCGCCTTTCTGGAGCGCGGCATGGAGGCGTTCGCCAACCACCAGCAGAACGTCGCCCGCCAGATGGGGGAGATGTTCGACCCCGGCACCGCGCTCGACCGGATGGCCGATCTGTCGCGGCGCAATCTCGAGGAGTTCCAGCGCTCGCTCGCCGCCCTCGCCGGGCGCGAGCCGGAAGCCGACGACGGCGCGGGCGGCGGCGACGCGCTGGAGCGCAGGATCCGCGAGCTGGAGCAGCGCATCGCCGAGCTCGAACGCGGGTCTTCCGGCGGGGACGGCTAGCCAGTCCCGAGCCTGTCGAAGCGGACGCCACGCCGCCCCGGCCGCTTGCCCGCCCCCCGGACCGGGGGTAGGTTGTCGGACAGCGATCCGCCGACGCGCGCGGCGGACCAACTCTCGTCGGAGGTCACGATGTTCAACGGCTCCATCTGCGCGTTGATCACCCCGTTCCGGGACGGCGCGGTCGACGAGGAGGCCTACGAGGCGTTTATCGACTGGCAGATCGAAGAGGGCACCAAGGCCGTGGTGCCGTGCGGGACGACGGGCGAGTCGCCCACGTTGAGCCACGCGGAGCACCGCCGGGTGACGGAGATCTGCATCGGCGTCGCCAAGGGGCGGGTGCCGGTGATCGCCGGCACCGGGTCGAACTGCACCGAGGAGGCGGTCGAGCTGACGCGCCATGCCAAGGAGGCCGGCGCCGACGCCGCGCTGGTGGTCACGCCCTATTACAACAAGCCGACCCAGGAAGGGCTCTATCGGCACTACAAGGCGCTCAACGACGCGGCCGACCTGCCGATCGTCATCTACAACATCCCCGGGCGCTCGATCGTCGACATGAAGGTCGAGACGATGGCCCGGCTCGCCGAGCTGCCCAACATCGTGGGGGTCAAGGACGCCACCGCCGACGTGTCGCGCGCGACGCAGCAGCGCCTCGCCGCCGGCGCCGATTTCTGCCAGCTCTCCGGCGAGGACGTCACCCAGCTCGGCTTCCTCGCCCAGGGCGGCGACGGCTGCATCTCGGTGACCGCCAACCTGGCGCCGAAGGACATGTCGGAGATGCACCGCGCCTGGCAGGGCAGGGAGGTGGACGCCGCCCAGCGCATCAACGAGCGCCTGATGCCGCTCCATTCCGGCCTGTTCTGCGAGACCAGCCCGGGTCCGGTGAAGTACGGCGCCAGCCTGCTCGGCAAGTGCCTGCCCGACACCAGGCTGCCGCTCTGCGAGATCGCCGA
>JAPPGP010000034.1 GCA_028821395.1 Defluviicoccus sp.
ACCTCGTCGCGCTGTTCGAGGCGCATGTCCGCCACGAGTTCGAGACCCGCGACGTCGACGCCACCATGGCGACGATGATCGACGAGCCCTATGTCAACCACGTGCCCACGCTCGCCGGCGGGGTCGGCCACGACATGCTGAAGCGGTTCTACAAGTACCACTTCGTCGAGCAAAACTCGCGCGAACGGTCCAGCACCCTGGTCTCGGAGACCGTGGGACCCGACCGCATCGTGCTGGAGACGGTGGTCCGCTTCCGCCACGACCGGGTGCTCGACCGCTACTTCCCCGGCATCCCGCCGACCGGGAAGATGGTGGAGATCCCGACGCTGCTGTTGGTCCGGTTCCGCGGCGACCTTGTGTGCCACGAGCACATCTACTGGGACCAGGCTTCGGCGCTCAGCCAGATCGGCGCGCTCGACGCGGCGGGCCTCCCGGTCGCCGGCGCCGAGGCGGCAGCCAAGGTGCTGGACGAGACCCATCCCTCCAACATCTTCATGCAGGACGCCTGGGCGGAGAGCGAAGGCAAGCCGATTTGAGCCCGCGCGGGACTCTGCTACGCTCCCGCGGTCGATGAACGAACACCGGCTCGGGCCGGGAAATGGGAGATATCTGGATGACAGCACGCAGACTCATCGCCGCGGTGCTCGCGGCGGGCGTGGTGGGGGGCGTCGCGGCGACCGCCGAGGCCCAACTCAAGCGCATCACGATCGGCAGCAACCCCGCCGGATCGACCTACTTCCTGCTTGCCGGCGGCTTCGCCAAGCACTTCCAGCAGGACCTCAAGATCCGCTCGACCGCCCAGCCGCATGCCGGCTCGTCGGTCTACCTGCCGCTGATGAACAAGGGCGAGATCGTGATGGGGCTCAACTCGAGCCTGGATTCCGGCATGGCGGTCGCCGGCACCCCACCGTTCAAGGAGAAGATCAAGGACGTCCGCATGCTGGCGCGGATCTGGATCCTGCCCTACGCCTACATGGTCAAGGAGAACTCGGGCATCAAGACGATCGACGATCTGCGCGGCAAGAGGGTGATCGTCAAGGTCAAGACCAACGTCTCGCTCGCCCAGGCCAACGCGACGCTGCTCTCGACCGCCGGCCTGACCACGAAGGACGTGGACCCGGTGGACTCGGGCGGCGTGGTCAACGGCATCAACATGGTGGTCGAGGACCGTGCCGCCGCGACCACGGTCGCGCTCGCCATGCCGGCGATGCGCAAGACCCACGCGACGGTGCCGGGCGGGCTCCGCATCCTGCCGCTCGGGAAGCTGGCGAACAACGAGATGCTCGCCAAGGGCATGGCCGGGCTGTACACGCTGAAGGTCAAGCCCAGCAAGCGCTTCCCCTTCGTCCGAGATCCGATCACCATCGCCGCGTTCGACTCCTATCTCAACTCTTCGGCGGCCAAGGTGGGGAACGAGGACGCCTACAGGCTCGCCAGGTCGCTGCACACCAACTGGAAGAAGCTGCAGAAGGACTACGGGCCGCTGCGCGGCACGCCGCAGGACGGGCTCGCCCCGGCCAACACGGCGATGCCCTACCACCCGGGGGCGATCAAGTACTACAAGGAGGCGGGGCTGTGGACGGCCGAGCACGATGCCGGCCAGGCCAGAGTCCTGAGCATGGTTAAGTAAGCCGACGCCGCAGTCGAGGCGGGGCGTTGCGCGGGTTCGGCGGCTCGATGGAGCGGCTGACGGCGCTGCTGCTGCGCGCCTGCCTCGGCGCGGTGCCGATCATCGGGATCCTCTGGATCTTCGCGGTCGCCGACCGGATCGGCTTCGCCTTCACCTTCCAGCAGGCGATCGGCGTCGTCCTCGGGCTGTCGATCGCCGCCGCCTATCTGAAATACCCCTACGGCGCCCGGGCGGGGGCGCTTGAGATCGCGCTCGCCGCGGTCTCGTTCGCCGCGTGGTTCTGGATGTCGTGGAACTTCGAGGACTGGATCGTCGGCATGGCGGACCGGACGCCCGACAAGTGGGTGCCGGGCGTGGTCGCCGTGCTCGCCATGATGGAGGCGCTCCGCAAGGCCTGCGGCAAGGTGATCACGATCCTGGTCTGGGTGATGATCGTCTACGCCTATTTCGGCGACGCGCTGCCGGGCGCGCTGGAGGCCGAGGTCTTCCCGCCGACCAAGACGGTGCTCTACCTCTACGCCGACAACAACGGCATCCCCGGGCTGGTGCTGCGCGTGGTCACCGAGCTCGTGCTCGCCTTCATCATCTTGGGCAAGCTGCTCGAGGTCTCCGGCGCGACGCGGTTCTTCACCGACCTCGCGATGGGGCTTATGGGCCATCGCCGGGGCGGCCCGGCCAAGGTCGCGGTCGTCGCCTCCAGCGCCTTCGGCACGATCTCGGGCTCGGCAGTCGGCAACATCATGTCGACCGGGATCGTCACCATCCCGATGATGAAGCGCACCGGGTTCGAGCCGCGCTACGCCGCCGGCATCGAGGCGGTGGCCTCCAATGGCGGCCAGATCGCGCCGCCGGTCATGGGGGCGACCGCTTTCATCATCGCCGAGTTCCTTGAAGTCGCCTATATCGACGTGGTCATCGCGGCCGCGGTCCCGGCGGCGCTTTACTACCTGGTGCTGTTCCTCCAGGTCGATGCCATCGCCGCGCGGTTCGGCCTGCTCGGCCTGCCGAAATCGGAGCTGCCGCGGGTGTTCACGGTGCTGCTGTCGGGCTGGGTGTTCCTGCTGCCGCTGGCCGTGCTGCTCTACTTCCTGTTCGGGCTCGGCTACAACCCCGGCCTGTCGGCGATGTACGCCGCCGCCTCGCTGCTCTTCCTCTTCATCCTGAAGAGCCGGCGCCTGCCGAGCCGCGCGGAATGGAGCGACTTCATCTTCGGCTCGGGCGAGAACCTGCTGCCGCTGATGCTGATCGCCGGCGGGGCGGGGGTGGTGATGGGGGTGCTGAACGCGAGCGGGCTCGCCTTCCAGCTCTCGATCATCCTCGCCGAGCTCGGTCAGAGCGCCGGCATCTTCTGGATGCTGGTGGTGACCGCCCTGGTCTCCATCGTCCTCGGCATGGGGATGCCGACGGCGGCGGTCTACATCATCCTCGCCACGGTGATCGCGCCCGCCCTGGTGGAGATCGGCATAAAGCCGATGGCGGCGCATCTCTTCCTGTTCTATTTCGGGCTGTTGAGCATGCTGACCCCGCCGGTCGCGGTGGCCAGCATGGTGGCGGCGGGGATCGCGGGCTCCGACATGTGGCGCACCGGGCTGGTCGGCATGCAGCTCGCCGCCGCCGCCTATCTGCTGCCCTTCCTGTGGGCGTTCAACCCGGCGCTGGTGATGGAGGGGAGCTGGGTGGCGGTGGTCTATGTCAGCCTGACCGCGCTCGCCGCCGGCTTCCTGATCGCCGAGGCGGTGATCACCTGGGGCGACGGCGGCATCGCCAGGATCGGCCTCGCGCTGTTCTACTTCGCCGCGGCGATCGCGGTCGGCGGCTCGACCATCTGGCTCGGCGCGGAATCCCCGCTCACCCTGCTGGCCGCGGCGTTGGGCGGCGGCGTCGCCTATCTCGCGCGGCGCAGCGCGGCGATGCGGATCAGGGCGCGCGCGTTGTAACGTCGTTTCCGATGGCCGAGAAATAGTACCGTTTCGGGACAATGTTTCGCTTTAACCTTTATAGGTCTTAAGCATCACTCGGGGAGCACCGAAACAGCACTATTTTGTCCGTAATATCAAAGACTTCCTGCATTCTTCCAAAGGGCTTCGAGGAAGGGCGCGGGATATTGCCGGCTTCGAGCCGGCCAAGACGCACTGGTGTGCCTGCTTGGTCGGTATCCGAAGGTGAGGGGGAAGATCCTGATTCCTCTCAACTTCGGCCCAATCAATGCCGATGAGGACATCCTTGACCTCACGCCGGCGCAAAGTCACGTCGCGGCGCCGCGGTGCGCGAGGCCATCCAAGCCGCCGACGCCGAACTCCGCTTCCTGTCGCACTACAGCCCCGACCTCAATCCGATCGAGATGGCGTTCACCAAGTTCAAGACCTGCCTCAAGCGCCGCGCCGCCCGCACCCTCGGCGAACTCGACAAGGCCGTCGCCCAGGCTGTAAGCACTTACATCCCGAACGAGTGCCAAAACTACTTCACTGCCGCAGAATACGACTGTAAATGCTCGGAAAACGCTCTAGAAACCATATGGGTACAAGCGCGCTCGACCGAGATTGGAACTCCGCATCAGCGCATGGCGGATCGCCGCCGTATGTGGGGTCGTGGCGGAGATCTTCGGCGGTTGCGTTTGCAGCCAACGTTCCGGCTCGTCGAGGCACGGCCCGGCCTTTTGCCGCTGGCGAACCACGACCTTCCTGACCGCGCCGCGCGCAGAAGGGCTCAGCGCACCCTCAACTGCACCGTGGGCAATGAGGATCGTCGAGGTCGGGTCCGGGAGGGTGTTGGGCTTGCCCCCAGACCCGGCCTCGGCCCGGATGTTGCTAGCCCGGGCTTCCGGTGATCCAGTCCCACGGCTGCACACGAAGATCCTCGAACATATTCGCTTGGCCGTAGGGGCTGTCCGCGACGAATGCCCGCGCCTCCTCAAGCGAGGGTGCCTCGATCACGATCATCAGCCCCATGACGGTCTCTCCGTCATCGCCGAGAATCCGACCGCCGATGTGCCGAACTACGTTGGGATGGTCGGGGTGGTTGTCGAGGTACGCGCGGAACGACTCGGTGTTTTCGTTGCGCACACCTGCAGCTCCGGGCTTGTCGGTGGCGAAGACGCTATAGTACATCGCTTTCTCCTTCTGCAATGGGCCCTGTCGGGCAAGGTAATAGGGAACCGCGCCATCTTCTGGCGCGGCAGACGCTCATGACCGCCGTTTCGAACCAGCCCCGGCTGGATCGACGCGCACCGTCACGATATCGGTGTCGTGATATTGCTGATGGCGCACAGAAGACGAGAGATGCCGCAGCATGCGAAGCGACACCTCACGCTCGATGGCGCTCTCGGCGTTCTCCTCGCCGAGAATTGAAATCTGGTCTTCGAGATTCTCCTCTCTCCCTGCGGCGACGAACTCAAGCAGCGCGCCCTCGCCCTCGCGCCGCGCGACGAGGCGAAGTCGCCGATGCTGCACGTCTTCCCGCTCCTCGTCCTGGCTCAGGAGTGTGAGCAGCGTTTCCTCGCTCGCCGCGTCCAGCCGGTTCTGCATGTCCGCGTCCCATCCGTTGCGGGTCGCGAGGGCACCGTTAAACTCGCGGATCGCAAGGAGGGCCGAGGGATCGAGGTCGAGCTCTATGCGGCTTCGCCGCGGTTTCGTCAGCTCGACCAGCAAGGTCAAGAGCAGAGCCGCGAGCCCTCCCGCCACCATCCCGTTTGAAAGGAATCCGCCGGCGAAGCCCGCAACCCACTCGGGGAAGATCACGTCGCCCTCGAAGCCGGTCCCGAGCCAGAATGCCAGCCCGGCGATCAGCCCCTGGCGGTAGTCCATGCCGTCTTGCACTATGAGCTTCATGCCAATGACGAAAATGGTTGCCATCGTGATGGTGATGAAGGCAGCGATGACGGGTCCGGGAATTGCGAGCACGACAGCAAGCACCTTTGGGGACAGGGCGATGCCGATTAGAGACGCTCCCAAGGCGACGCCGATGCGTCGTGAACTCACACCGGTGATCTCCACCATCGTGGTTCCGTTCGGACGGAACCCCAGCGTCATCGTGCCGGCGAGCCCGGACAGCAGGTTGCCCAGCCCGTCTGCCGTCACCGCCCCCTGCACGGCTCGGAAGTCCACGGCCCGACGCTGAGCCCGGGACACGCGCTGGATCGCAACTGCACCGCTGACGGTCTGGATGGTGCATACGAACGCGATGAACACGAACGACGGGAGGAGCGCCCAGAACTCGAGGCGGAATTCGAACCCCAGACCGGGCCATGCGGGAGGCGGAATTCCGATCCACGGCGCACTCGCTATGCGCTCGACATCGTAGAGGCCGAAGGTCGCGCCGACAGCCGATCCCGCCACGATCCCAATGATCGGTGCCCAGAGACGCGTCACCCGGTCCGCCTTGAGCACGATCGCGGCGATGACGAGCACAGTGGTGCCTGCGCTGAGGATCGCGCCGACCGGTGCCGCGCCCTCCAGCACGTTCCCCAATTGTTCGAAGATGACCGGCATGACCGTCACCGGGGTCAGCATCAAGACAGTCCCAGTCACGGTCGGCGTCAGGATCTGCCGGAACAGGGACAGCCGTGCAGAGAATGCGAACTGGCAGAGCGCGAGCGCTACCATGAGGGCCGAGAGCAGCGCCGGGCCACCCTGATCCAGAGCGGCGACGGCAACCGAGATGCTGACCCCTGCCGTACCGGTCGCGAGAATGTAGCCTGCGCCGATCCGGCCGAGCCTTTGCGCCTGCAGAATCGCGATTACGCCGCAGATCACGACCGAGGCGAACACGGCCCAAACCAGCGCTGGGTCGGGCGCACCCGCAGCCCGAAAGACCACCGTCGGAATGAGCACGACACCGGGCAGCACATGGATCGCGAGTTGCGCGCCAAGGCCTGTGGCGAGTGGCACGCGGATCTTCGCGTTGGGATCCAGCCCGGCGTCGCGGTTCCCCTCCGACGTCTTGTTCTTCATGCCACCAACTTGCTTCCTCGCACCGGTAGGGATCGACCCGAAGATGCTCGGGCCGGAGACGCGACAGCGATCTGGTTCCACCGGCCCGCCCGGCCTGCAATGCCAGTCCGCGCCTTACCGCCTGACAAGCGCGCTCAACATCCGCCAAGGCTTGGCACCGTTGACGCTGCCGGCTCGTTATGGGGCGATACTAGGAAAAATCGCGCCGCCTGCCGCCCACCTCAGGGAGGGGGTTTGGCAAGAAATTTTTCTGCCGAAAGTCCTTTCGGCTCGCCCGCCGCCGCTTCGGCCGCCTTACCGGCTCAACCGCGCAGGCGGGGAAGTGCGACTTCCGAGCGGGTAGAGGTGATCGAACGCCTGCTGCCGCATCCGCGCCAGTTCGTGCGGGTGTCCTGCCGCCCTCCCCGGGGAGGGGGTCGGACAACTATTTCCGGAATTCGGCCTTGTCTTCGGCGCGCAGCAGTCGCCACGCGACCCTTGATGAGGTCAGCGCCGCATGTCCGGAGCATCCGCGAGCGACGCCACCAGCCGTACCAGGTCCGCCTGCCGGGAGAGGCCATGCCTGGCGAAGATGTGCTTGATGTGCCACTTGATGGTGGTCGGGCTTCGCCCGCTCTCGACCGCGATGTCGCGGATCGACTTTCCCTCGACCAGCGAGGCCGCAACGTGACTCTGCGCCGGCGTCAGGCCGAGGACGGCCGCCAACCGGTCCGGGTCGACCCGCAGTCGTTGCGCCGGATCGACGATCAGCACCAGAGCGCCGAGGCGGCTCTTATGCGGTTCCATCCCGTCCGCGTGGACGGGGCTCACGTGCAGGACGAGGCGTGATGCCGCGTGCTCGCGGCTCACCATCATCGAACCGCCCACTCCGGACCCTCCTGGGAAAGGCAGTGCCCGGGCCAGCAATTTCTGGAGTTGCGCGTCATCCCGGGGCAGCGAAGCGCGTAAAATGCCGTCCCCATGCAGCAGGCCGTCGCCCTTGCGCAGGATTGCGCGGGCCCGATCGTTTGCCTCTATCACCCGTCCGCGCCGGTCGAGCTGAACGACGCCCAGCCTGATGTTGCCGAGCAGGTCGACCAGCGACGAACCCAGCGCCTTCGCATCGACCAGCGCTTGGCGTATCCGCGCGAACCGCCGAAGATGTGGCAGGAACCACTCGATCTTTCGGACCTGGGCGGACGACCAGCCGTCGCCGGTAACGGGGTCGCCGATCGTCCAGACAATGTGCGAACCGTCGGGTCCGTCGAGGCGCACGGTGAGGCCGTTCTGGGTATTCGTGCGCGGCGTCAGCTCGTTGTAGACCGGCGAATTCTTCCGCTCCTCCTTGGTCAGGAGCGAAGGGATGGGCGTCAGCTGACTGTCGGGCAGTCTCCTGATGCGTGGAACGCGTTCATCCACGGCGTAGTAGGTCTCGAAATACTCCCGTTGGAGGTCCACAAGGTGCTGTCCGCGACGGCAGAATTGGGCAAAGAAGACGCGGACTTGGTCCGACGTGGCCCCGCCCCCGATTGCCAGGGCGTTGCCTTTCGTCCTGCAGAACTCGTCCAGGAGGCCGGAGGTTGCCGGCCACCGCGCATCGTCGAACACACCCGCCTGCAGCGATGCCAGGATGCGCTCGTAGAAATCTTGCTGGTTCATGACGCGGCCGTCTCGCCGGGTTGTTTCGGTGTCCTTGCGTCCTTGAAGTAAGCCGTCGCCCCGGTAGCGTGGTCTCGGCAGCATTCCCTCTCGTCGAACCGGGCGAAAATTACCGCGCTGCCTTGGCAATGCGGCCCGCTCGGCCCCGAAACCATTCCGGCCGAGCCGCTCTGTCCTCGAAATCGCCCGTCCGACCTACCGCGACCACACTCCTCCCTGCAACCAATGCTAGTCCGCACGTTGTGGTTCGTCGCCCTCCCCAGGGAGGGGGTCCCCATTCGATTGAAGTAGAAGCACGCGCTGTTCACCGCACATGCGCCGTGGCAAATGTCCTGCCGACCTGCCCCGAGGACTTGCCCGGTTGGTGTGATGTCGGTCTTCCTCCTGGGCTTGCCGGCGATGTTGGACCACCGGTTGGGGCAGGCGAGGGCGATGGGCGGCGGCCTCGACGCCAGCGTCACGCTGGCGAACGGCGTTCCGGCCCGGCGGAGGGAGCTCAGCGTGATCCTCCGCCCCGGCGTCCGGACGCTGCTCGAGGACGCGGGGCGCGGA